>CAZBIU010000202.1:0-12517 GCA_964491625.1 uncultured Myxococcales bacterium
GTTCGCCCAGGAAGCCAACGTGTTCGACAAACGCTGGCTGGAATGGAACGGCAACCCGAACCAGATCCCGACCCGCGACAAGAAATACATCTGGGTGGAGACCTATGCGCGCTGGCGCATCGCCGATCCCTTGCGCTTCTTCCAGCGCCTGCACGACGAGCGCGGGGCGCAGTCGCGGCTTGACGACATTATCGACGGCGAAACCCGCAACGTCATCGCCAACAACAACCTGATTGAGGTGGTGCGCGTGAGCAACCGCGCCTTCGAGAGGGCGGAGGAAATCGAGGACGTGATGGAGGCTGAGGCTATGCGCCAGGTGGAGCAGGGCCGCGACAAGATCACCCGGCTGATCCTCGAGCGTGCGTCGCACGTGATGCCCGACTACGGCATCGAGCTGGTCGACATTCAGCTCCAGCGCATCAACTACATCGAAAGCGTGCAGGCCAAGGTGTTCGACCGCATGATCTCCGAGCGCAAGCGCATCGCCGACCGGCACCGTTCGGAAGGTCAGGGCAAAAGCGCCGAGGTGCGAGGCAAGAAGGAACGCGAGTTAAAGGTCATCGAGTCCGAGGCCTATCGCAAGACCCAGGAAATCATGGGCAAGGCCGACGCCGAGGCGGCCGGGATCTACGCCGAAGCCTACAACCGCAACCGCGAGCTGTATCGCTTTCTGCGCACCATGGAGACCTACAAGACCACCATCGACAAGGATTCGTGGCTGGTGCTCTCGACCAGCGCCGATCTCTTCCGCTATCTGGAATCGCCGGGAACGGGTGGGCCCGCGCCGAAGGCGCGCTGATGTCGACGGACGCCTTCGATCCATACGCCGTGCTGGGCGTGGGAAGCAACGCCACCGATGCAGAAATTCGCGCAGCCTACCGCGAGCTGGTGGGGCGCTACCATCCCGACAAGCACGCCGGCAACCCGCTTGAGGGCCTCGCCGCCGAGAAGATGGCGGAGGTCAATCGGGCTTACGAGATTCTTTCCGATCCGAAGCGTCGCACCGCCTTCGACAGTGGGGCTGGCGGCTTTCGTGGCGCTGCCGGTGCCGCGTGGGCTCGGCCGACCCCGGCGAAAAACAGCCGACTGACGAAGATCATCGCGCTTCTGCTGGCGCTGCCACTGCTGCTTCGCTTCGGACGCGGGCTGTTTGGGCTGCTGGCGGACGTGATGCGCGCGGGGTTCGAAGCTCTGCAGGCACTTCGTGGCACGCCTTTCGTGCTCGCCATCGTGGCCGGCGTGGTTGCGCTGTTCGTTCTGCTGCTGGTCCGCCGCCGGCGGGCGAAGGGCAAACGAGATTAGAGCCCCAACGGCTTGACTCCCCTCGGGCAATCGCCCGACCAAGACAACTGTTGCGCATCATTTGCGATCTCGTTGTTGTGCGCCACACCGGAGTTGACTAGGGTGAGCACCCCGTCCGCGATTGTGATCGAAAACTCATGCTGAGGAGGGTGTGTCCATGTCCATTCCAATTCGCTCCACGGTCGCACGAAATAGAACCGTAGCGTTCATCTTGCCTGTCTGTTTGGCCGTCGCAGGCTGCCTTGATCGGCCCGGCTCCGCCACAGACAGCAATGCCCGCTTCAACCAGAAGGCGTACGCGGCGACGCTCGGGGGCGGCATGTCGTCGGCGTCGCTGCGCCTCGAGGAGCTCACCAACGCCTGCGTGGCGAATCAAGTGCAATCGGCCTTCCAGGTTACGAACACCGGGACGACCGCCGTCGCATTGTCGGATGTCAGTATCAAGATGTGGGTTGAGGACACGACGGCGGCCCAGCAGATGGTGACCGACGTGAACTATGGCGGCTGCACCACCTCAGGACCAAGCTGCGTGCATCAAGTGTCGGGCGTGAAGGCGACCGTGACGTCATTCAGCCCGGCGTGCGGGCCCGACGCCAGTCACCAGGCGAACTGGGAGATTGCCATCTCGACCACCGATACCACCGTGCTGGCGGCGGGCGGCCGGTGGACCAACCTGCAGACCGGGACCCATCTCGGCAACTTCGCCAACTTCACACCGGGGACGGGCCGGTGGTTCAGTCCCTGTCTTTCAACCGGCGGCGGTTTCGTCTCCGACTCGCACTATGCCGTGTACTACAAGGGCGATCTGGTGTTCGCGTCGGGCGTGAGCACGCCATCTTGTCGCGGCCCACAGGGGACGCAACAACTCTCCGGCTACCTGACACCGGAGATCAAGGGCGCGCCCCTGGTAGGTCCAGTACCTGCCAACACCCCCATGCAGATCACCGTCGGCCTGCCAGTGCGGAATCAAGCAGCGCTCAAGGCCTTCATCCAAGGCGTTTCCAGCCCAACCCAGCCACAGACTTATCGCAACTACCTCACCCCGCAGCAGTATGCCAGCAACTATGGGCCCTTGCCGGCGGATTACCAGAAGGTCCTCGACTGGGCCACGGCGGCTGGATTCACGGTCACGAAAACCTATGCGAACAACATGCTGGTTTCTCTTCGAGGAACCGCGGCAGCGGTCGAGAAGTCCCTTTTCTTGAATCTCAACTACTACAGCCGCCCCGACGGCACGCAGTTCTATGCTCCCGATCGCGAGCCGTCCGTGAACCTCGCGCTGGCGGTTCTTCGGGTCAGCAATCTCGAAAACTGGTATGTCCCCACGCCACGCGTAGACACCAAGACCAACAAGCTGATTGGTCCGACCGACATCCACGGCATCTACGCTTCCTGCCACCCCGAGCTTCTTGGCGACGGCCAAACGATCGCCCTCTTTTCCTACGCGGCCTTCGACATCAACGACGTGCAAGGGTACGAGACCGCGGCCGGAATCGCGCCGAGCGACTTCGCGCCGGTGGTGAACCCTCCCATAAGCGTCGACGGCGCCTCGACCACACCCGCCACAGGGCAGCGCCTTGCGGAAGCGGATCTCGACGTCGAGATGGCGCTGTCGATCGCGCCCAAGGCAAAGATCGTCATGTACGTGACGAATGCGACGGCGGCGGGCACCAACGACGCGCTTGCCCTCATCGCCAATACGACCCCCTTGGCGCTGCAGGTGTCCTCCTCGTGGGGTATGGCGGTCGACGCGGTGACACAGCAGACTCTCGACCAGTTTGCCGCCCAGGGGCAGTCGTTCTTCGATGCCTCCGGCGACGACGGCGGCACGCGGGCCGATCAGGATCCCGGCCACATGCTGGACCTAGAGAACGTCACCTTGGTGGGCGGCACGGAAGCGGTCATCGATCCTGCCGGGACCTTCAACCACGAGAAGGCCTGGAGCGGCAGCGGCGGCGGCCTCCTTATGAACGCTCCGATACCCTACTACCAGGTGGACGTCCCCGGTCTTGGGTCCGACTATCGCAACTACCCCGACGTGGCTGCCTTCGCCAACAACGTCGAATGGTTTTGGGGCGGAACGATGTACAGCTCCTGTTGCTCGGCGACCAGCGGCGCGACGCCCCTGTGGGCCGGATTCACCGCGCTGGTCAACTCGGCAAGCGCCAGGCCGGTCGGGTTCATCAATCCGGCCATCTACTATATCGGCCAGTCGGCGGGTTACGGAGACGCGTTCTTCGACGTCACAGAGGGTTCGAACCCGAGCGACGTCTCAACGCCGCCCGGGAACCCTACCTACTACGCGGCCAGCGGCTGGGACCACGCGACCGGATGGGGGAGCCCGCGCTGCGGCCTCATCGACAAGCTGGCCACACCTTGTGCGGCGTCCGACACCGATCCTCACAATTGCGGCGCTTGCTGGCATGATTGTTTGGGCGGCGCCTGCGTGGGCGGCGTTTGTCAGCCGGTCGCGTTGACCGACGCCCAGACCCGGGTGACCGCCGGCCCGGTGGTCGACGAGAGGTTCGTCTACTGGGGCACCGACACCACGGTGAACAAGGTGCCCGTCGGTGGGGGCCCTCCCACAGTGATGACGTCGGGCGAAGTCTTCGTCGAGAATCTCGCGGTCAACAGCGGATCCGCCTTCTGGTATGACGGGGTGAAGATGGACTTGCGCCGGCAGTACTTCGTGCTCCCCGCCCCGACCACCATCGTCCCGTCGATCGAATACTGCTATGGGCTGGCCGTGAACGAAAGCCAGATCTATTGGACGGATTGGTACCGCAAACAGGTCGCCACGGCGAAGTACTCGGACTATGCCAAGATCACGCTCGCGAGCACCAACGGCTACCCTGACAACATCAAGATCGACTCGGTGAACGTGTACTGGAGCGAATTCTCACCGCCTAACCGGACCATCTCGATCATGAAGACGCCACTCGCTGGCGGGACGCCGGTCGAGCTTGTCACCGTCAACATGCCGCCGTCGATTCCATGGACGGCGCCCTTCTCGCTGAGCATAGACGTCGATGCGGCCTACGTTTATTGGGTCGACGACACGAGCGCTCTCAAGAAGGTTCCCATCGCTGGTGGAAGCCCGGTGGTGTTGGCAACCTTCCCGACCTCGCTGCGCCTCACTTCGCTGGCGGTTTCCGGTGCGGCCTACGTCGCGACCTCCGATACCTCCACGCCGAACAGCGGCGCGATCGTCAGGGTCCCGCTGGGCGGGGGAACGCCGGTCACGCTGGTGTCAGGCCTGACCCAGTCCGGATCGCAGGTGGCCGGGCGCGGATCGGCCATCTACTACACCACCCAGGGCGAGAACGCCGGGCCCATCATGAAGCTCGCCAAGTAGCTCTATCTTCGCAGCTTTGTCTCCTGGGCCGCTTCGCGGCGGCCCAGGACCACGACAATCGATCCGCTACAGAATCGGGATGTTGCCGTTGTTCGACAACCCCAAGCCGGTCGTGATGAGCAAGTCCGAGGCAACCACGTGGCGTTCCGTGTAGAAGAAGTCGAGGTTGTAGGTGTTGCCCTTGGTCAACCCGAGCGAGTCGATGGCGACGTCCTGGTGCTCGGAGACGTGGATGCCGCCCAGATTGATGACCAGCTTGTTGTCGATGTAGACGAAGACATCGTCGTCGCCGCGGAAGTAGAAGTGCTCGCCGCCCTGGTAGGTGAAGACGGTGTGAATCTCAAGGGTGAACGAGAAGTTGTGGCTGTTGCCTTGCGCATCCTTGCCGCTCTGGTTGCCGAACGCGGTCGCGTACTGGGTTCCGTCATCGATGGGGAAGAACATGCCATCTTTGTTGAGCGGCCCCGGCTGGCTGGCGTCGTACCCAAAGGTCACGTCCGAGTTCTGGGTCAAGGTGACTGGGATGGTTTGCGCTATGTTCATGCCGTCCGTGCTGCGGAACCACTGGTCGAACCACTTCTTGCCGTGGGTAGTGAGCGTCGGGTTTGCCGCGGTGCTTTGAGGGTTCTTGTACACAGGCAGGTGATCGGAGCCCAGCGTGTCGCTGACGATGTCCCGGTCGTCCCAGTTCGATCCGGTCTTTGGCGGATTTTCGAAATCTGGGTTGGTCGCGTCAGTACCGTCGTAGAACTTGAAGTCGCGGATGACGAAGTTGAGCTCGCCCGGCAGTGCGGACCCGGTGCTCCCTCCGCCTCCGTTTCCGGCCTGGCCCGTCTGTCCGGCCACCGACGTGGATATCACCAAGCCGCCTCCTCCCTTGGTGCCGGACTGATCCGAGCCACCCACGGAACCGGGGTTGCCGCAGCCCAGAGCAGCAATAGGAATCAAGAACAGAACGTTCTTCAACATCGGTATACCTCCAACGCGTCAGTCCAATTCTTATAAGTTTGGGCCGGGCCCGCGTACAGATTGTTGTCTTTCTTCGATCTAATGTGCCATGCCCTGCGTCGAAAGCGCAAGGCGAGGACCGGAAGAAGATTGCTATGTCTTGAAGCGCAGTGGCATGGCGGGTGGTCACCCGCCTGCCTGCCAGCCGGCTCTAGCTACTGCGGCTGCGTCCAGGGGACGCCGTTGATGTCGCAGTTGTAGAAGGATCTGTACTGCGGATCGGTGGTGAGCCCGCGCGTCGTAATCTGATTGTAGATCGCACAGGTCGGGCGGCAGCAATCTTCCATGGTCGTCGTCTCGTACAGACTGCTGCTGTTGGCCGTCTTCTTCCAAAAGTCCGCGTCCGCGTTCGCCTGGTCCGCTGTCTTGACGTTCGGTTTCACCGCGCTGGGCTTGGTGCCATTGTAGGCCAGCTTGCAACCAGTGACGCGCGTGAGGTGCTCCGGGCATACCACCTTCATCGCGTAGACCGACCAGTTGAGGTGGTAGAACGAGTCGACGGTGTTCGCCTTGATGCATCCGCTGCGGCCGAGATCGGTCAGACCCGGGACGGCCGACGTGATCTTGTTGCACGCGTCGGTGAAGTCCTGAACGCAGGCCGGGGAGGTGATGGTCGCCTGGGTGACCCACTGGGGGTGGGGGTCGGTGTTCTTGGTTTTGCAGTCCGCAGCCCATTCCTGCAGGGAAACCGGTTTGACGCCGCCATTGCCGGGTTGGCCGTTGAGCGGGTAGTCGGTGTACATGTATTTCCGCTGGGCCGCATCGGAGCCGCTGTTGGGAAGCAGGAAGCAGCCGTTCTGGGCCCCCATGCCGCCAGCGGGCATGTAGACGTCGAAAGTCGTTGCCGTGGCCGAAGTGTTGAAGGTCTGCACGATCAGGGGCGCGGGGACCGGAATCGCAGACGTGGGAGAATTGTTGGGATGGTCGGGATCGGTAAGCACCTGGGGATCGTTGTTGGGGCTCGGGTAGGCGAAGACGAGCTGGTAGCACTGACAGCACGTGGCCTCGTTGCCATCGATGCCACCCTGGTCCGGGTCATGGCCGACCACCGCGTAGTGGAATCCCTGCAGGCCGTCGTCGATCGCGGCCTGCTCAAGCTCGGGGCTGAAGAGGATGTTGCGCGGGCACATGTACTCTCGGTCGGCGTCAAGCTTTGCGGTGGGGCTTTCACACACGCTGGCGGTCTCGCACTTTCCGCCGCACTTGCTGGACGCATTGCCGGCGACGCAACCGGTGGTCGGATCGTTCGACCACGGCTGGTTGTCCAGGTCGTGACACTGGTCGGGCGGCGGCAGCATGTAGCTGACCGCGGTGCCGCCGCCTCCGGCCGAACCGCCGGTAGACGTTCCTGATCCACCCGAGCCGGCCGCACCGCCGCTGCTCGCCCCGCCGCCTCCGGCCGAGCCACCAGACGCACCGGCCCCACCAGCGGGCGAGCCTGCGCCCCCTCCCGCCGAGCCCCCGGAACCACTCACGCCCCCCCGGCCCCCGCCGCTGCCGGCGTTTCCACCGCTACCCGAGGCGCCGGCTTTGCCGCCAGCACCGCCGTTTGGCCCAGAGCCGCCGCTGTTCGTCGAACCGCTGGAGCCGCCACCATTCGATGATGTTCCGCCAGAGCTCGATGTACCGCCGCTGCTGCTTGCACCGCCGGCACCCGAGGCACCGCCGTTGTTGTTTGAGCCGCCGGCAGCCGACGCCCCGCCGAGGTTCGAGCCGCCCGCTCCAGAAGCGCCGCCCTGATTGCTCGAATTACTCGATCCGGCTGCTCCCCCCGCGCTCTTGCCTCCGCTGCCGCCCGCTCCGCTACCACCCGATCCGTTGCCGGTCGTCTTGGGCGGACCCGCACAGCCAGGCGCGAGGAACGCCATCGCCAACGCGCCCACGGAACAGATGGCCATGCATGAACTTCGCATTTTCATCGGGAAGGCAACCTTTCGTCTTTGCTTCCTGAACTCTCAGGGCGCTCGAATTGAGAAATTCGCCCAATCTGGTTTTCGGCAGATCCGCCGTCCACCTTTGTATCATGAACCGGTTTCGGGCACGGCGGGGTCGAGGGCGCGTCGCCACGCCCGATAGCCGCCGCCCGCTCGTGCCGCCGTCACAGCCGCTTGGCCCTCCGCGAAACCACCTTGCGCCAGTCGATACTCGATCCAAGCCCACTTGGGCGACTCTCCAACCAACTTGGCGCGGCCTTGGAGTCCAGCCCGCAACCGGGCCAGCCTGGCGTCGAGGACGCTCACGTCCTCGAACGGCGAACCGTCGAGCGGCGTGTTGCGCTTCGCCACGAAGGGCGCCACGGTAATCACCAGGCGCGGCGCGATTTCCGCCAGCTCGCGCGCGAAGCGGACGAGGTCGTCTACGTCGGCCATGGCTTCGCCCGGCAGGCCCAGCATCATGTAGAGCTTGAGCGCTGCCATGCCGTGCGCGCGGCACAGGCGAGCGGCGTTGCGCAAATTCTCTTCGCTGGTGCCGCGCTGGATTCGGTCGCGCATCTGCTGAGACGCGCCGTCGGAAGCAGTGGTGAGAGTGCGGTAGCCGGCGGCAGCAAGAAGGCCCACCAGCTCGGGCGTCAGGCGATCGGCGCGCAGGCTGGATATCCCGACCTGGCGGCCTGAATCGATGAGCGCGCGCAGGACCACCGGCAGGCGGGGGTGGTCGGTGACGGCCGCGCCTACCAGGCCCACGCGACGGACGTGCTCGGGAATCTTGGCGAGGATCTGGTCCGGCTCGACCTTGCGCATGCCACCGTTGGTCGACCTGCGCATCACGCAGTAGGTGCAGGTTCGGCTGCAGCCGCGCGCCGCCTCGATGAGAAACATGTCCGCCAGCTCGGTGTCAGGCGTGACGATCTGGGAATAGGCGGGCAGGCGGCTCGTGTTCGCGGCAAGGACGGCGGGCGGCCGTTCGCCTTGCAGCGCCGGAACGAAGAAGCCAGGCAGCCGATCGAGCGACGCCAACAGGGTTTCCTTGTCGGGACTGTCGCGAAATAGAGCCAGCAAGGTCGCGATGGCCTCTTCGGCCTCGCCCATGACGATGACGTCCGCCATGGGGCCCGCGGGGACAGGATTGGAAAAGGTGAGGGGGCCGCCTACCACGATAAGAGGCCAGCGCTTGTCCCGCCGATCTCGCTCCGCCGCTAGGGTTGGAATGCCGGCCAGATCCAGGCAGTGCACGAGACCCGCGATCTCCAGCTCGTAGGCGAGCGAGAAGGCCACGATGGGAAAATCCGCTACCGGGCGATTGGATTCGTAGGTGGACAGGATCTCGCGCTGTTGGCGCGCGGCCGGGACGTCGTCGGGCAGGAAGGCGCGTTCGGCTGCCACGCCGGGCAGGGCATTCAGCTCGCGGTAGATGGTCTGGAACCCGAGCGACGACATGCCCACGTGGTAGGGGCTCGGGTAGCAGAGCGCGACGGCAAGCTCGGCCTGCGGGAACAGGGTTCCCTTCTCGCGCGAAAGTCGTTCTTGGCGTAGTTTGCGAAAGCTCGTCACTTACCTGGCTCAATCCTAGCGCCGTCGAGGTCGCGGCGCTCGACTTCGCCGACCTTATGCAGCGACGCCTCGGTGCTGGCTCTGTCCCCGACCACGACGACGAGCAGGTTGTCGGGGCGGAAGTACTTTTGCGCCATCTTACGCACTTGGGCCTTGTCGACCGCGGCGATCTTCTTGGTGAAGGTCTCAAGCTCGTTGCCCGGCAGATCGAAGATGGTCAACCCGGCCACCTGCGATGCCAACTGATCGGCGGTGGCGAAGTGGGCAGGAAATGCGCCGATGATTTCGTCCTTGACGTCGGACAGCTCTTTGTCGGTGACGTCTTCGGCGCGCAGCTTGTCGATTTCCTTGATGACCTCCAAAACCGAGTCGGTGGTGTGCTCGGCGACGAATTCGCCGCTGACCAGCCACGGACCGCCTAGTTTTCTGGCGTCGAATTGCGAACCGACACCGTAGGTCCAGCCCTTGGTTTCGCGCAGATCCATGGTAAGGCGGCGGAAGGGGCCGCCCAGCACTTGGTTGGCGACCAGCGCGCGGTAGTAATCCGGATGCTTGCGCTGCAGACCCGGCAGGCCGATGCGAATCGACGACTGCGGCGCGCCCGCCTTGTCGACCAACACGACCAGTGGCTTTTCCGGCGCCGAGGTTTTGGGCAGCCTGGTCGACGGGATTTTCTTGGCCTTAAAACTTGCTAGCAGCGGCTCGATGAGGCCGTGCACCCCCTTTTCCGTGATGTCGCCGGAGACCACCAGGACCGCGTTGTTGGGCGCGTAGTAGCTGTCGAAAAAGCGTCTCAGATCGGCCGGCCGAAACGCGGCAAGCGAGGCGGGCGTACCAACATCGGGCCAGGCGAACGGATGGTTGTCGCCCCACAGGCTGCGCGCGAAGACCTGGGTCGCGACCACCGGCGGGTAGTCTTTGCGTTGGGCAATGGTCGAGAGCAGGTTGTCGACCACGCGTTTGAAATCGTCGTCGGTGAACGCCGGGTTGAGAATCACGTCGGACCATACCGGCAGCCCTGATTCGAGGTTGTCCGTCATGATCGACAGCGCGACCGCCGATGCGTCCCAGGTGGCGTAGGTGGAAAGCGTGGCCCCGAGCTGTCCGATCTCGTTCGCGATCTGGGTGGCGGTGCGCTTCTTGGTGCCATCGTCGAGCAGGTTGGCGGTAAGGCTCGCGAGCCCCGCTTTGTCCTTGGGGTTGGCGCTGCTGCCGGTCTTGACGAGGAGGCTCACATTCACGAGCGGCAGCTTGTGCGATTCGGCCAGAATCACCGGCAGGCCGTTGCGCAGGCGCATGCGTTTGACGGGCGGAATCCTGAACGGGTGTGTTTCGCCCGGCGTCGGCAGGCGACTTCGGAAGGGGGCATCCGGCGTGATGCGAGAGGTGATGGCCGTCGGCAGGATTTTTGCCGGAACCCCGGCGTCGATCGGCGATCCCTTCGGTGGCGCTGCGGTCGCGTAGCGCAGACGGCCCATGATGGGCGCATTGGGGTTTGGCTCCACGTCGACCAGCACGCCGCGGTTCTTGGCGATGAGCTTCTGCACCCAGGTCGTAAGCGACTCCGGCGTCGTCCGATCGTAGCGGTCCAGATCCTTGCGCAGATAGTTCGGATCGCCGGCGAAGACGTCGTAGTAGAGCAGCCGCGTGGCGAGCCCTGCCAGCGGTTCCATGCCCCTTAGCAAGTCAGTCTTGATTTGATTTCTCGCGCGCTGCAACTCCTCGGGCGTCGGGGGCTGGGTGCGCAACCTGCCGAGCTCCTCGTCGACGACCTTCTCGATCTCCGCCAGGGTGTGTCCTTGCATGGCCGCGTAGGCGATCTCGAATTGCCCAGCCAGCATCCGGCTTTGATGGCGGACCGACACCGACTGTGCAATTTTCAGCTCGTAAACCAGACGCTGGTAAAGGCGGGAGCTCTTGCCTTCGCCAAGAATGTTGGCGGCCAAGTCCAGCTCGGCGTCGCCGGGCGCGAAGGCCGGAACTGTCACCCAGGTCATCTGCCCGCGCGGCAGGTTGATCTTCGCCTCCATCTCAATGCGCTTTTCCGCGGTCGAGGCTGGCATGGGCGGCAGGGTCACGCGCTCTATCGGCTGTCCCGCGCCGATGGGCCCGAAATACTTTTCGATCAACCCCTTCACCACCCCGGTGTCGATGTCGCCTGCCACCAGCAGCACGGCATTCCCGGGCGCGTAGTAGCGATTGTAGAAGTCCTTCAGGTCTGCCACGGAAGCGGCATCGAGATCCGCCATCGAGCCCACCACCTCGTGTCGGTAGGGATGGCCGGGCGGAAACAGCGCCTCAAGCTCGACGCGCGACACGGCGCCCAGTGGGACGTTTTCCACCCGCTGCCGGCGTTCGTTTTTCACGACGTCGCGTTGGTTGGCGAAGGTTTCGCGAAGATTGGAGCGGTCAAGCAGGAAGGCCATGCGTGAGCTTTCCAGCCACAGGGCGAGCTCGACCTGCGAGGCGGGCAGGGTTTCAAAGTAGTTGGTTCGATCTGTGGTGGTCGAGCCGTTGCGCGCCGACGCGCCCGCCTGCGACAGGTACTTGAAGAAGGCGTCTTCCGGGATGTGCTTGGTTCCCTGGAACATCAGGTGCTCGAACAGGTGGGCAAAGCCCGTGCGCCCGGCAACCTCGTCCTTCGAGCCGACCTTGTACCAGACCTCGGTGTGTACGATGGGCGCGCGATGCTCGACGTGCAAGACCACGTCGAGGCCGTTGGGCAGGCGATACCGCTCAAATGCGATGTCCGGTACCGCGGCCAGAGCGCGCGGCACGGGCGAGGCGAGCAGGGCGAGACCGGCGAGGAGGGGAAGCTTGGGGCCGAAAGGCATGGCCGGCAGTCTATCGCAAAGGCCTGGGTCGGCCAGACTCCGAGGCAGGGCGGCGAGGTGGACAGGTCGATGAAGTTATCGAGACGCGGTGGGACGTCAAAAAGGCGACGTAGCTGGTCCGTTTTTGGGGCGCGGCCTCCGCTGTGGGCTCGCCCCCTAGCGGGCGGCGCTGCGAAGGGGGAGATATGCCCGAGCAGAACGAGACGGTGGGAGGGTGATCGGCCTGCCCCGCAAAACGATCCCGAGTTTGTCTTCTATCTGAGGGAGGTCCGACCGGCCCTGCCACGCCATCCCCCGTACTCCGCTGGCAGTGGAGAAAATCCCAGGAAATGAGCATGATTCACCATTGAATTCAAACTGTTACGCATGAGATCCATCTCACGCGCGCCGTTGCGACGCATCGAAACTGGCCCGACACGTCAATCGGTCTCGGCTCTGCCGCGGTCATCCTTGACGTGTGCCTCTTGCCTAGTCTAGGTTGCGCGCCAAATCAGAAGGAGACCCATGAAACCGCTACGCTACTTGTT
>CAZBIU010000203.1:0-12501 GCA_964491625.1 uncultured Myxococcales bacterium
TCGACCAGCCGTCCTGGATGAAGTTCTCGACGTAGGCGTAGTCGCCGTAGTTGAGCCCGCGCTTCTGGCGCATGTTGAGCATCAGCACGCCGTTGAAGGTGCGGTGCTCTCCCAGGTACGACGCCGCCAGCGCGAGCGGATAGAAATCGTCGTCGCTGCGGGTCACGTCGATGGCAGAGCCAAGCGAGATGGCGTCTCCCAGCGCGGGCTTTTCCACGAACAGGAATTGCAGGCCCTTGTTTTCGGGCGGAGCGGGCAGGGGCTTACGGGGCAAGCCCTTGGCAGGAAGGGCCGCGAAGCGGGCCGCGTAGGTGTCAGGGAAGGATTCCGGGTAGCCGCCCGAAACGCCGACAATCAGTCGTTCCTGCACGAAGTGGTCGGCGTAGAAGTGGCGCACGTCGTCGAGGGTGGTGGCATCAAGTCCGGCGATGGTGCCCATGCTCGGATAGTCGTAGGGATGACCAGCGTAGATCATGGCGCCAAGCGCCTGCTTGCCCAGGTTTTCGTCGTCGTTGCCCCGTAGGGTCTTGGCGATGGCGTCGTGGGCATCCTGCTTGATGCGTGAAAAATCCTCGGGCGAAAACCGCGGGGTCAGGATCTGCTCGGCAAGCAGGTCCGAGAAGGCCGCGAGGTTGTCGCGGTGGACGGTGCCGGTAAAGACGAACGTGTCTTTGTCGCCGTAGACATGGATCTCGGCGGCCATCGGGTAGAGGGCGTCCAGCACTTCGGACCAGGTTCGCCTGGCCGTGGCTGCCTCGCCGAGCATGGAGGCGGTCAGCTGGGCAATGCCTTCCTTCTCGGACAAGTCGTCAGAGGCCCCTACATGGAACACAAGCCGAAGGGTCACGAGAGGGCTCGATGGGGATGGCAAGCGCACGATGCGGATCGGGCCTGGCCCGGTTTCTTGGCCCGCGAGCGCGGACGACGAAGCAGCGACGGCGATGGACAAGAGCATGGCGGAAATCCTGTGGACGATCATTGGGCTTCTGGCTCGAGGATGACAACCGTCCGGTTTTCGGGTTTGAAGTATTTGGCGGCCACGCGCTTGACGTCGGCCACGGTGACTTTGGCAAGCAGGTCGAAGCTCTGGTCGATGGCGTCGAGGCCGCCGGTCAAGGCCAAGAATTCCGCGCCGACCAGGGCGACCTTGTCCGCGGTCGACAGTTGGCCGGCGAACTCGTAGCGTCGACGCGATACCACCTCCGCCAGAGTTTTCTCGTCGCTGCCCTCGGCGGCGACGCGGGCGATTTCCTGGTAGATTGCGTCCTCGACGTACGGCACGTCGGCGGGCGACTTCACAGTCGCTAGGACGTCAAACAGGTTCGGGTCCACGTGGCGTTCGCCCGATCCGTCCAGGTGCTCGACCTTCTGTTCGTCGAGAACCAGGCGGCGATAGAGCGGCGAGCGCTCGGCGAAGACCAGCTCGCCCAGCGCTTCGATGGCGGCGCCGTCCACATCGGTGGTGGAGAAGGCCGGGACATGATAGCCGATTAGCAGCATGGGCAGGCTTGCGCCCTTCCACGGCACCGTCGCTCGTTTCTCGTGGGTTTGCGGTGGCTCGGTCGGAATCGGCGGTCGCGGAGGGCCCGCTGTCCAGCCGCCGTAGCCTTTTTCGATAAGTGGCATCACCCGGCTGGCGGTGACGTCGCCGACCACCAGCAGGATCACGTTGTTCGGCCGGTAGTAGCGGTCAAAAAACTGCCGCGAATACGCGAAATCGGTTGGCATGTTCTCGATGTCGCGCAGAAATCCGATGGTGGTGTGCTTGTAGGTGTGGGCCACGAAGGCGTTGTCGCAAAGTGCCTCGAACATCGGCTGCATCGGATTGGACGCGCCCTTGTTGTACTCGCCGAGCACCGCGCGCGCCTCCTTCTGAAACTCGGCCTCGTTGTAGTCGAGGTGCTGGAAGCGGTCGGACTCAATATCGACGATGGTGGGCAGGGCGTCCTTTCCCGCCAGGATGTGGTACACGGTCATATCGTCGGAGGTGAAGGCGTTGGAATCGGCGCCCATGGCCTTGATGGCGGCGTTGTACTTCTCGGTCGGGTAGCGGGCGGTCCCCCGGAACATCATGTGCTCGAAGAAGTGCGCAAAACCGGACTTGCCCGGTTCGATTTCGTTTCGGCTACCGGTGCGGACCACCGAATAGTAGGCGACCAGGCCGGGTGAGTCGTACTGGACCACGAATACCCGCAGCCCGTTCGGCAGGTTTTTTTGTGTGGTTGGGAACGGGAAGGCCTTGTTCTCTGCCGTCACGGCGTCACCTTTCGAGATTGGGTTGGATGCAGCACAGGCCTGCAGCACCAGGAAAACAATGGAGAATGTGAAGACCCTTGTGTGTGTCATGTCACGCGACTCGCCATGGAATAGCACGCTCGGGCCGGTTTTGCGGTATCTTCATGGTCCGATGCTGGCTAGAACGAAACTTTCCTTGCTCGTTGCGCTGGCGGTGTCGGCCGGCTGCGAGGGTAGCGTGGCGATACACATCTCTCGGGACGGCGGGCTGCCTCGCGACAGCGCCGTGCTGATGCCGGATGCGGATGCCGGCGCGACGGTCCCGACCGCACAGTGCCCGGCGGGCAGCGAGCCGCGCGTGGTCCAGGTCGACACGCCGGTGAAGCTGGACCTGCTGTTCATGATCGACGATTCGCCGTCGATGCAGGAAGAGCAGGCGAACCTGGCCCGCAACTTTCCCCGCCTCATCGACGAGCTAAAGAAGTTGCCCACCGGCTTTCCCGACCTGCACCTGGGCGTGGTTTCGTCCGACCTTGGCGCGGGTACGTCGGCCGCCTGTGGCAGCACGGTAGGCGATCGTGCCGTGTTGCAGGTTCGCCCGGGCTGTGGACTTGATCCGAAGAACGGGCGCTACCTGGTTTCGGAGAATGGCGGCACCTCGAACAACTTCGACGGAGACCTTTCCGACGTGTTTGCCTGTTTGGCCGAGCTTGGAACCCAGGGTTGCGGGTTCGAGCACCAACTTCAGGCGGTGCGCCTGGCCTTGTCTGGTCTCGTGACCGAGAACAGCGGGTTTCTTCGCAGCGAGGCGCACCTGGCGATCGTCTACATCACCGACGAGGACGATTGTTCCGCGCCGGCAGACACCACCATGTTCAGCGGGGATATCGCGGGGCAGGATTCGAGCCTGCGCTGTTCGCTGTGGGGCCACGTGTGCGACGGCGCGCCGGTGCCTGCCGCGGCGTTTTCGGCGCCGCTTGCTCAGTGTGGCGCATCGCCCAATGGCGGCGGCAAGCTGATCCCAGTGCAGACGTTCATCGACGACATGAAGCAGCTTCGCACCCAAAGCGTCAGCGTCTCCGTCATCGGTGGCTGGCCCGCCGACGCCGACACTGCGACCTACGCCATCGGGTACGACACGACCTCCCCCTATCCGGATATCTTGACTGAGCTGCCGATTTGTCAGTCGGCGAATGGCAAAGCGGTGGTCGAGCTGCGCATGAAACAGTTTGTGGACGCCTTGGGCCCGACCGGCAAAATCCTCAGCATCTGCCAGGACGACTTCAGCAACGCCATGGAGCAGATCGGCCAGCTCATCAACACCACGGTAGAGTGCCAGTAGACCGGCGACCTGGAGCTTAATCGGGGAATTGCGGCCGCCCGGATGACCGGGCTCGCAGGGCAAGGGCAGGTTTGTCAGCTGGCCGGCTTCCGCTGGTTGGTTGCTACCGCGACCGCTCAGGCCAGCCTGTAGGCGTGAATCCATTCAATGATCGCCCATGTGCCACTCGGCTGGGTGAGCATGGCACACGGGCGATTGAGGTCGTTCCGGTTCGGGAGACTGTCTGTTTTTGGCTACGGCTTCCCGACGAACGTCGTAACGGACTGCGCGGCGAGGGAGGCGCTAAACGCTCCTGCCGTCACTGTGATGGCTGTTCCAGCCGCCAGCTTGGAGCTCGAGGTGGTGACGTACGGGGTGACGGACGCCGGCCAGGCCGCGCCCGCGACGAAGAAGGAAGCTTGCTGGGCAGAGCCACCGTTCACCACCACGATGGCCACCGTCCCGTCCGCCTGGTTCGAGAACGCCACCACCAGAGGCACGGTTCCGGACGCTTTGGCGGCGCCGCTGACATCGACCCGGTAGTATCCGGGGCGCACAAACTTGCTGAAGTTCCCGAGCGCATAATACTGAGCGGGGGGACTGCTTGCATTCGGCACGAACGCCTCGGTCCACCAGTAGTGCCATCCGTTCACGCCGCCGGTCGAGAACGCCGCGTAGACCATCGTCGCGATGGTGATCGGCCCCGTGTCACCCGGCGTGCACTCCGTCTCCCAGACATGGTGCGTGTTGTTCGCGGGCGGCGCCGGACGCGCATATGTCCCCGCGCTGGTGTTTCCGTAGTCGTGTGTCGCAAGCGGTCCGACGTAGGAGTCGGCCTTCGAGTCGGCAATGATGGCGGGGCCGTAGCCGTCGCCGCCCCAGATGTTGCCCCAGTTGTCGGGCTCGGCCGCCAGCACCTTGACGGGCGGGCTGAGCGCGGCGAGCAGCGGCCCCAGCACGTTGATGAAATTCACCATCGTCGTCTTGTCGAAGAGGCACGACTGGTAACTTGCCGTGAAGTCAGGCTCGTTCTGGGCCGAGATGGCGTAGAGGTCCACGCCACCGTTCTGCTTGTAGAAGGCGGGGAACGCCGCGAGGATCGCGGCCCACGAGGCGTAGGCTGACGTATTCAAATGCCCGCCGTTGTTGACGTTGTTGTTGTCCTTGTCTCCCGCGGGCGGCGACCAGGGCGCTGCCCACACCTTGCACGCACAGCCGGCAAACTTGACGCAGGCCTGACCGTCGGCATACCCCGCAGCTCCCATGATATTGGGCTTGCCGCTCGTACCGTCGATGCCGACGCGGAGCAGATTGAGCCCAATGCCGTTGACCGGGTCCCACAGCGCCGTTTGCATGGTTGCCGAAGAAGAGCCTTGCCACACGTCGGCGAGCCCGAATCCGTCCACAATCTGATAGGTCTTGCCCGGATCGACGGTGATAGCGCCCGCTGGGGCGGTCCCCGGCGTCTTCGTACCAACGTAGACTGCGGTGCTTCCGCACGTAACTGGCGCTGTGGTACCGCCCGCGCCCGGGCCGGTTCCGCCGGCAGCGCTGCCACCCGATCCGCTGCGACCACCGCTCGCCCCGGCGTCCGGCCCGGCGTCCGGCCTCCCAGTCGCGCCTCCATTTCCCGGCTGGCCGCCCGAACTGATCGTGCCACCGACGACGGTGCTCGCGCCGCCGCTTCCCACCGCGCCGCCCGATCCGGTCGTTCCGCCCGAGACAACCGAGCCGCCTGAACCGACACGCCCGCCGGTCGCACTGGCGCCGCCGTTTCCGGTGACTCCGCCCGTGGTGACCGAGCCGCCCGAACCGACGCTACCGCCGGTTGCGCTCGTTCCGCCGCTTCCAACGCGCCCGCCCGAGCCCGATTCGCCGCCCGTGCCCGGCCCGCCTCCGGTTTGGTTATTGCCTCCGGATGTGCTCGACGAACAAGCGGCACCCGCAATGGCGAGCGCAACGACGGTTGTGCGCAACAGTCCTCTTGATTTCATGCGTTACTCCTGGGTTTGATCAGCGGTCGTTGTCAAGCTGTATTATGCGGTAGGCCACACTCAATTCAGTTTGGGCGACAGAGGTACACTGAGTTCTCAGCCCAATGAGCAGTCGTTGAATAGTCACTACGAAGGACAGTTCCGCGTAATCCGAAAACTGGGTCAGTCCTTCAGTATCGGCTGAAAACTCCACGCCAGGCTACCGGTCCCTGACCCTCGGCTACTGCCGATTTCGCACATTGGAAACGAAGGTTGTCATCGGACTCTAGCGCGGCGGTGCCCCTCAGCCGCCACCAAGCAGGTGATACACTCGCTCGGTCAGCTCATGAGTCGTGCTTTCGGAGGCTTCCGCGACGCTGATGCGGGCCAAGGCCCGAATTTCGATGGGCCGTGTCGGTGCCGCGTTGAATACCATCCGACCCGGTGGAAATACGTCGTCGGTCCCCGCCACCTTCAGGACCAGTATGGGGGCGCCCAGGTGTTTGGCCAGGTAGAAGGCGCCCTTCTTGAAACGCGCAAGTTGCCCGTCGCGGCTGCGTGTTCCTTCGGGGAAGATCAGCAGATTGCCACCCGTGTGTAGGTGCTTGGCTACCCGATCGATCCACGGCTGCCCCTCGGCGAAAAGGCCCGGGCCGAGAAAGCCCGCGCCGCGCAGGATCCAGCCGAAGATCGGCACGCGAAAGAAATCCGGGCGCACGATGGTGATGGCGCGCGGGAGGTACCACAGCACGAGCAAGGGATCGAGAAACGAAATGTGATTGCACACCACCACCGCACCCGCTGCTTTACGTAGCTCGTGGCGAGCTGGTACCTCGATGCGCAGTCTGCGCACAAGAAGGCGGGCTAGCCCGAAGAAGCTACCGATGTACCTGCCGAGCGCCCAGGTAACTCCGCGCCGCTGGCGAAGAATGCCGGCGATCAGGAGCACCAACCAGTAGCCGGCCGCGAAGGCGACTGTGAAATAGGTCCACAGGATGGCGGTTACGACGATGGAGCGAAACCCTGAGCGCCTCATGCGTGTCCGTGGCGGGACAGTGCCTCGGAGACAGTCACGCAGACGAGCCCCTGCTTGGAAACCTCAAGCAAGATCTGCGGCAGTGCAGCCACGCCGGCGGGCTCGTACCGGTCGCGTTCTGAGGCATCGTGCAAAAGGACGATGGCACCGGGCACAAGGCGGCTGGTCACGCGACGGACGACGGCGGCCGCGGTCGTGCCGGCGAGGCCATCGCGGGCACGCACGCTCCACCCCACGATCACAAGCCCAAGCCGGCGAGCCGCCTCGGCGGTGCGCGGACTGGTGTGGCCGACGGGCGGGCGAAACAGCCGCGGCGTCCGCCCGGTGGTGGTCTGGATGAACGAGAGCCCGCGTTCCAGGTCGGCCACGATGCGTTTGGGATGGCGAAGCGAGAGCAGCCGGTCGTGCTGGTAGCCGTGTAGCCCGATCTCGTGCCCGGCTTGGTGGATCGCCCGTAGGACATCGGGATGCTCTTCCGCCTTGGCCCCGAGCACGAAGAAGGTGGCACGTGCGTTGTGGCGGGCCAGCTCGGCCAGCACCTTGGGTGTCGAAAGTGGGCTGGGTCCGTCGTCGAAGGTCAGGGCAATTTCGGGACGGTTGCCGACGGCACGAGAGACAATGGCAGCAAACATGGAAAGGCGCGGATTCAGGACGCCCGCGACGACGATGGCCAGATAAAGGGCCAGCGCGACCGCGAGCACCCACACCGGAAACGCGCTCGCGACCAGCGCCGAGACGGCAAGGCAGGCGAGCGCAACGCTGGAGCAAATAGGCAGAATTCTACCGACGGACATCCGCTACACCGTGACCAGTCGATCCCACAGCGGTCCGATGTTCCCGCGCTGATACATGCGCTTGACGATGACGGCCATGTCGGCGTCGCCAGACCCGATCACCCAGTGGCGCCGTCCGTGCGCCCGGGCTTTGACCATCTTTTCGATGGCCTCGACGGTGATGCCCGCGGGCGCGTAGAAGCGAGGGGCGAGCAGGTCATCGTGCGCGTCTACTTGGCCTTCGCGAACGGCCAAGGCGTGAACGGTGGTCCCGGGGTAGATGCGGACGCCACAAAACACGAAAAGCGCCGCATCGTTGATGGCGTCGCAACGGTCGAGGGTCTCCTGCACCGTCTCTGGGGTCTCGCCCGGTCCGCCCAGCATGATGTAATGGGCGACGTGGATCCCGGCGGCCCGCGCTTCCGTGTGCGCGGCCATGGCGTGCTCGACGGTGAAGGGCTTGCGATAGCGCTTGAGCATCTCGGCCGACAGACTTTCGGTCCCGAATTCCGCGTGGGTAAGCCCGACCTCGCGCAGCCGGCGATAGTAGTCGCGGTGCGGCCGGACCGGCGCGAAGAAGGCGCCCCAGGGGACGCCGATGCGGTTTCGCATGAGAGCGTCGGCGACCGCTAGATTGTGACGCACGTGACTGTTGAAGACCGCGTCGGTCACGAACAGGAACTTCGCGCCGGCGTCGACCAGTGATTGCCATTCCTTGGCAACGCCGTCGGGGTCGCAGAGACGCAGCCTGCGCCCCTCGATGCCGGGATAGGTGCAGTAGGTGCAGAGATACGGGCAGCCACGCTTGGTCTGCACGTTCAGCATGCCGCCCCAGCGCAGGTAGTGTGCCACGGTCTTGGGCGAGGTCACCTTGCGAAGGCGCGGTCCCTTCCACGGCGCGGGCGGAAGCTGTAGCTCGGCTCGCACCAGCAGCCCTGGAACCGGCACTACTTTGCCTGACGAAAGTCCGTCCAGGAATTCGCACAGCGGTTCACCTTCACCGGCCAGGCCATAATCGGCGCCGAGACGCTTCATCAAGGCTTGGGGAAAGATGCTGAAACCTGGTCCGCCCAACACCAAGGGCGCCGCAGAATTCTCACGCAACAATCGGGCGACCCGTTCGAGGTCGGGGATGAACCCTTCCGGATTCGAGGTCTCGGCGCTGTCGACGTTGCGTATCGACAACCCGATCACCTCGGGCAGAAAATCGCGGCACAGGGCGACCAGGGCGGCTTCGGCTCCTTCGCAGGCCAGGTCGAGCACGCGCACGTCGTGCCGATCGCGCAGGGCCGTAGCGACGTAGTCCACACCGATGGGATACACCGGGAAGGGCGTGAGCATGCGATTGGTGGCAACCAGCAGAGCTCTCAAGGTGGCGCTTCCTTGGGGCCGCGCCGACTTCCGGTCAAAAGCTCACGAACCGGCTGTCGCCCCGCGATGGCGGAAGCCACGCGCAGCACGCCCATGCTGACGCCGAGCAGTCCGGGCGCGAGGGCGCTCTGTCCGACCAGGAACAGCCGGTCGAGCGGCGGCCGGGACAGCACCAGGTAGCTCAGGCCGTTCTTCACCGAGTGCATGGCGCCGTAGGCGCCGCCGAGGGGCGCCGCCACCCAGTCGCGAAGGGTCAGCGGTGTCCACACGTCCACCACCCGCGGCTCGTGCAAAGGGCCAATGCCAGCGGCCAGATCCGCGATCATCTTCTCGGCCCGCCTCATCTTCTCGGCGCGATAGTCGATGCCTCGTCGTCCCGTGTGCGTGTCGCGCCACGCGGACCAATCCTCGTAATGGCTTTCGACCAGAGCGATGAGGCGGGTCTGACCGGGCAGGGACGTGGGGCGAATTTGTCCGTATACGCCTTCCAGCCTCTGGCTGGGCACGCCGTGAAGACGGAACCAGTTGAAGTCCTGGGCGGGATGGAGCTTCTCGTCGAGCAGAGCGACCGCGCACAGCATGCCGGTGGTCTCCTCGAGCTTGCCGATCCCCAGTCGGTACTCTTCCGGCAGAGCGCCCTTGGGAATCAGGCCGACCATGGTCTTCGGATGAACGGCCGCAACTACCACGTCAGCATCGATGCCCGTGCCGGACTCAAGGCGCACCCCGCTTGCGCCGTGACCGGCGACGTCGATGGCGGCCACGCCGTCGCCGGCAATCAGGTTGACGCCCACGTCGAGTGCGCTGTGCACAAGAGCATTCGCCATGTCGACCCCGGTGCATCCCAATTCCCAAGCCGACATGAGCAACGACGCCGTGGCGACGAGTAGAAAAGCGGCCGGACAGTCACACAGGTTGAGCCCGAGGAGAAAGCCATGCAGGGAGAGAATGTCCTTCAGACGCTCTGGCACGCCATTTTCGGTCAGGACGTCGAACGCGCTTCGGGTCACGGGAAGCGCCGACGGTGCCGCGTGGGCTGCGTCGGTGCGCAGGCTGGCTGCGGCCGCGTGACAAACGTGCATAACGAAGTCCACGGCGTCGGGCGCATCCGAAAAGCGCTTGCGGAGACCCGTCTCGAATTTCTCGACTGTGTCGGGAAGGTCGAAGATTTCTTCGTCGTCGAAAACGAAGCGGTCGATGACGCCGCCGCCGCCAAGTCTTCGCAGCTTGAGCGCCGGCCGGACGCCGAGCATGTCGATGAAGTCGCCCAGCATCTCGCCCGGGGCGGCCGCGCCGAAATAGTGGACCCCGACCGGACAATCCACGCCCTCGCGACTATATCCACGCAAACATCCGCCTGGATGGGCCGCGCTTTCGACTAGGGTCACCTTGCGTCCGAGTCGCGCCAGCAAGATGGCCGCGGATAGCCCGCCAAAGCCTGCGCCGACCACCACAACATCGGTTTTCATGTGAAGACCTCAATGGCGGTCGCACGCGGGCCGAGCTGCAGGAGCAAGACGTGCTTGCACGGCGAGGGTGCGGACGCGAGGGGAAGGGCTCCGCTAGAGACGCTGCGGGCCACCACGGCCGCGGCAGTGGCGCTGACGCTCGCATGCTGTCCCAGACGATCGCGGTAGGACACGACAGGACAGCTCGGAAGTCTGGCCGCCAGTTGCGAGACCAGCGGACGAGCGTGGTCTTGGAAGCTGGCTGGGATGCCCAGCGCAATGGCGCCGTAGCGATTGGGCTCCGCCGTGTCGTCCAGACTTTCGAGCCAGGGTAAAAGCGAGCAGGCCATGGCCGTCTCACCCAACCAGCGCATACGTGCGCCAGGCTGGCCGTCGTCTGGAACCAGCACGAAGGCGGCGCCGCCGTCGCAGGGATTTGCAGCCTCGGCCGGGGACAGCAGGGGCGACAACCTGGGCTCGTATCCTTCGGCGCAGACCACCAGGGCGTTGCGCGCGCCGGCCGCGATGCCCAGCGACGCCGCCAGAATAGCCTGTTCAAAAGACCAGTCGCCCGACGAGAAAGTGAGATTGGGCGCCTGGGCGGAGAGCAGCAGCGCGACTTGCCCGGCCGGCGCGTTGTTGACCGAGCCGATGAAATCCATCGGGCTCGAAAACTGATCGTCGCTGTCGAACAGCTTGCGTAGGAAATCGTGCGTCTCGGCGAGCGGTCCCCAGGCAGTTCCCGCGGCCAGGAATTCCGGCGCGCCGCTCATGCCCGCACTAGCCTGCGCGGTATTGGCCAGGGCGAGCATCAGTCGAGGCAATCGCTTGAGGCGGCGAACGAACGCGGCGGGCGCTGCCTTGGCGAAGGACGCGTCGGGCACCAGACCCGTGACGGCTTCGCCCGCGTTGAGTGCGGCGAGGGTGTCGTCCAAGTTGCCACGGCCTGAGAGGCACGCCGCCGAGGCAATGCGCAGAACCGGCAGCGCTTGTCGTGCCGGCGCGCCGGTACCGGGGCTCGGCTTCGACAGGATGAGACAGGCGTTGTTGCCCCCGAAGCCGAACGAATTGGACAGCACGGCATCGACCCGGGCACGCCTAACCTCGACGACCGGGGAAATCTCAAGCTTGGGATCGATTTTGTCGAGCCGGGTGTTGGCTGGCAGAAATCCCTCGTCGAGCGCGATCACCGACACCACCGCCTCGATTCCACCCGCGGCAGCCAAGGTGTGCCCGGTGAGTCCCTTGGTGGATGACAGCGCGGGAAGGTTTGGGCCGAATACCTGCCTCGACGCCCGCGCCTCGGCGGCGTCGTTGTCAGGCGTACCGGTACCATGCAGATTGACGTAGTCGATGGCCGCCGGATCGAGACCGGCGTCGGATAGCGCGCGGCGCATGGCCAGCACGGCCCCGGCGCCCTCGGGATGCGGGCTGGTGGCGTGGTAGGCGTCGCAGCTAAGCCCGCTGCCCAAAAGCTCCGCAATCACGCGCCGGCCAGGCTGCGGATCGGATTCCAGCAGCAGAAAACCTGCGCCTTCGCCGACGGTCATGCCGGCGCGATTTGCGTCGAGCGGCCGGCAGCCGTCGGGAGCGACAAGCTGCAATTGACGAAAGCCGTGGAAGGTCAGGCGACTTAGAGAATCGGCCCCGCCCGCCAGCACCCTTCGTGCGAGACCGGCGCGCAGCAAGGCCTGCGCGACCCACATGGCCACTGACGCGCTCGAGCACGCGGTCGAGACGGTGACCACCGGGCCGGTCACCGAAAGAGCGTCGGCCAGTGCCTGGGCCACGGTGGCGAGCCCGTGAAAGCGGTACGCCCGAGGGTCGGTCACGCCCGCCGCAAGCGCGGTCTCGGTGGTCAAAATTCCGCCAGTGGTGGTGCCGACCACAATCGCGTCAGGCGGCGGACCGTTGCCCATGGCTTCGCGCGCGGCCGCAAGGGCGAGGCGATGGGTTCGCGGCAGGCCGGTCGCATCCTCGAGCTCGAATCCGGCGACCTGGGCGACGGGCAAGTCGGCGTTGGCGCCTTTGACGGGAAAGGCCGTCGGTGTTTGAAATGAACGTTTGGGCGCGGCGAGCAGCGCGCGTAGCTCGTGAACATTGTCGGCACCGGCGCAAACCACGCCGAGACCGGTCACGAAGGCGTGCCCTCGTTGGTTCATGCGGGCGAGGCCGGGCGGCGCTGGCGAATGTAGCCTGCCAGCGAATTGAGCGACGCGAAGGCCTCGACACCCGCGGCGCGGTTGTCGATCTTCACGCCGTAGTCGCGCTCGATCATCACGACCAACTCGAGGGTGTCGATGGAATCGATGCCAAGGCCGGCTCCAATCAGTGGAGCCGCTGG
>CAZBIU010000204.1:0-12462 GCA_964491625.1 uncultured Myxococcales bacterium
GCTTGGCATTGAGCACGCTGTGCGGAATGCCCTTCTTGCGCAGAAGCGACGCGACCACCTCCGATTTCTCGACGCTGACCGTGCCGACCAGCACGGGTTGGCCGCGTTGGTGGCAATCCTCGATGTCGGCCAGCACGGCGCGGAACTTGCCGCGTTCGTTCTTGTACACGAGGTCGTGGTGATCATTGCGCAACATGGGCTTGTTGGTCGGGATCACGGTGACGTCGAGCTTGTAGATCTTGTGGAACTCTTCCGCTTCGGTGTCGGCGGTGCCGGTCATGCCGGCCAGCTTCTTGTAGATGCGGAAGTAGTTCTGGTAGCTGATGGTCGCCAGGGTCTGGTTTTCTTCCTGGATCTCGACCCCTTCCTTAGCCTCGACCGCCTGGTGCAGACCGTCGGACCAGCGCCGTCCCGGCATCTTACGGCCGGTGAACTCGTCGACGATGATGACCTCGCCCTCTTCCACCAGGTAGTTGACGTCGCGCTTGTACAAGGTGTGCGCGCGCAGCGCCTGGGTCACGTGGTGCAGCCACTGAATGTTTTCGGGATTGTAGAGGTTGCCGACGTTCAGCTTGCGCTCGACCCTATCCACGCCCGAATCCGTCAGCATCGCCGAATGCGCCTTCTCGTCGACGGTGTAGTCGATGTCTTTGCGCAGGGTTGGAATGATGCCGTTGACCTTGCCGTAGAGATCCGCGGACTGCTCGGCCGAGCCCGAGATGATGAGCGGCGTGCGCGCCTCGTCGATGAGGATCGAGTCCACTTCGTCGACGATGGCGTAGTTGAGATCGCGCTGTACGTAGCGCTCGATGGACTCCTTCATGTTGTCGCGAAGGTAGTCGAAGCCGAACTCCGAGTTGGTTCCGTAGGCGATGTCGCAGCGGTAGTTGTGCTGGCGTTCGGCATCGTCAAGACCGTGCACGATCACGCCAACGGAAAGTCCCAGAAAACGATAGATGCGCCCCATCCACTCGGCGTCGCGGCGGGCCAGGTAGTCGTTGACGGTGACCAGGTGCACGCCCTTGCCCGACAGTGCATTGAGATAGATGGGCAGGGTGGCAACCAGCGTCTTGCCCTCGCCGGTCTTCATTTCGGCGATGGACCCGCGGTGCAGGACCATGCCGCCAACCAGCTGGACGTCGAAGTGGCGCATGTTGACCGCGCGCCGGCCGGCCTCGCGGCACACAGCGAAAGCCTCGGGCAGTACGCTGTCCAGGCTTTCGCCGTTGGCGATGCGTTGCTTGAACTCGGCGGTCTTGGCACGCAGGTCTTCGTCGCTCTTCGCCTTCATCTCGGGCTCGAGCTGGCCGATGCGCGCGACGATGGGGCGCATGCCCTTCAAGACGCGCGCGTTCCGGGTGCCGAAAATCTTCTTGGCAATGGTACTGAGCAAGGGATTCCTTCCGCCCCGCGCCATGCGCGGGAAACCGTAACCTAAGTTGACGACGCGTCCCCTGCAAGTCTCGAAATGGGTCCGGGAGCCACCTCGTCCCTGGTCCGAGCCGGGCTTAGGCCGATCGCAGTCCTGTTTGCAGTTACGTTGCCAGGCCGCCGTGGTCTCTTGTCGCCGGCCATGCTATCCCTCGGGGAGGGAGGTAAACATGAAGTTCGTGACGTTCCTTATCGATGGCATGGCCGACGACCCGCTCGACGAGCTGGGCGGCAAGACGCCGCTGGAGGCAGCCAAGACTCCGGTTCTCGACGGCATGGCCCGCCAGGCGCAGTTCGGCACCTTCGTCACCCTGCCCGCGAATTTTCCAACTTCGTCGGATGTGGCCAACATGTCGGTGCTGGGCTGGGACTTGGCCTCGTCGTACACCGGCCGCGGCGCCATCGAGAGCTACGGCCTGGGCGTGCCGCTCGACGCCGAGACCGTCGCGTTCCGGATGAATATCATCACCACCAAAGGCAACCTTCTGGAAGACTACTCGGCCGGCCACATCAGCGAGCCCGAGGCCGCCGAAATCGTCGACTTTCTGGCCGCCAAGCTCGGCACGGCCGAGGTGGAAATCCGCAAAGGGGTTTCCTACCGCCACGTATTGTACTTACACGGCAAGCGCTTCTCGCCCGCGGTCGACTATGACAAGCCGGATTCGTCACACGGTCTCGAGTGGAACAAGATCCTGCCGCGTGCCCGGGTGCCCGAGGCCGAGCCCACGGCGGCCCTGCTGCGCGACCTGATGATGAAGTCGCGCGAGCTCCTCGCCGACCATCCGGTGAACCGCAAGCGCATCCTAGCCGGCGAGAACCCGGCCAACATGATTTGGCCGTGGTCGGGCGGGCGCAGGCCCGACATGCCTTCCTTCGAGAAGCTCTACGGCAGAAAGGGCAGCATCATTTCTGCGGTGGATGTGATCCTGGGGCTGGGGCTGCTCGGCAAGATGGAATCCCTGCGGCCGGAAGGCGCGACCGGTTGGATCGACACCAACTACGAGAACAAGGCGCGCGCCGCGGTCGACATGCTCCGACGCAACGACTTCGTCTACCTGCACGTGGAAGCGGTCGACGAGTGCGGCCACCTGGGCGACCTGCCCAACAAGATCAAGGCCATCGAGGACTGCGACGCGCGGCTGGTTGGAACGTTCTTCGACGAATACAAGAAGGTCCACAAGGATCCCGTACGGATGATGGTGCTGCCCGACCACCCGGTTCCGGTGAAGTTGCGCAAGCACACCCGCACGCCGGTGCCGTTCATGGTGGCCGGCGCTGGCGTGACCGACGATCCCGCCCTCACAAGCTATGGCGAAACCAACTGCGCGCGCGGCCGCTATCAGGGCCTGCGCGGCCGGCAGCTCATGGATCTGCTGTTCAGCGAGAAGGTCGGCTCTCCCTAAACCACGTCTTCGACGGCTGGGCCGACCGGCTGATGCGCACGGGCGCGGGACGGCCGCTCGGTCTGGGCTAGGTCGATCAGTTTGCTGCCGTCGCGGGCCGAGCGATATGCCTGCTCGATAAGCTGGATGCACAGGAACGCCTCGCGCGCGTCTTTGCCCACGAAGTCCTGCTTCGCGATGGCGGCGCGGAATTCGTCGAACAGCGATCCGAACCAACCTACGTGGCTGGCGTCCATCCAATCGGACGGCGCGACCCGTTTCTCAAAGCGCCATTTGCCGGGCGAGCCGGGCGCAACCACGCCCGGGCCTGCTTCCAGGATGGCGAGCTCGATGTCCTCGTCCTCGATGCGAATGGCCCCGCGCTTGCCGTGCAAGGTGTAGAGAACCTTGCGCACGCCCGCGGTCCACGACAGGTGGGCCGAGACCATGCCGGTCGGAAACGTCAGCGTGCAGCCAAATTCATCCTCGGTATCGAATCCCTCGGTGGTGGAGGCGAACGCGGTCAGCGCCTTTGGATAGGCCTTCATCCACTCGAAGGCCAAGTAGAAGGTGTGGCTGCCGTGATCCATGGCGATGCCGCCGCCCGCATACGAACGCTCGCGCCGCCAGTCCGGCCGCCATTCCGACACGCCCTTGGCGTGGGTGTTGCGGAAGGTGTGCATGGTCACGAGGTGAAGTGGACCGATCACGCCTTCATCGAGGATGCTGCGCACCGCTTTGACCACCGGCGCGTGCTTGTAGTTATGGCACGGGAAATACACGCGGCGCGCCTCTTGCGCATGCTTGAGCATGCCCGCGGCTTCCTCAGCCGAGGTCGCCATCGGCTTCTCGCACAGCACGTGCAAGTCGCGGTCGAAGGCGGCATGCGCGATTTCGGCGTGATGTGCCGGCGGGACGGCGATATCGACGAAATCGACCCTGCCGGCCTCCGCTGCGAGCATCGACCGGTGGTCCGAGTAGATTCGCGCGTCCGGAAACCTCGCATGAGCGATCTGCCTGCGCGCTTCGCAGATATCCGCGACCGCAACGATTTCAATCGCGCGGCCGTTACCCATGTGCTTTGCGTACGTTGGCGCGTGACCCTGGCCGGCAATGAAGCCAAAGCCGACCAGCGCACCGCGCAATGGACGTTCCATGACCGCGCATTGCTACCACGACTTGCATAGGCGCGCATACCCTCAAGTGGACTGCGGCGAAAACCGCGACGACTTTCTGCGACGGACTGGCGCGTTGGGTTAGGCGACGATCGGCCACGGACAGGTCAGGATACCGCGGCGTGTGAAAGCGCCGGTGCTCAGGAGTGTGTTAAACAGGTCCGGCCCTGGAAGCAGGCGATGTCCGCCTGCCTGTGAAAACCAGGACCCGCCAGACCATGCGCCGGGCATCACTCGGAACACTCTTCCTCACGGTTTTCCTCGACCTCGTCGGCTTTGGGCTGGTCATTCCCTTCCTGCCCGCCATGGCCCGCGACCTGGGGGCAAGCGATTTCGTCGCGGCCGCGCTGACCGCGTGCTATTCGCTGATGCAGTTCCTCGCGGTACCTTTTTGGGGCCGAATCTCCGACCGCGTGGGCCGGCGCCCGATTCTCGTGTGGAGCATCGTCGCCTCGGCGCTCGGCATGGTCTTCCTGGGGCTCGGGCAGAGCTTGCCGGCCATCTTCCTCGCGAGATTGTGGAGTGGCACCGCCACCGCCAACATCGCAGTCGCGCAGGCCTACATCGCCGACGTCACGCTGCCCGGGGAACGCGCCAAGGGCATGGGCATCATCGGGATGGGCTTCGGGCTCGGCTTCATGATTGGCCCCTTCATCGGCGGCGAGCTCGGCCGATTCCACGTCATCGGCCATCAGGGCACGCTGCCCGCCTTCGTGTCAGCCGGGCTTTCCGTCATCAACGTCTTCTTCGCGCTTCGCTACCTGCCCGAATCCCTACCGCGGGAAAAACGAGCGCAGCAGCACCGCAAGCTTTCGCTCGTCGACTTCCAGGCCCTGCGCAATGCGGGGCGTTACCCCGGCGTCGCGCTGATCCTGCTCATCGCGTTCAATTCGATCTTCTGGTTCGCGGGCGTGCAGGCCATCTTCCGGCTGATCACGCTCGACGCCTTCAAGATGGGCATCGCCGGCACCGGCCGTGTGATGGGCCTGGTCGGGCTCATTGCGGTGATCGTGCAGGGTGGGCTCATCGGCCGTCTGAGCCGCCGCTTCGGCGAAGTCCGCCTGCTCGCCGCGGCCCTGGTGCTGATGGCGACCGGATTTGCTCTGCAAGGGCTCAGCGTCTCGGTGGGCGTGCCGCTGTTCCTCGTCGCCTGTTCGGTGGGCGCGGTGGGAACCGCGCTGCACATGCCCAGCGTCTCAAGCTACATCTCGCGCCGGGTTGGCCCGGATAGCCAGGGGGCGACTCTCGGGCTCATGCAAAGCGCTGGCGCCCTGGCGCGCGCCACCGGTCCCCTCGCGTGGGGACTGCTTTACGATGGCTTTGGTTTGCGCGTCCCCTTTTTCGTCGCCGCCGTGGCGGTTGCCGCCCTGGTCGTGGCGATCCCGCGCCTGCCGCGGCTGTAGCAGTCGACAGGCCCTCGGGGCGCGTTCCGCAGCCGCGCTGATAGCCGTCGTTCACCGCACGCTGGGCCAGGCCCCTACGAGATCGCGGAAATGCCGACCCACCCGCGTGAGGCAGGGAGCGAATCTACGTCGCGGCTGCCGCCAAAGTCGGCTAGCATCCTACTCGGCGTTGAATGGACGTAGCAACTCAGGCAGATCCGATGGCTCATCGTACTGTGAGCCAAGGCAAAGCGCCGACTCTCACCAGATTCTTCGAGATTCTGTGCGTGCTCAATGTCGTCGCACTGCCGTTCACCGACGCCTTTGCTCCACACCCTTGGGCACCTATCAATCTGATCATCATGGGTGGCACCGCATTCCTCATGGCCGTTCTGGCGCCACACCAGCTTTCATGGGGCTTTGACCCCGAGGACGTGCTTCTGATTCTTGCCGTGTTCCTTGGATATGTGGGCCTGCTCTTTGCCCCGAGCTACGGGCCAAAGAACCAGAACCATTGTTCGGCCATCTTCACCTGCGTTAGCCTTTACTACCTTTTCGCCAAAGCCAACATCTGGGCACGCCTGCGATGGCGATCCCTGATCAACGCAGTCGCGCTGACCACCTTCGGGTCCGCGGTCTATGTCATCGCGGAGTTCGTGCTTGCCAACTTTGCCGGTGTGAGCCTATCCGGACTCATCCCATACTTCAGCTCGCAAGCATTCAGCGCGCCAGACTCCGGCGCCACCTTCATGGGACTGTGGGTCAGGCCACGCGGGTTTTCGGCGGAAGCGGGCCATATGGCGACGATTTTTGAAGTCGGCCTGCCCCTCACGGCGCTCGCCTTCACCGGGGCGAAGAGGGTTTTTCGAGTTATCCTGTTCGTGGTCTCCCTGGCCGGCTTTCTTGTGTTGGTAAGTGCGGCTGCGATCGTGGCCATCGTTGTGGCCGCACTCTTCGTGGCGTTCAGGCGGAGGACCTCCGCGAGAGTTCGGTGGGCTCTCGCAGCACTTACCCTGCTTGCCGGAGTCGTGGCTCTCACGAATCAGGACGTCCAACTGTATGCCGACAGCCTGGTGCTCGACAGGACCCTGGGCCTGGTCGGTCTGGCCGACCAGGAAGATGCCTCAGCAGCGGACCGCAGCGAGCGCGTTCGAGTGGCCGTCGGTATTGCCGCCGACTTTCCCCTGGGATTTGGCTGGGGAACTGCTTCGCATCTGGGGACGCAAGGGAGCGAGCTCATGAGGGGCGTGCCATTCGGATTCGTCAGCCTGCCCGCGGAATTCCTGGTCGCCGGCGGTTGGCTCTCCCTGCTCTGCTTGCTAGCGTTTTTCACGATCCGCATCTTGCGTATAGCGGCCGTAGGTACGCTCGACGCGCAAATGCTGCTCCTGGGCCTTTGCTCCCTGTCCATTCACTACCTGACGATCTCCAATTATTGGTACCCGGTGCTCTGGGCGTCCTTGGGCCTCCCGTCGGTCTATCGAGCACATCTCGCCGCCGAGGCGCAGCAGCAGGTCTAGGCATTCAGTACGGGGAAAGAAGCTTGCAAAGAATCGACATCAGCGTGGTCGTGCCCTCGTTCAACAAGAGCAAGTATGTTGAAGAAGCACTACGCAGCATCCTGGACCAAACTGGATGTCGGGTTCAAATCATCTTCGTCGACGCTGGATCGACAGACGGCACGGTCGAGAAAGCCCAGAGCCTGTTCGACAGCGCGCTCGCTCAAGCCCGCATCAAGTCGGGATGGGACATCATCCGGATCGTGGAACCAGACAAGGGACAGTCGCACGCGATCAACAAGGGACTGCTTCGCGCAACCGGCGACATCGTATGTTGGCTGAACGCCGATGACCTCTATCGCGAATCCGCTCTCCAGAGAGTCGCCTCGCACTTCCAGGCCAATCCCGACGTTGGCCTCCTATACGGCGATCTCGATACCATTGACGAGAATGGCAAGACAACAGGAACCCGCCGGCCGCGGCCCTGGAACCGACCCCAATTGCTGGACAGTTATTGCTACATGCCTCAGCCTGCAACCTTCTGGCGCCGAGAATTGATTGCCCTGGCTGGCCTGCTGGATGTCGGGCTGTACTATGCGATGGACTATGACTATTGGCTGCGACTGAGTCGATACACGAAGGTGGCCAAGGTCGATCATGTTCTGGCAGCCATACGACTCATGGACGGCACCAAGACCGGAACCAGTCCACTCAACGCAATGCCAGAGGCTTTGCGCGTGGCACGGAGGCACGGCGCAAGATACCTGAGCAAGTTCCGTATCGCCTATTGGCTCTGGCGGATCGGCGCCCACGGGCTGGTTCGCTGGGCGGCCAAACGGACCTCGTGGAGTCCCCTGTGAGGATATTCCAAGTCATTCCTGAGTACGTTAGGGGTGGTGGCGAGCTGATGGCCAGGAATCTGCATGCGGGCGCCCTTGCCCAGGGCCACGACTCGACGCTGGTGGTCCTTTCTCCCAAGCAGGTCCCGACGAACGAGACCACGGTCAGCCTCGATGGCATGGGCCCCCGGGATCTAACCACGGTGCTCGCACTGCACCGGATGCTCGCCGGCTGCGCAAGGGCGATCGTGCACACCCATATGTACTCCGCCCAGCTGGTGGGGGCGATGCTTCCGCGTGGAAGCGCCCGAATGGTCACGACCGAGCACAGCACCTACAACCGACGCCGAGATTGGCCCGGCTTCAGATGGATCGATCGCAAGATGTACCAGAGGTATCATCGAATCGTTGCCATCAGCGAGCCGGTGGCCGAGGCACTACGCGATTGGTGCGGAGAGATGGCACCCCGTCTGGTGACGATCCACAACGGCGTCAACACGAGCGCAATCCGCTTTGTCGCGGACGCTCCCGCAAGCGTTCGGCTGGTATCGGTGGGTCGACTGGAAGCCGTGAAGAACCTCGGCCTCGCGATCTCGGCAGTCAGTACCCTCATCGATCGCGGCCACGACATCGTGTACGACATCTTCGGCGAGGGCTCGCTGCATGCGCAGCTGGACGCATTGGTCGCCGCCCGCAAACACGTGGGACGAATACGGCTGCTTGGGTGGTCGGACAAGATCGGATACTGCTTGGGTGACTACTCCGCCGTGATCGTACCCTCACTGTGGGAAGGCTTTGGTTTGGCGGCCATCGAGGGGATGGCGGCCGGACTTCCGGTGTTCTGCAGCAACATCAGGGGTCTGGCTGACACCGTGGCCGGCGGTCCTGGGATTCTTTTCGAGCCACGCTCCCAGGAGGACCTGGTGGCCGCGCTCGACAAGGCCATCGGAAGTGGATTGCTTCGCCAGGCACCCGTTCGCCACGCCGCGCGGGAGCATGCGATCCGGTACGACTTTTCGACAACGATGCGGAAATACCTGGATCTGTACCAGGATGTTGAAGGCGCATGAGGCATGGGAGGGAAGCACAAACAACCAATGACAATGCGTGGTGACTAGAACATGTGTGGAATCGTCGGTTTTCTAGGCTTCCGCGGACTTACAAACGGAACCGCCAGTACCGTCGCACTCGAGATGGCCGATCGGATTGCACATCGCGGTCCAGACGACAGCGGCGCGTGGGTCGACGAAGCGACGGAGATCGCGCTGGGGCATCGGCGACTGTCGATTGTCGACCTTTCGCCGGCCGGGCATCAACCGATGATGTCACCCGCGGGACGGTACGTGATCACGTTCAACGGCGAGATCTACAACCATCTGGAGCTGCGACAGCGCCTGGCCGCTTATGGTGAGCAGCCGGCGGCATTCCGCGGCCACTCCGACACCGAAACGCTGCTCGCCTGCTGCGACGCCTGGGGTGTCGAACGGACCTTACGAGGCACCGTGGGCATGTTCGCGTTTGCACTCTGGGATCGAGCAGAGAGACGGCTTTTCCTAGGTCGAGATCGGATGGGCGAGAAGCCTCTCTACTATGGCTGGCAGAACGGTGTGCTTCTGTTTGGATCTGAGCTCAAGGCGTTCAAGGCACATCCCGAATTCCAGGGAACCATCGCGCGCGACGCGATCGCGCTGCAACTGCGACACAGTTGTGTACCCGCGCCCTATTCGATCTACGTCGGGATTCAAAAGCTGCCGCCCGGAACGTACCTCGAGGTCTCCGCGAATGATGCCGGGAAGCTCGCCCGACCCAAGCCGTACTGGTCGCTGCTCGACGTGGTGGTCAATGGCGCTCGCGATCCCTTCCAGGGTGACGAGGTCGAGGCAGCGCAAACACTCGAGGCGTTGCTCCGCGACGCCGTCAGCCGCCAGATGATTGCGGATGTGCCCGTGGGTGCGTCCCTTTCCGGGGGTATCGACTCGTCTACCATCGTGGCTCTGATGCAAGGGCAATCGGCGCGCAAGGTGAACACCTTCACCATCGGCTTTCACGAGGCCGCTTTCAACGAGGCCGGTCACGCAAAAGCCGTGGCCGGGCATCTCGGCACCCACCACACCGAGTTGTACGTCTCTGCGCAGGATGCTCTCGACGTCATTCCACTTCTCCCAAGGCTCTATGACGAGCCGTTCTCTGATACGTCCCAGATCCCAACCTTCCTCGTGTCGAAGTTGGCCCGCCAGCATGTGACCGTGTCGCTGTCTGGAGACGCCGGCGACGAGCTGTTTGGCGGTTATCTGCGACACCTTTGGGCAAGGCGCATCTGGGAGGTGCTGAAGTTCCTTCCGATCGCGGCAAGAAACGTCGGCGCTCGCGGCGTACGATCGGTCTCCATCGACCAATGGAATCGATTGGCTGCACCCATCATTACTCTGCTGAATGTCTCGGTACGGAATTTCGGTGAACGAGCCCAGAAGCTTGGCGAGATCATGGCGGCGAGGACCCCCGAGGCATTCTATCGCGGATTGGTCTCCCACTGGAGCAACCCCGAGGAGATCGTGCTCGACTCGACCGAGCCTGGCACAGCCTTGACCGACAGCTCGTCCTGGTTGGATCTTGCCGGATTTGAGCAGCAGCTAATGTACCTTGACGCCGTCACCTATCTGCCGGACGACATCCTGGTCAAGGCCGACCGGGCCGCGATGGGGGTTGCGCTTGAGACCAGGATGCCGATGCTCGACCACCGGGTGGTCGAGCTCGCGTCGCGTCTTCCGTTGCCCATGAAGATCCGCGAGGGACAAGGGAAGCGGATGCTGCGACAGATCCTTCAGAAATACGTGCCGAGGAATCTCATCGAGCGGCCGAAGATGGGATTCACGGTACCCATTGGCGACTGGCTTCGGGGCCCGTTGCGGGAATGGGCAAGTCACCTTCTGGAAGAATCGCGTCTGCGACAGGAGGGCTATTTCAATCCAAAGCCCATCCGAGACAAGTGGGAAGAGCACCTTTCCGGCAGGCATAATTGGCAGCAACACCTTTGGGACGTGTTGATGTTTCAGTCTTGGCTCGAGCACGAGCGGTCGCAATGAATCGCAAGATCGCCATCGCGGTCAATGCAAGCTGGAACCTGTTCAACTTTCGGACCGGCCTGATTCGGGCACTAATAGCGGGCGGCTATCAAGTGGTGACCCTAGCTCCCGTCGACGAGTACGTGCCGCGACTGGAAGCATCGGGCTGTCGTCACGTGGCCGTTCCGATGGAAAGCAGAGGCACCAACCCGGCAAGCGACATGCTGCTCTTCTACCGCTTTCTGACTGTACTGCGCCGGGAGCGGCCGGCTGTGTTCCTGGGCTACACCATCAAGCCGAACGTCTATGGCTCGCTCGCCGCAGGTGCCCTTGGCATTCCCGTCATCAACAATATTGCTGGCCTCGGGACTGCCTTTCACAAGGAAAGTTACCTGACCACGCTGGCGCGGATGCTTTATCGACTGGCACTCCGCCGCTCGTCCAGAGTGTTCTTTCAGAATGAAGATGACCGCCGACAATTCATCGCGGAGGGACTGGTGCAGGCTGGAAGGACCGAGCGCATTCCCGGCTCAGGAGTAGACCTGGACAGATTCGCGCCGAACCCAGTTCTCTGCCCCGCTGAAGGTCGGGTCTTGAAGAAGGAGGGGCAATTCAGATTCCTGCTGGTTGCTCGCATGCTTTGGGACAAGGGCGTTAGGGAGTATGTTGAAGCCGCCAGGCGGATCCGGGCGCGTCACCCTTCGGCCGAGTGTTGCTTGCTAGGGCCGCTCGAGGTGCAGAATCCGGCAGCGATCTCACGGGCACAGATGGACGCTTGGTCATCGGAAGGGGTCGTGCGCTACCTGGGCGTGTCCGATGATGTTCGCGTGCATCTGGTCGATGCCGATTGCGTGGTGCTGCCGTCCTACTACCGTGAAGGCGTGCCCCGCAGCTTGCTGGAAGCGGCTGCCATGGGATGCGCGGTGATTGCCTCCGATTCCACGGGGTGTCGCGAGACCGTCGACGGCGGCGTCACGGGCCTACTATGCCGGCCGCGCGATGTAGTGGATCTGGTCGAGAAGATGGAGCAAATGCTCGCGATGACCCGCGAAGCACGAGCAACGATGGGCCGCCGTGGTCGCGAGAAGGTCGAGAGGGAATTCGACGAGAGGATCGTCATCGAACGGTATTTGGGTGCCATTCGTGAGCTCCTGGATAGGAGCGGGCCGTCCTGAGCGGGCACAGAACGGTGTCGAACAGGGCGACTATCGAGGCCGCGTCACCAGATCGATGGTTCGCACCAACAGATCGTCTTCGGCCAGTCCAGCGAACTCGCGGGACATTCGCTCGCGCGGCGTCGGCAAGCCTTTCCAGCGCGTGATATCTGCTACCGCGACCTCGAATCCAGCTCGTGCGAAACATTGCAGCATCTCGTGGTGCCGAATCCGGTTGGTGTAGAAGCCTGATTGGGCCATCCACTCGGCCTCCCACAACTTTGCCGAAAAGCGAAGGTTGTTAAGCGCGCCGCCGAGGTGGTCTGCAAAATCTATCTCATGGGATCCAACGCCTGTCGGCTTGAGGACGCGCCGAAGCTCGCGCAGCACGTCCTCGAGCTGGTGACGTCTGACGTGCTCTAGGACAGCCTGCGAGAATACGAGATCGACGGAGGCGTCCGGGATTGAGCGAAGCGATTCGAGGCCCTGGGTCAGGTATTCTGCGTTGCAAGCCGAAAGGACATCCTCGATGGATCGG
>CAZBIU010000205.1:0-12455 GCA_964491625.1 uncultured Myxococcales bacterium
CACCTCAGCTCCCGACGGACTCGCCCGACGAAGCTCATCGTCGACCAGACCCGGATGGCACATGAGCTCGGTCACCCCGACCGGCAACGCTTCGAGCGCCTGGACGAGTGTCCCCGGAAGCGGGGGTCGGTCGAAGACGTCGACAAAGTGTTGAGGATAGCGCAGGCCCGAGCCCGGGAAGCATCCGGCCAGGGCGTCTGCGTCGGCGTCGCCAATGGGATAGGGATTGCGAACCGGCACCCGATACTGTCGCGCCAACTCGAACAGAATCGCCAAGGCCTTGCTGTGCCGGTAGGCCGCGTGGTGATGGCTGTCGAGGTGGGTAAGCGGAAGGCCAGTGGCCAGAAAGGTCTCGATTTGCGCTTGCCATTCGGCGCGCAGAGCCGCCGCACGCACCTCGGCCAACCCGCGCACAAGCTCTGCCGGATCCCAGAATCGCGGCAATCGATACGGGCGACCCTCGGTCACGGTCAGATGGATGCCAACCCCCAGTGTAGGCGCTTCCCGGCGCAGGCGCTCCAATTCGACGAGAGCCGCTGGCATCGTCATCATTACGCTGGTGCTGCTCACGATACCTTGCCGATGGACGAGCCGGATGCCTTCGCTCACGCCCGCGCAGTAGCCGAAGTCGTCGGCGTTGACGATGAGAAGTCTTTCGCGCGTACCTTCGCCCATGTTCCACCAGCATATCAGGCCAACGCGTCCGCCAATCGCGCCTTCCGGAGCCCAGTCAGCGACCAACGCAACAGGCTAAGCAGTGTTCTGTGGGCAGCCTCACCGGAAGACCGACGCTCATTCCCTTGGATGTGTTAACCGCGAGGAAAGCGAATACAATGTCCTCGTCGCATGAAGGAAAAGGAAGTCCGCGCGCGCATCGAGCAGTTCTTGCGAACGACGGCCCGCAATGTGGTGGTGCCGGCATCGCTGGGCTTTGGCCTGACGGCTTCGGGCTGTGATTCGCATGCGCTGCACACCGTCGTGGACGCCGGGCGCGACGTCGTCGCGCACGTTTCCGATGCCACAGTTGCCCCAGACCTCAGGGACGCGGCGTCCGAGCTTTCCCTCCCCAATCCTCCCTATCTGGCGCCGCCTCCACCGCCCGATGCCGCCAACGACCTTCCGATCATGGCGGTGCCCTACCTGGTGGTGCTCCCGCCGGACGCAGCGCCTCCCGACCAATCCGGCGACACTCTCGAATCCGAGGCCGGCGCGCACAGCGCCGACGCCAGCCCGGACGAGTACGTGCCGCTCCCGCCGCTGATCTACGTCGTTTTCATGCAGCAGCAGCCGGGTCTGGAACCATCAGGCAGGCCCGAGGCCAAGGCTTCGGACAAAGTCGCGCAACCGCCAGCTTCGCCACAGAAAGCGTAGCCCGTGCTCGAGGTCTTCCGTCGGATCGGGTTCGTGCCGCGCGCCTGCGGTTGGGAGCTTACGCTCAGGTGCAACATGAGCTGTGTGCACTGCGGTTCATTCGCCGGCCGAGCCCGCGATAACGAGCTTTCGTACGACGAATGCCTGCGCGTGGCCGACGAATTGGCAGAGCTGCGCTGCGGTCGCGTGACCTTGACCGGCGGTGAGCCCACCTTGCACCCCGCGTGGGACGAGCTTGGGCAGCGCTTGGCCGAGCAGAAGGTACTGGTTGCTATCATCTCCAACGCATGGTCTTTCGGATCGCGCGAGGCAGAGCAGGCCGCCCGCGCCGGACTGTGCACGGTCGGCTTTAGCCTCGACGGCCTCGAACGCGAGCACGACGCCTTCCTCGGCCCCGGCTCGTATCCACGCGTGCTCGATGCGATTCGCAGCGTGCGCGCCGTGGGGCTCGAAATCAGCATCAACACCACCATCCATCGCCTCAATCGGTACCAGCTCGTCCCACTGCGCGACCTGCTCACGGCCGAGGGCGTGCGCTCGTGGCAGTTGCAATACGCGATTCCCACCGGCGCCATGGCCAGCCACCGCGATTGGGTGTTGCCGCCCGACGACCTCTTGTGGATCGTGCCGCAGATCGCCGACCTTTGCCGACAGCGCAAGGGCGGCATGTATATCGTCGCCAGCGATCACATCGGCTACTTCGGACGCCCCGAGGCCAACCTGCGCCAGGCCGACGTCAGCATGCCGTTCTGGCTCGGTTGCTGGGCGGGGATGCATGCACTCAGCATCGAGAGCAACGGCGACGTCAAGGGGTGTCTCTCGCTGCCCTCGACCCGCCACGGCGAGAGCCGCTACGTCGAAGGCAACCTGCGCACCACCAGCTTGCGCGAGATCTGGAATCGGCCCACGGGGTTTGCCTACAATCGCCAGTTCTCCGTCGATCAATTGCGCGGATTCTGTCGCGTCTGCCGCTACGGGGATATATGTCGCGGCGGCTGCACCTGGAAACGCTACAGCGTCGGCGACGAGACCTCCGGCGATGTCTACTGCCTGTACTATCAGGCCGTGAAGCACCGACGCTACGACTTGCAGGACGACGAGCCCACGCCAGCGGAGAAGGCGTATTTCCTGAGCACAATGTGAGATAGATTTCCGCCAACAGTTTCCACTCCGGCGACGTTCCTATGGGCATGAGGGCGGAACACACCGCGGACATCGAAAGCCTCCTCGCGCACGCGGGTTGGCTGCGCAGGTTTGCGGCAGCACTGGTGAAAGACCGGGACTACGCCGAGGATCTGGCGCAAGACACGATGTTGCGGGTGTGGCGCCACCCCGCCCAGGACGCCGGACGCGCGTGGCTTGCTCGGGTGGCGCGCAACCTCGCGGTCGACCGATTTCGCGCCACCCGGCGCCGCGAAGTCCGCGAACAGGCAGCGGAGTCTGCGCAGCCAAGCCAGGTGGCGAATCCCGAGGAGCTGGTCGGCGACGCGCAAATTCACCGGACCGTGGCCGAGGTGGTGGCGGGCCTTGCCGAGCCGTTCCGGCAAACCATCGTGCTGCGCTTTTACGAAGGTCGGTCGAGCGCCGATATCGCGCGCGGCTTGGGGGTTCCCGAGGGGACTGTGCGTTGGCGGCTCAAGGAAGGGCTCGATCGCGTTCGCCGCGAGCTCGACGCCCGACACCGTGGCGACCGATCGTCGTGGCTTGCGTTGCTGACGCCGCTCGTACCGCGGCCGTTGCCCGGCGAATCGAAGCTCCGACCGCCCGAGGCACGGACGCCGCAGGGGTTCTCTCTGGCTGGCCATGTCGCCGTGGCCGTGTTGGGCGCCTTGGTGGCTTCCACGGTGGCCCTCGGCATCGCCGCGCACGCCCGGCGCGCGCGCTCGACCTCGACCGCAGATGAACCCGCGCGCACTGCGAACGAGGCGGTGTTGGGACCGGGAAAGGCCGCACTGGTACGCCTCAACTTGGCCAACCAAGCCGCCCATGCCGCGGAGATCGGTGCGGAGACCGCGCCCGGACCCGAGCGGCTCGACGCTCAATCCCTGGCCGAGCAGTTGCTCCAGGCTGTGCAGGACAACGACTACGACGCCTTCGTCGCCAAGGGCTCGGCATTCTTTCGGGCCGCGGTGCCGACTGGAGGCTTCGCCTCGCTGAGCGCGAAGCTGGGCACGCACTTGGCGCAAGGCCGTCGCGTTTCGCCCCTCGGAAGTGTGCGCCACACGCGAACCGTTGACTGGATATTCAAGATCGAATTCACCGACGGCGGCGACGACGCCCTGATCACCGTGGCCATGAACGGCTGGCAACTTGCGGGCTTCTTCGTCGATGACCCAACCATTCTGCCCCCGGAGAAATGAACCATGAAGAAGCAACCCTTCCTGTACCTTGTCCCAGCCCTCGCACTGTGCCTGCTGGCTGCCTACGCCAGGCCGGCCCACGCCGCAGGGACAGCGCCCTCTGAAGCGGAAAAGGCCCTGACCAAGATGATCGAGGCCGTCAAGGCTGAGTCGTACGACGCCTTTCTCGCCGACGCGGGCGCAAACCTAAAGAAGCAGCTCAGTCGCCAGCAGTTCGAGGGAATGTGCGGCCTTTACACGAAGTCCCTCAAGCAGGGCTACACCCTGGAATACTTCGGCCAGCTCAGGCAACGGGGCATGGCTATCTACGTGTGGAAGGTGTCGTCGCCGGGCGCGCAGGAGGACGTCCTGGTCAAGCTGGCGATGAAGGACGGCAAGGTCGACGGGGTTCTCGTGTTCTGACGAGGACCCAGACCTTCTTTGACCGCCACCCGGACCCACGCTAGCGTCGTAGGGATCGGCGGGCTCGGCGCATGCCGCGTCAGGTTCCTTGCCGTCGAGGTGGAACATGAAAATCCTGGGCATCAATCACTCCAACGACGCAGCCGCGGCCTTGGTCGTCGACGGCAGGGTCATCGCCGCCAGCCAGGAGGAGCGCTTTTCGCGCATCAAGCACGATTCGTCGTTCCCCGACAAGGCTATCGACTTCTGCCTGAAAATGCAGGGCCTGAAGTTGGCCGACCTCGATGCGGTGGCCTTCTTCTGGAATCCCGGGATCCACGCCGAGGCGCCTTCGCGCCGCATGACCGCGTCGATCCGCCACCACCTGGAGTTTCTGTACGGCGTGCCGTCGCGCCTGATTGCTCGGATGGGCGAGCACGTGAAAAGCATCGATCAGACGGTGCACCTGGCCTCGGGCAAAAAGCTCGCTATCCACTACGTCACGCACCACCTCTGCCACGCGGCCGCTGCGTTCTTCACCTCGCCCTTCGAGGAGGCCGCCATCCTGACCGCCGACGGTTACGGCGAGCGCCAGTCGACCACCATCTACCGCGGTCGCGGGGCCGCACTCGAAGAGCTCGCCGAGGTCGACTTCCCCCACTCTATCGGCTCGCTCTACGCGGCGCTGACCGATTACCTGGGATTCCGCGCCAACAGCGGCGAAGGCAAAGTGATGGGTCTGGCGTCGTACGGCCACGACAGCGAATACGTGGGCAAGCTGCGTAAGCTCATCACACTTAGCGATCGCGGCTTCGAGCTGGATCTTTCCTACTTCGAGTATTTCCACGAGCGCCCGCATCGCTACAGCGACAAGCTGGTGGCGCTGCTCGGACCGCCGCGCCCGCCGGAAGGCGCCGTCGACAAGCGCCACGAGGACATCTCGTTCGCGCTCCAGACTGTCACGGAAGAGGCGATGCTGCACCTCGGCCGCATGGCTCGCAAGCTGACCGGCGTCAAGAACCTGTGCGTGGCGGGCGGCGTGGCTCTCAACTGCGTGGCCAACGGCCGGCTTGCGCGCGAGACCGACTTCGAGAAATTCTTCTTCTATCCCGCGGCCGGCGACACCGGAACCTCGGTCGGCGCGGCCCTGGTGGTCGAGCACATTTTAGGAGGCGGCCAGCGGTCGATGGAGGTCGCCAGCGAGTATCTCGGACAAGGTTTCACGCGTGACCAGGTCAAGGCCGTGCTCGACCGCGGTCAGCTCCGCTACCAGGCGCTGAAGGATCCCGAGCTCACTGCCGCACGCATGATCGCCGACGGGCTCATCATCGCCTGGTTCCAGGGGCGCGCCGAGTTCGGCCCGCGCGCGCTCGGCAACCGGTCTATCTTGGCCGACCCGCGCCGCAAGGACATGAAGGATCTGCTCAACGCCACGGTGAAGTTCCGCGAGCCATTCCGCCCCTACGCGCCGTCGGTGCTGGAAGAGGCATGCGGAACCTACTTCGGCAGCGACGTGCCATCGCCGTACATGTTGCGCGCCTACCCTACCCGACCCGAGATGATCGAGGTCCTGCCCGCCATCACCCACGTGGACGGCACGGCCCGTGTACAGACCGTGAATCGGCAGCAGAACCCGCGCTACTACCGGCTCATCGAAGCGTTCGGGCGAATCACGGGCGTTCCGTGCGTGCTCAACACCTCGTTCAACATCCGCGGCGAGCCCATCATCAACACCGTCGATGAGGCCATCAAGTGCCTGATGACCACCGGGCTCGATGCCCTGTTCGTGGAAGACTTCCTGGTTGTCAAGGATCCGGCGAAGGTGGCGCCGTACATCTGACCGCGCAGGTTGCGAACCACTACCGAATGACCCGGGCGAGACTGAGCAACTGCATGAGCAGGTCCTGCCCTTCGAGCTTTGCGCGACGGAGATGCACGACGATCTCCGGCTTCCCATCCTCATTAAGTCCCACCGCGACCGACACTTCACCCCGCTCGGCAAGGCCAGAAACGGGTGATACCGAAAAGATGTGCTCGCGCGAGCAGAGCTCTTGCACCACCGACGGCACAGAATTGGCTAGCACGTAGATCACGCTGCCGGGAACCGGATGCCGAACGAAGTCCGCGATCGGCACGAGCACGGAAGGCTGACCGGACTTTGCGAACGTCCTCTGCACTTCCTCGCCCATGGTCGAGAATTCTTTCGCGAACACGATGACCACCTTGAGCGGAGGAACCAGGCTCTTGTTGTAGGCGAAGATTTTCGCGAAAAGCACGACCTGGAGGGTCGGCGACACCACGTCGCCGCCGGCCGTGCCGGGCGACGGAACCCCGAGGGAGAAAACCAAGGCAACAACGTGGCACAGGCTCACGAACCGCAGTCGTGCAGATCGGATCTCGCGGTTCGGCCGAGTGTCAGGCGCCATCGAGCGGGCTCGTTTGTGTTCCGGGGATAGTTACAACCAGCCCAAGTGCCCGCCATCTGCCCGGAATCCCTGGTCTCGGTCGAACCGACCCCCTTTGCCGAAATACCGATCGGCACCTTGCCCGCGGACTTGAGCACGCTGGTTCATTCCTAGATCCTTCATCCGCGGTGCAATGGATGCAAGGTGGGGAAGGCTCGCACCTCGGTCGTGCAGGATCGTCCGTCCGGAGCGATCACGGTGAAGAAGGCTGCGGGCTGGTGTCGGCCTTCATCAGTCGCTGCAGCTCCGCTTGCCGCGCGCGCACCGGTGGAAAACCAGGCGCGCGCTTGTCTGCTTCAATCAGGGCCGCCATGGCCTTTTCGGGATTGTGCTCGAAACGGTAGTAGTAGGTAGCAAGGTTCATGAGCGGTGTGGGCGTTTCCGGGAAGAAGCTCGCAGTGGCGCGGTTGAGCGTTCCATCATTGCGCCAGTCGGCCATGCGCAGCACGGTTCGAGCACCGAACGCCAACAGGGCAAGCGCGGTTCCAGCGATAAGCCAGCGCCGCCAGCCCGAGCCGCTGAGCCGATGGTCGAGCTTCGCGAAAAGCACGCCGACGCCCAGCGCGACGCCCAGCATGGGCAGGTACAGGAACCGCTCGGCGGCCACGACGATGATTGGGATGATCTGGCTTCCCGGCAGAAGAGCCAGGAAGTACCACGCAATGGCCAGGGCGACGACCGGTAGGCGGCGGGCGCAATGGATGAAGGCCGCCAACGCCACGATCAAGATAGCCGCGCCGATACCGACCTCCAGGGACAGGCCACGCTGGTATCCAACGATGAACCAGTCGTAGAAGGGACAGAGGCGTAGGGGCAAAAGCAGCAGCTCGGCGTAGAGAGCCTGCACGCGCACCATGGTGAGGGCCACGACGCTCGCGGGCTCGCTGCCGAAGTAGGTCATCGACGAGCGCGTAAGCAAGGCCGCGCGCAGACCAAGCACGAGCAGCGTCGGAAAAGCCATGACCGCGCCGGACCACACCAGGGCGCGCCGCCACCCAGTCGGGCGCAGCAGGACCGCCCAAGCGACAGCGAGGATCGGAATGGCGAAGGCCTCCTCTTTCGACAGCAGAGCGCCCAAAAGAGAGAAGCTGAGAGCCGCCAGCCAGCGCGGACGCGGTCCTGCCTCCAGCACGCGGCCAAACGAAAGCAACGCCAAAAGCCCGAAGACGCCGGCGAGCAAGACGGTCTGGTAGCAGGCAGCGGCATACGCCTCGCAGGTAGCCGGGTGCACGGCGAAGAGCAGGCCGCCCAGCAAGGTTGCGACGGCATTGCCGCCGGCGAGACGTGCAAGAAGAAGAGTAGCGAGGAAGGCGGCGGTCGCCTGCAGCAAGGCCGAGACCAGATGAAAACCCCAGGGCCTAAGACCGAAGACTGCGTACTCGACGGCCGACAGCGTCGTAGGCACGGGCCGATAGTAATGACTGTTCATGGCCTGTTCTTGCGGGTTGGTGGATTCGGTGCCCCAGCCGGACCCGAAGAACCGGCGCAGGTTGCCCAGGTCGCGGATCGCGGGTTGGTCGACGAAGACGTGGACGTCGTCGATGGCGAAGCCGTTCCGCAGGGTCGGCAGGGCCACGAGCAAGGCCGCGACCGCCACCAGCAACGCGATCCAACGGGGCGAAGGGTGACCCATGCGGGACATTGTACAACCTCTGCAAGTTACGGCGCCGTCACTGACGGCACGGCGTCACTTGGGCGATGTCGTTTCCGGTCGGACCGAAACGCTTTTGCACGCTGAGCTTGCCCTTGAAGGCGGGCTTCGCGAGCAGGGGTAAAAGTGCCTCCAGCATCGGATCGATCTCTGCGCCACGCATCGCGATGTCGGGGCGGCCTTCGAATTGATCTTCAAGCTCGATCCGCGAACGTGCGCCGAGCTTTGCGGCTACCTCGCGTAGGTTGCCGACGATCTCGGCCCAAGCCGTATCGGAAATCTGGCCCGCCTTGCTACCACAGGCCTGCAAGACGACGCTGCGGTCGGTGAACAGCGGCTCGTGCGGCCGCGTGGTTTCCCAGTCTTCCAGATGGTCTTGCTCTTCGGGCGGACGCTGGAACCAGCCTTGCGGAATGGTGAGGAAGATGGCCCCGCGGTCGGACGTGCCGATGGCCAAGCGGCCATCGGGGGTTTCCGCCAAGGCGACCACCTGGGTATCTGCCAACATGGAAATCCAAGGGTGGACCGGATCCGCGTGCTTGTCGTCGCGGAGAACCCACAGCCCCCGGCCACCCAACCACAAGCGTTTGGTTCCGTCGCGCATAAACAGACTGACCTCGTCGTCCACCCCGTCGGGCTGTATGACGTCGCAGTTGCCAAACTTGATACTGAACGCACACAGGCCGCGATTGGTCGCCAGCAACAGATGATCCTTGCTGCTGCTCCAAATCGTCAGGTCATGCAAGAGCGCGCGCCGCCCGTTGACCTGGACCGGAATCTCGTCGATAAGCGGAACCCCGCCCGCCTCGTTGCTGTCCAGCCTGACCAGCGACCAACTGGCGGCGCCGCGAGGCAGGCCATGGAAGGGAGGTGCTGTGGCATGGGCGAAGTGCAGCGGTTCGCCGATGGCGGATCGGAACGTGGCATCGGCACGCGCCCCGGCCGAATCGACTGGCATTGTCGACCGATGCGCTCCGCCGGACTCGGGCGCGAGCCGCATGACCATTCGCCAGCGCCCGCCATTGAAGCTCCACAATCCCTGATCGTCCACGTTCCAAAGCTGCTTGTCGGGGCTGACGAAAGTGTCGTCGGGCTCGATGGGCAAGTCTTCGCGGCCGAGCACAGTAAGGACCGAGCCATCCCAACGCGCGGTCAAGAACACGTCGCGCAGACCGTGGATGTGCCCTAGGTAGTGCCGCGGAGGTCCGGCCTTGGTGATCACGTAGCTCGTCTGGCCCTCGATGGGAATCGTCGTGGTAGCCGCCCAGGTCCGCTCTTGCTCGCCCGGCCTGGCCACACCCATCAGCTCGGCCGGCGGCATGATGGGGTCGGGCAGCGGATGCCACGTCCCGTGGGCGTAGAATGCGGGACCGCCGTCGCCATAGAAGGCCATCCCGTCGGACAACCGCACAATCTCCGACGGGCGCAGCACTGGATCCTGTCTTTCCAGCACGTGGCGACGGGCGTAGTCGGCCGTGACTTCCATGATCCCACCGCGAACCAGCGTCAGCAGGATCCCATGCTTCGACAGATGCGCCCGGCCCCTCGCGCGAAAGGCGTCCGCTTCGCTCCCGCCCGAGGTCAGCACGTCGAGCGGCTTCCAGGTGCTAAGCGATCGATCGCTCACAACCACCCTGTCGCTCGACACCACCAACACCCGCCCGGCGGCCGGGTCGTCGAGCACGTGGGTGATGGGAGCGGTAGGCTCCGAGGGATTGCGCCGCTTGCCGCCTCCGTCAAAGACCAGGATGGCCTTGCCGTCAGGGGAGAGCCTCGCCACGAAGCTCGCCAGGCCACCCGCTCGGTCAGCCCCGCCGAAGGTCCAAATCTGCCCGTCGCCGATCTCCGCGAATCCACGCACACCCGACCAGCCTGACTTGAACGAATACTCCTTGTGGGTGCCGACGGAAAGATCGATGGACTGAACTTTGTCTCTGCTCGCGATCCACAGACGGTCCTTGCTATCCAGGAACAGCACGGGCCTGACCCCGACGTCGTAGGTACGCCCCTGCCCCTCGTCCGCAACCAGCACGCTGCTGTCGGAGCTCGGCCCCGGCTGGTAGGCAACCACCAGCGCGCCGTCTTTCGACCGCATGCCGATCCACGCAGGTCTGCCGGGGACTTGCCCGATCCGTTCGAAGGCCAAGTCCTGCGCGGCCACCCGAACGATAGCACCGTTGGCGATGCCGACAATCGCGGTGTCGTTTTCGGCGGGACCTAAGCACGTGGCTCGCCGGTGCGGCACGCGCTCCTTGCGGGCGGCGAAGGTTTCTGTGTCGAAGGCGACAAGATTCCCGGAGGTGGTGAGCGCGAGCAGCTGGCCGTCCATCAGACGGCTGTCGACGATGGCGTTGCGATCGAAGTGGTACTCGATGCCCAGCTTGGGCGGCCCGGCCTTGTGCCGGATGCGAAACACCGCATGGGTCGGCCGGTGGGCATTGTCGGCGTCATCGTCCGTCGAAGTGCCGCGGAAACGGAAATACCCCGCCGCGGCCAACGCGGTGCCACCTGCGAGCGCGTAGATGAAGATGCGCTTGTGAGACTTCCCAGACTTGCCGCCAGGGGGTTGGTCTTTGGGTGCGTCGCTCATGCCCGGTCGTACCAGGATACACGAGGTGCGACACGCCCGCTTGAGGGATACGTCAAAGCGTCAAATCAGAGCACCTGGAGCCCGCGGCGCGGCGGGCGCCCCTTGACAACCCGGAGGAAATCCCCGTCGCCCCAGCCCAGGCAGTCGAGCTGGCTCCCGCTCAATTCGCCGTCCTGGCCCAGCAGCGACGACTGGACGTGGGTCTTCACAACCTCGGCCACGAACATGTCATGGCTGCCAAGCGGAAACACCTGCCTGACCTTGCACTCGAGGTTGATGGGGCACTCTTCGATCATTGGCACCGCGACGATGGTCGCGTTCTGCTTGGTGAATCCGGCTGCAACGAACTTGTCGGTGTCCCGGCCGCTGCGCGTACCGCACAACTCGGCCTCATCCATCTGGCTTGAGGTGGGAACGTTCGCCACGAATTCCATCGTGGCGTGGATGCACGCGTGGCTGTGGCGTGACTTGCGCAGGGAAACCGTCACCATGGGTGGCTTGGTGCACGCCACGCCGGCCCAACTGACCGTGATGATGTTGTCTCTACCCGCACCATCACGGGTGCTAAGGAGCAACACCGGTCGAGGAAAGAACCAGGGCTTCGGCGGGATCTTCTTCTTCATGGGCTGCTCCGCAGCGAGCTAAGGCTAGCAGCCTAGGCCCATCCGTCCAACCGCCCATTCCGACGGAAGGCCGAATCCTCGCGTGGCCCTCGTCATCCAAGCCAAGGCGTGATGATCGAAAGGACAAATCATGAGCAATGCAAAGAGCTATTTACCGGACGGGATCCGAACCGCAACCCCCACGCTCATGCAAAAGAACTGCATCGAGGCCATCGAGTGGTACCGGCGAACCTTCGGTGCCGAGGTGCGCTCGATTTCCCCGGGACCCTCCCCTGGGTCGACCATGCACGCCGAAATCCGCATCGGTGACTCGTCTATCTACATGGCCGATGACATGCCCATGTCGAGCGTGAAATCCCCGAGCCTCCTCGGCGGCACAAGCTCTTCTATCACCCTCTACTTCTCCGACTGCGATGCGGTCTTCGAGCGGTCACTCAAGGCCGGCGCGCAGGTGCAAATGCCGCTGGACGATATGTTCTGGGGCGACCGTTACGGTGTAATCAAGGATCCCTTCGGGTACATGTGGGCCATCGCGACCCACAAGGAGGATCTGACCCTGGACGAGCTGAACCAGCGAGCCCGCGCGTTCTTCGCAAGCATGCCGAAGCAAGATTCGTAAGCAAGGGGCGCGCGGATCGAGGCCGGCCGGCCCGTCAGTGCTTCTTCTTGTGGTGTTTGCCGGCCTTCTTCTGATGCCCTTTCTCGTGGGCGCTGGCGGCCTCCAACTTGGATTTCGCGACCGGCGCCAGCATGGGCGTGAGCAGGATCTCGATGCGCCGGTTCTTCGCGCGACCGGCGGGCGTCTTGTTGCTGGCCACGGGGTGGAATTCGCCGTAGCCGCTGGCGACCAGACGCTCGGGCGGAACCTTGGCCTTCTCCGCCAAGAAGCGCACCACGTGGACGGCCCGCGCGGTCGAGAGCTCCCAGTTGGTCGGATAGCGATCGCTGAGCTTGCTGTTGATGGGCATGCGGTCGGTGTGGCCCGACACCTGGATCTGCTTGTCAGGAATCGTG
>CAZBIU010000206.1:0-1740 GCA_964491625.1 uncultured Myxococcales bacterium
TTCGCAAGGAAACGCCCTCGACTGAAGTCATTCTGATGACCGCCTACGCCGATGTGTCGCAGGCCGTCGCGTCGCTCAAGGAGGGCGCCTATGACTATCTCACGAAGCCTTTCGATGTCGACGAGCTCTTGGCGCAAACTCGCCGTATCGCCGAAAGCAAGCTATTGCGCCGAGAGCTTGAGAAGGCACGCGGCGAGCTGACGGATCGCAAGACACCTCTCGTGGGTGAATCGCCTGCCATTAGGCGGGTTCTCAAGCTCGTCACCATGGTCTCTCAGAGCGATGCGCCGGTGCTGATCACGGGCGAGAGCGGCACGGGCAAGGAGGTGGTTGCCCGTCTGATTCATGACGGCTGCACCCGCCGGGACAAACCCTTCGTGGCAGTCAACTGCGGAGCCCTGGCGGAGAACTTGGTCGAGGCCGAGTTCTTTGGGCACGAGCGCGGCGCCTTTACCGGCGCGGTCAAGGGACGTGATGGACGCTTCAAGGCCGCCAACGGCGGTGTGCTATTTCTTGACGAGATCGCCGAGTTGCCCGCCGCCGCCCAAGCCAAGCTCTTGCGAGTCCTCCAAGAGGGAACTTTTGAACCGGTCGGAACCAGTACCCCTGTGCGCGTCGACGTCCGCATCATCTCGGCAACCCACCGCAACCTCGCAGAGAGAGTCAAAGCGGGCCTGTTTCGCGAAGACCTCTTCTATCGGGTCAACGTCATCGAAATCGAGTTGCCGCCCCTGCGAGAGCGTCCCGGCGATTTACCGATTCTCCTGCACCATTTCGTTGAACGGCTTACCGCGAAGGGAACGTCTCCTCCCGCCATCACCCCGGCGGCTTGGGCCGCCCTGATGCAGTACCCGTTTCCCGGAAACGTTCGCGAGCTTTTCCACGCCGTCGAGCACGCGATGGTGCTTTCCGGAGGCAAAGAGATCGACATTCGCCACCTTCCGCCCGTCATGGTGGGCAATCGAACCTCGGTGGAATCCGAAGCGACGCCCGGCAATCCCGGTCGCGTGCGTCCTTTGCAGGCGGCTCTTCACGAGTTCGAGCAAGAGTACTTGCAGCGGGCCTTGAAGGTGACCGATGGCAAGCGAACCAAGGCCGCGGCGCTGCTTGGCATTTCACGCAAGACCCTCTGGGAGAAACTGCGCGATGCAGGCCTTACCACGCCTGGCGAAACGGCGGAGGTGGAGGAATTGAACGGGGACACCAATGGGCGGACCGATGACCTTGGCAGCGGAAACGTTCCAAACGGGTCCACCCATGATGCCGCGCGACGCCTGCCTCGCGGCTGAGCGCCAAGAACCGGTCGCGCTCGAGAGATTCAATCAGCGTCCTCTTGGCAACTCCGCGCGCAATATGGCCCGCGTCAGCAGGGCCGGCGGCACAGAAATTGAACCTTGCCAGGGCCGAAGGTTCCGGGTTCACACCACGTCCTGCTTTTGGAATGCCGCGCGCTCGGAACCACGCTTCGAATCAGTAACCAATCGACACTCGCTGGTTTCAAAACAGTAACAAAAGGGCGGATACCGTGTTGGACATACTCTTAGTCGATGATGATCCCGACCTACTCGCGTTGCTGGAAGACCGGCTTGGCGAGTCCTGTCATAGAATACAAACGGCATCGGACGGCGAGACGGGCGCGAAAATGCTCGAGCGGCAACCCTACGACCTGGTGATCTGTGACGTTCGCTTGCCCCGCGTCGACGGGCTCACCTTGCTGAGGCGCATCCGCAAAGACGCTCC
>CAZBIU010000206.1:1750-12261 GCA_964491625.1 uncultured Myxococcales bacterium
CACCGACGTCATCATGATGACCGCGAGCTCGGACGTCGTGCAGGCCGTAGCAGCCCTCAAAGAGGGTGCCTACGACTACCTACGTAAGCCGTTCGACGTGGAGGAGCTCCTGCTGCAGATTCAGCGCATCGAGGAGAACCGCATTTTGCGGCGTGAGCTGAACGACGTCCGTGAAGAACTATCGGCGGGCAATCCCAACACGTCTTTATTGGGTCAGTCCTCTGCTATCCGCCGCGTACACGACCTCATCGCGATGGTGTCGCAAAGCGAGGCTCCGGTCCTGGTCACGGGCGAGAGTGGCACCGGAAAGGAGGTTGTTGCGAGGCTCATCCACCAGCGAAGCACTCGACGGGAGCAGCCATTCGTCGCGGTAAACTGCGGAGCGTTGTCAGAGAATCTCGTCGAGGCCGAGCTTTTCGGCCACGAGCGAGGGGCGTTTACCGATGCGGTGAAGAGGCGGGACGGCCGCTTCAAGGCGGCGGACGGGGGAACCCTTCTGCTCGACGAGGTCGCCGAGCTACCACTCGCGGCTCAAGTGAAGCTGCTCCGTGTTCTTCAGGAAGGGACCTTCGAGCCCGTGGGCAGCAATGTTCCAGTTCGGGTCAACGTCCGCATCATCTCTGCCACGCACCGCAAGCTCGCCCATCGCATCAAGACAGGATCGTTTCGCGAGGATCTTTACTATCGCATCAACGGCATCGAGATTCCTCTGCCACCCCTTCGCGAACGTCCCGGCGATCTGCCCATCCTGCTCCGCCACTTCATCAGGCGCTTTGCCGGCCCCTCCCAGCATCTTCCCGGGATCTCTCCCGCCGCCTGGGCAGCCTTGGCTCGCCATCCATTTCCTGGCAACGTGCGCGAGCTGTCTCACGCCGTCGAGCATGCAATGGTCTTGGCGGGTGGGCGTGATATCGAGGTTGCGCACCTGCCGCCCGCCATCGGTGGCGGCTCCGTACCCGCCAGGACCGTGCGCGAAATCCCGCAGCCACAGGCCTTGCGCCCGCTCCATCTCGCACTGCGCGACTTCGAGCACCAGTATCTCTTGCGCGCACTCGACGCCACAGATGGCAAGCGCAGTCGCACGGCGGAGCTGTTGGGTATCTCGCGCAAAACGCTCTGGGAAAAACTCCGCCACAAGGATCAAGTGGCCGACACGCCCACGGTCTTGCCTAAGGAGAGACACACGGCATGAGCCCTGCTCAATTACGACGGCCGGATTCGGCAGCGAGGCCGAGCGGATGGCTACGCGGCGGGCTGTCTCGTCAATTCGCTGTCGACAAGGCGAAGCAATTCCCCGAGATCGAATGGCTTCCGCACTCTCTGAACCTTCGGGTCAATCTCCCTGTCGACTGTCGCACTTACAACGATGACCGGTATTTGTTGCAGTGTCTGGTCCAGCAAGCGACGTTCCAGAAACTGGTAACCGTCCATGACGGGCATGCGCAGATCCATCAAGATCAGATCGGGGTGGATTTGGGAGGCGATGTGCCTCAGGGCGTCGGCTCCGTCGGTGGCTTGATCCGCGAGGTAGCCTTCGTCGGAAAGAGCATCGCAAAGAATGGTTCTAACCTCCGGATCGTCGTCAACGACCAAGACGCGAGACGCCCGACGGGCTCTTTGCGCCGAAGTGAATTCGACCGACGAAGTCATCGCGTCAGCCTGCCCTCCTTTCTTCCTCTCTTTCCATTCAAGTCCTGTGCCATTGGTAGTGATTCCCGCGCCACGGGAATTTCAGATGGATCGCGAGCTTCCGCGAACGTCTCTGTGTGCTTCCATGCACGTTGACGTGACAGATGATTCCCCTTCCGTCCCTGGGTCCGCTTCAGGTGCTGCGGGCGTCGATCACCAACTCCAGTTCTTCGAGACGGACTCCTCGCTTTACCCGGCGCTCGATCAATTCTTCAACGCAGGACAAAGGGCTGGGGAGCCGTTGATCGCGTATGTCACGCAGAGTCATCGGCAAGGCTTCAAGCGTCACTTGAGGTCGAATGGTCACGACGTCGAAGCCCTGTGTCGGACCGGTCAGCTGGCCTTCTTCGACGTCGCAGAAGCCGTGACTCGCTTCATGGTGCGGGACGGGCCCGATGCGGATCTGTTCAGGTCCCACATCGGAAGCGCCATCGACGTTCTCCGCCTGGGCAGCCGAAATGGCCGCGTTCGGGCGTACAGCGAGATGCTTGATCTGCTGTGGAAGCAGGGGAACCAGCACGCCACAGTCGCCCTCGAAACACTCTGGAATGACCTCAGCGCAACGAGCTCCTTCTCCCTCCTGTGCGGCTGTTTCTTGAATGCCTATCGTCGAAGCGATCTATTGCCCCAGGATCTTGCGCCGGAGGACTACCGGCGTCTGCGTGGACTCCATTCGCACACGATGGGTTCGAGCATTGATCTACAAGACACGAATAGCGCGCACGAGAACGCCGACGAGATGGTTCTCTTGCGCCACCGCACCGCCGCCTTGGACAATGAGGTCGAGCACGGGAAGCAACTTGAGGCGGCTCTACGCCAGGCGCTCGCCGAGCGCGCGCGCGCCGAGAAGGCGATGCGGCAGAGTCAGCAAGAGCTCGCGGACTTCATCGAGAACGCAGCCGACGGCTTTCACTGGGTTGCCGCTGACGGCGTCATTCTCGCGGCCAATCGGGCAGAGCTTGAATTGCTCGGCTACTCCAGAGATGAGTACGTAGGCCACAACATCGCCGAGTTCCACCTGGATCCAGAGGCAGCCATCGACATTCTGGCACGCCTCAAGCGGAACGAAACCATCCGCGCCTACGAGATGCGGCTGCGCGCCAAGGACGGAGCGATCAAGCACGTCCTACTGCACTCGAGCAGCTTCGTGCGTGATGGAGAGGTCGTTCATTCGCGGTGCCTTACCCGCGACATCACCGACCGCAAAAAGCTAGAGGACGAGCTCCGTTGCCAGAACGAGGACCTGCTGCGCACGGTTCGATTCAGCGAAATGTTTGTTGGAATCCTAGGACACGACCTACGCAACCCGCTGTCGGCCATTATGACCGGGGCAAGCCTTCTGCAGCGTCGGGGCGAGTCGGAAAAGGTGGTCAAGACCGCGTCCCGCATTTTGAGCAGCGCCGGACGAATGGGTCGCATGATCGACCAGGTTCTGGATTTTACCCGCATCCGACTCGGTCGCGGCATCCCCATCCAGCCAAGGCGCGCCGATTTGGCGGAGATCTGTCGCGTCGCCATCGACGAATTCGAGAACACCACCCCCAAGCGAAGGATCGCGTTCGTATCGAGGGGCGATACCGCCGGCTCGTGGGACGCCGATCGAATCGTGCAGCTCGTCTCGAACTTGCTCGGCAACGCGCTCACGCACGGGGATCCGGCTCTGCCGGTGACGGTTTCTTGCGACGGGACTGCGCCGTTCTTCGTACAACTGGACGTCCACAATGCCGGGACCGTGCCTGCCGACCTTATTCCGGTCTTGTTCGAGGCCTTCAGGACTGGCTCGAATGAAAAGCAAGAGCGCTCCCATGGTCTTGGCTTGGGACTCTTCATCAGTCAGCAGATTGCGTTCGCCCATTCGGGAACCATCCACGTCACCTCGTCCGAAGAAGATGGGACACATTTGATAGTACGCCTGCCACGTGACTTCCCCGCGGCGGTTCCCGGTCTCTCCAGACAAGGAGCCGTGGGAGGCGCTTCGTGATTCAGAAGACATTGCTCATCGTCGACGACGAGACCGACGTACGCGAGTCTCTTCGCGACGCCCTGGCGGAGGAGGGATACGCCATCTTGGTGGCGAACAATGGGAGAGATGCGCTTGCGCTCTTGCCGACTCTCGAGCGGCCTTGCGCGGTCATTTTGGACATCATCATGCCGGGAATGAGCGGCACCGAGGTCTATGGTGCCATGCGCCTCAATCCCAGCCTGGCGGATATCCCCGTCTTGGTCTCGACCTCCGATCCGTCGCGCGCGCCAAATCAAGTTCCCGTCCTCAAGAAACCCATCAACCTCGACCGCCTGTTGGCCGTGGTCGCGGGGCTATTCTAAGCCGCAAAGCTCAGCCAGGGAACTCCTTCAAGTCATTCGTGCCGCCGCGAACGACAATCTCTGCCTCGGCTCGAGCGGGATTCACGACTGTGGCGACGCTCGGCGATGGACCTTCATCCGCGGTACTTGGAACGGGCGCGTTCGAGGCACCGTGCGCGGTTGGTTCAGCCGACCGCCACATGAGGATGCCCCGAATCGTCTCCACTGGACATGCCTCCGGCGCATGCATAAGAAGGTCATTCAATCCAATGATACCCTCAAGTCGCCCGTCGTCGTTTAGGACCACCAGTTGTGAGACGCCCTCCCGGCTCATGAGCTCGGCCGCTCGTTCCACGGGGCAGTCCGGCGGCACAAACTCCGCGGGGCTCGTCATGACCTCGTCCACCCTCGTCAACTCGGGGACTCGGCCTTTGGCAACCACTCGAACAAGGACATCCCGGGCTGTGATGACTCCAAGCAGATGGGCGTCCGCGCCACAGATCGGCAGTAGCTCCACGCGATGCATGACCATCAGCTTTGCAGCTTGACTTACGGAGCACCCGTCTGGAACCCAGTGCACTTTCCCGCTCAAGATTTCTTTGCAACGCATGATTCAACTCCTTCGGCAGTTTTCGCTGGAAGGAGATTGAGCAAGAATTGGTCCGCGGCCCCACCGCCTGGCTTGGCGCAAGAGCGCGACGGCGCCTGGTTACGTCTTCGTTACCTCGGGTACGGTACCGTTACTTGGAGCATCGCTTCGCCTCGCAAACAACACCAGGACGAAGATTGCCCCGGTCAGCAGGATCAGGTTGCGGATGCTCACCAGGACAATCGGGCCGGTGTGCAAAGCCACCAGGTCCCAGTAGCGGGACGGAAAATCGAGTTGTGAAAGCAGCGTGGCCGCAGCCACGAGGCAGCTCGCCACACGACCAGCCACGCGCCGAGAGGTGGCTAGCAACGCGGCCAAGGGAAGCAGCCAAATCATGAATTGGGGCGAGAACACTTTGCTCGTACACACGAAGATCAAAAGCAGCCCCATGGCGGCGAGCACAACCTCGGACAGTGACTGTCGCAGACGGCCTCGCCGCGACCACAGCAGGACATAGAAGCCGAGGAGGCAAACACCCATGACCCAGACGGACGCCCGGGCAAGCACGCCTGCTCCGGGCGCGATAACTGATTGCGATCCATATGAGTTGCCGATGGTGACCAGACCATGGGCGAGCGCGTGCCGAAGCAGAAGGGGGGTCGAGTAGAGGCTCTCGATCTGTAGCGGACGGTCACCGTGGTAGCGCAGCACGAAGAGAATCGCTGTGCCCGACCTCAGCAGATGGGGAACCACCACGGCCCCGGCCGCCACCAAGAAGGCCACGCCCGCGGCCGCCGCCTGGCGAAGCCTCGGCGCAACCACGAAGATCAGCGGCAAGAGCAGCGCAGGCGTGAGCTTCAATGCGAAACCCAGCCCCAGGCAGGCCCCGGCGAGGCGCCAGGCCCGACGGGACATGCAGTAGACGAAGAAGGCGATATCCAGGGCGACCGCCGCGTCGAACCGGTTGGCGATGATCGGCCCGGCAAACAAGGTCAGCACTGCAGATGCGACGGCGGTAGCTACCGGTCGAGCAAACCCGTTCGATCGCCGCGCGACGGCCGCGCAGGCGAGCGCCGCCGCGACGGTGTACAAGACGATCATCTCGGCAGCAAATGCCGTCTGGTAGTCGACCCAGTCGGAAAACCAGGCAGGCAACGTCATCAGCAGGACGGCCAGGGGCGGATACTCGAAAGCGACACCGCGGTACGGAAGCAAACCCTGGGCAAATCGTTGGGCGTAGTTTTCATAAAGCCCGATGTCGGAGCAGTCGTAAAACCCGTACCAAATTCGCCGCGTCTTGAAATAGTGAACGACAAACCACCAAACCGCGACCTGAAGAGCCAGCGCGGCGAGCACGCCAGCCCACGTGCGCCAGCTGCGCCTACGCATGGCGAGGTCCTTGGGTCTTGCCATGGCGGTCAACGTCCGGTCATTCTAGCGGCGACACTCGATCACCGTTGCCTCAGCGCAGATCGAGCAGCTCCGTGACCTTGGTCGATTCGCCGGGGAAGCTCACCGGCTGATCGGCCAGTCGCTTCACCTGAAACGGCGGCGCGCTGAGGTTGATCGTGCGGTATTCGCCGGGTTTGATGTCTTGGTTCTCCGGCCCGCGGTCATTGGTAAGAAGCGCCCACTTGTACTTGCCCTTGCGCAGGTTGTTCTTGATGAACCTCTTGATCAGCTTGATGGGCAGGTGCTGGAGCACATCCTTGCAAATGAGCAGGTCAGCGGGGGGAAGGCTTTGGGTCACGTCACCGACCATGAACCTGACGGTCTTGCTCTCATGCTTGCGCTTGACCTCCGCGATGACCTTGGTTGAGATGTCGATGCCGAGGTAGCGCGCCCGGTTCCAGTCGACCGCCGAGGAAAACTCCCAATCGCCACAACCGGCGTCGACCACCGACTTGATTTCGTGCGATTTGATGAACTGCTCAAGAAAGGCGCGGTACTCCGTGGTGATCTGCAGGGTCGAGCCGCTACCGCTCGTGCCCTTGCCGTCCGGGCTCTTGGCCCAGCTACCTTTGTCGTAAATCTCGTTGAAGGTCTGGACCAGCTTCTTGGGAGCCTGGGGTTTCTGGCTCTCGTCGGCGAACCCTCGGCCCGAGCCGACGAGCATGACGATAGAGACGGCGACGCGAATCCCGAGCGAGAGCGGCTTGCGTGAGGAGGAAGGCATGGGTGAATCCTGGCTGAGGGTTGTGCGCGGAACTACCAAGGGGGGTGAATCGTTGAGGGAGATATTATCCCGAATTCCCTCTTGAACCCCTGATATTGCGTCACGAACCGGATCGGATTCCCGAGCGTTAGCGGTTCCCCATTGGCAGGAAGGTTCACGCCCGCTCAGTCGTGGGGTGTTGCCATTCGCCGGCCAAGCTCAATCAACTCTGGTGCATTGAGGTCCGAGACCAGGAGATAGTCGAACTCGCCCTTCCGCCAACCCACCAGCGAAAACCCGTGCCGGCTTCCCACCACCGCGGGTTGGGCGCCGAAATCCGGCGTTTGCGCCGTTCCCGACGAGAGAGCCTCGGCCGGCAACACGAACAGCGAGATCTTGTGCAGTCGTCGGGTAAACAGGAAGCGCGCCACGCGCCGGTCGACGAGGCGGACCACGCCGCCGCCCACGAGCGGATAGTCGCCATCCCCTACAAAAGCCGCGGGCGGGGCGTAGTCGAGCTTACCGGCGAACCAGGGCTTGACCTGATGCATGTCACTCGCTGCCACCTCGATCGGGCTTTCGCCTTCGAGCAGACGAAGGTGGCTGCTCACGGCCTCGGCGGTGACCAGCCATCGGCTGGACGCCCGCTGCCTGCCCAACGAAAATCCCACCAGCAAGGCCAACGCGACCGCCGCCACTGCCGCCGGTGCCACCCATCTCGGCAAGCGACGCGCTAGTCTCTCGGGCTCGCGCGCGGGCAGCCATCGTTCCTGGAGGCGCCGCTTAAGGTGGACGGGTGCCGGGTACTGCGACAACCGTCGTTCCAGCATTTCGTCCAAAACCTCGTCGGCTTGCCCGGCGTTTCGGCAATCCGCACAGCCTTGCAGGTGGGCCCTCCACTCGTCCTGCTGACTCGGCGCCAGCCGTCCCCGGCGCGCGTCGGACGAAAGCCATTGCGTGGTCTTACAGTCCATGGATGCTCCGACTGGGTGCGTAATCCTTGAGCAGCTCGCGCAGGGCCGCGCGGGCATGGAAGAGCCGCGACTTGACTGTGCCCACCGGACAGTCGAGCACCGCCGACGCTTCCTTTTCGCTCAACCCCTCGAGGTCGAGCAAGACGACGGTCCGGCTTGCCTCGGGCAGGGCCATCAGCGCCGACTCGAGATCCGCCGCAGTCACCGCGCCGCCGTCCGAGGCGGCGGACGGGTGCTGCAAGATATCCTCGCCATCGCTCTGGTTGGCGTCGAGGGCGCGAATCGGGCTCGCACTCTGGCGCCGGTAGCGATCGATGAAGATATTGCGCAGGATCCGCATAAGCCACGCCTTGAGGTTCGAGCCCGGCGCGAACCGGTCCGCGGAGATGAGCGCGCGGGCGTACGTGTCCTGAACCAGATCTTCGGCATCGGTCGCATTGCCGGTCAAGTAGCGGGCAAGGTTATAGAGCGCGTCGGCGTGAGCCAGCGCTTCTCGCCGTAGGGCTACCTCGTCGCTCTTGTCCTTCTGCCTCCACATGGAGAACGTCGGGCTTTGGACGGCCGATCGGTCGGATTCGTTGCAAGCTTTCGATTCACCGGGCCGAGCGCCGCCCAAAAAGGTCGGGTTAGTTGCCGAAGTCGAAGGCATGGGTCAGATCCGCCGCGGTCGCGTCGCGCGCGCCCAGCGGGTCGAGCCCAAAGCGGTGCTCGATGAGGGCCAAGATGGATGCCGCCTCGTACTGGGTCGAATCCACGTAGCCTGGTTTGGCGAAAGGCGAGATCACCAAAGTTGGGACCCGCGTGCCCGGGCCCCATGCATCGCCCGCGGGGGGCGCCACGTGATCCCAGAAGCCACCGTTTTCATCGTAGGTGACGATGATGGCGGTGTCAGCCCAGTTGGGGCCGTTCTTCACGGCGTCGATCAGACCCAGCACGTGGGCTTCCCCGTTGATCACATTCGTATAGTTGGGGTGCTCGTTGTCGACCCCGTCGGGCTTGACGAAGGCGACGGCCGGCAGCGTGCCTTGTGCGGCGGCCGCCACAAAATCGGACTCGTCTTTGAGGTGCACTCGGCCTGGCGCTCCGTCCACATAGTTGCCGAAATACACGAAGGGCTGATGGTTGTACTGAAACAGGACGTTCGGATCGGCCCCGCCGTCGGGCGTCGGGTTGGCGAGGATTTCATTCCATCCCTCGGCGTACCAGGCCCAGTCGAGGTTCTTGGCGGACAGTCGGTCGCCGATAGTCGGAAAGGTCTGCGGTGGCACGAGGCGCTCCGTCGGAATGTCCGGCGGATGAGGCGTGCCACTGGGATACAACGTGCCCACCACGTACCCATCGGGCGTCAGCGGCCCGTCTTGCGGCTTGCCATTCGCATCGGGAACCGGCATTCCCTGCGCGTCCAGCACCGCGCGCTTGATCGAGGAAGGCGCGTCCGGGAAGCGCGCGACGCCGGCAGAAATCAGGAAGATATGGTTCTGCAGCGAGCCGCCAAAGACGCCGTGAAAGAAGTGATCGCACAAGGTGTATTGCTGAGCTTGTGCGGCCAAAGGGAGTCCGGCAGTCGCGTAGTATCCCATGGTGAGTCCTTTTGCCGCCGTGTCGTAGAGGACGAACTGGTCCATGCTTCCGCCATGAATCTGGCGTTGCTCTTCGTAGAAGTTGTTGGTGAGATCGGTCGACGTTTCGGCGGACCTCGGGATGTAGGAATCGAGCGCGAAGGGAGCGTTGGGCAGGTCTTGCGGCAGGTGCGCTTCGGACTGCGGCAGAGCTATATACGGCGCTCCGGTCGCGTCGACCTGCGGCGGCGCGGCCATGGCGTTGGCCAGGCCATTGGCCCCTGGAAATTGCGCATAGAGGCTGTCGAAGCTCCAGTTTTCGAGCAAAACGATGACGATGTGATTGAGTCTGCCAAGCCCAGCCGCAGGAGCGGCATCGGGCATACGGGGAGCGCTCGTCGAGCTACCACACCCGGCCGCGAACAAAACCGTCAGTGCGCCCGCGAGAGTGTGAACGTTGCATCTTTTCAACCCTTCAAGTGATCTGATTGTCTTCACCATCGTGGCCCTCCGGAAGGTCCAACGAAGGACGGCGCGCAATCGTTCATCGCCAGGATGTGCCGGCCGGTACTTGGTCATTGGCCCAGAACGTGCTGTAGGCGGCAGAATGTCTGCGAACAATGCAACCTTGACGGTGTTTAAGTCACAGCCTGACGCGGAAGCAGCCGTGCGGCAACTGGCGCGGGACGGCTACGACCTCAGCAAGGTCTCGATGGTTGGCTGCGACGCGAAGCAAGAACAGGCCTCGACGAAAATCGGCGCGTCGTGGGGCGGAATCAAGGAGATGTTGGTCGGTTCTGGCTTCTTTCTCGTGCCTGGTATCGGCCCGTTGGTAGTGGCCGGGCCGCTACTGACCTGGATTGTCCAGCTGATGGGCCCTGAGGTTGGGCCTGACAAGCTAGGGGCGATGGCGGGCGGTCTGCAGCAGCTTGGCATTCCCACGGACAGCATCACACGCTGCGAGGCCGCGCTCAAATCGGGCAAGGTCGTTATCATTGCCGAGGGCTCGGCGATGGCAATGATTCATGCCCGTGAGGTATTTCGTCGCACGCCGGTCGAGGTGATCGAGCAGCACTTACGGTTGCCTCCAACCCACGAGCAATAGACGACGCGGTGACCCCGGTCGAACGCAAACAGCCGGGTCCTTCACGGGATGGCAGGTTCCCCATCATTATGATGAGCCAGGCGGTGTCGGCGTTAGCGATTCCGCCCTATGTGTCGGAAATGATGGACCCTAGCTG
>CAZBIU010000207.1:0-12210 GCA_964491625.1 uncultured Myxococcales bacterium
GGGGGAACGGCCGGCAACGGCTCGGGCGGGGTCTCGGGAAGCGGCGGCAGCTCTGCGACGGGCGGCACCCCCGCGACGGGCGGCAGCTCCGCGGCGGGTGGAGGTTCCGGAAAAGGTGGCAGCAGCGGGACGGGCGGCAGCATCGTAGCCGGTGGCACCACCGGCACGGGCGGCAATTCGTCGGGCCAGACCGCAGGAACGACGGGTGTTGGCGGATCGACTGCAAAGGGCGGGACTACCAGCATGGCTGGCGGCGCAGGCGGCACTTCCTCCAGCGGCGCTGGCGGAGGGGCGGGCACCACCGGCTCGGGCGGCACCACGCCCGCTTCCGGCGGGCGCTCGGGCGCCGACGCAGGCACCAGCACCGACGGCCCTGGCAGCGGCGGCCGGAACAGCGGCGGATCGGGCGGGGCTGGCGGCCAGTCGACGTCCGACGCGTCCACGTCGACCGGCGGCAGCGGCGGCGGCACCGGATACAACCCGTGCAAGGCGAGCCCGTGCGTAATCCTGCCGCTCGGCGATTCGATCACCCACGGTTTCGGCTCGACCGACGACGCCGGCTACCGCTCGGGGCTGTTCAAGCTGGTCGTTGCGGCCAACCAGAACGTCACGTTCATCGGTTCTCTGACCAACCCAACCGCTGCGTTGACTGTGTCGGGCAAGACCTTTCCGGCTCACCACGAAGGGCACGACGGGATCACTGTCAGCGGCATCACCGGCTATGTCCCGCCCGCCAAGGCCCTCGCCGGAACGCCCCACATCGTCCTGCTCCACATCGGGACCAACGACATGACCAGCAACGCCGACCCGACGACCACGGCAAAGCAGCTCGACACCCTGGTGACCGATCTCGTGAAGGCCGCGCCCGATGCCCTCATCCTGGTGGCGAAGATAATACCGCTCTTCTACACCAGCACGACCTACAACAACTACGTGGCCCAAATCCCGGGCATTGTGAGCACGCACGCCGCCAACGGCGAGCATGTGGTCATGGTCGACATGACAAGTTTTCCGTCAAACGATTACGGCAACGGCGTGCACCCGAGCGATACGGGGTACGCGTTCATGGCGAACCTCTGGTACCAGGCCATCAAGGGTTACTTGCCCTAACAAGCTTTCGCTGTAGCGGGTCGCCCGCTTTTCCTTCGGCTGGATTGGGGCATTGAATTGATAGGGACGTCGCCGGGACGTCCGGCGGACGTCCGATCATGGGATGGGAAGCGCGGGATCGCGAGATCATACGGGCTTTGCTTGCGGTCTTGCCGCGTTCCTGACTGCCGAACCGCTGGCACGCTGGTTGCTCGGGAGAAGGGCGACGCCTTCATGGCGAGGTTGCGGCCCAATCGAGATGTTCAGGGACCTGGGTCGCGACGTTGACAGCGTCGAAGTGTCGTGCGCACGCGGCTCGCGACGAGAGGGCGTCACGACGAAGGATCGTGCGCATAGTAAGGGAAAGGAAATGGGCAATGACAATACGCACACTACTTACAATCGTGCTACTGGGCGGATCAATGGGATCGGTTGCTTGCCAAGGGGCTGAGCCCGGCGGGCCTAGCGCCGACGAGGGCCTGGCAAAGATGGACAATCAGAAGGGACACGCGGAGCTCTACGTCCCGGCGCCCAGTGACGGATCGCTGGCACAGGTGGAGCACCTGTGGCGCGCGCGGGACTACGCCGATGCCCTGAGGGTGTTGGCGCTGGTCACTACGCCACGCGCGGCCTGGTTCGGGGACGGCACGCCAGATGACGTACGCAAGGCGGTCCGCAAGACAATGAGCGCGGCGGACACCCAGCAGCGGGTGCCGGTGCTGGTCGCGTACAACTTGCCCTACCGCGACTGTTCGCAGTACTCGGCGGGTGGCGCGGCGGACACGGCGGCGTACAAGGCCTGGATCGATGGCTTTGCCCGCGGAATCGGCAATGGCAAGGCCATCGTCATTCTCGAACCCGACGGGCTGGGCATCATCCCCTACAACACGACCATCAACGGATCGGAAGACTGGTGCAAGCCGACGGTGACGGACGCCTCGGGCAACACGGTTCCTGCGCCAGGCGCCAGCCCGGCCGAACGCTATGCTCAGGTCAACTACGCCGTGGACAGTCTGGCTGCCCACGCGCCGCACGCAATGGTGTATCTTGACGGAAGCAATAGCGGTTGGCTGAGCCCCGGCGACGCCGCCTATCGCCTGACCAAGGCCGGCGTGCTGCGGGCCCGAGGCTTCTTCCTTAATGTCTCGAACTACCAGCTCACCAGCCAATCCATTCAGTACGGGACGTGGGTTTCGGCGGCCATCGCGGCACCGTCGGGCGCGCCTGCTTGGGCCTTCGACGACAGCGGGAACTTCCACTTCGACTGGCTGCCGAGTCAATACGATCCTTCACAGAATTACGCCGTCAATTACAGTCCCGACTACGTGGCCACTGTGACGGCGGGAATACAGTCGTTCATGGGCGCTGCGGTCGCGACCGCTGGGTTCGTGATCGATACCGGCCGCAACGGCCAGGGCCCGCTCAATACTGCGCCCTACGCAAACGCCCCGTACAATCAACCCGCATCGGTCATCAGCGGCCTTTCGGCCGGCTACTGGTGCAACGGCTTCGGCGCCGGGGCAGGGCTACGGCCGTCGCTCGACACCGGGGTTGCACTCCTCGATGGCTACCTCTGGATCAAAGTACCCGGCGAATCGGACGGTACCTGCGACATCGCGGGCGGCGCGCGCGCCTGGGACTTCAGCGCCTACGATCCCTGGGGCATCGCCGGCGATGCGCAGAGCCACTTTGATCCGCTGTGGGGTCAGGTTGACCCCGTCGCGGGCACCTGGTTCCCGGCGCAGGGGCTCCAGCTTGCGCAAAAGGCGAACCCCAGCCTGCTCTGACCACCGTCGACGCTCGTATCGGCTCTCCCAATCCAACCTGGGGGGGGCCGATGCTGGCGTTGGGGCCGTCCTAAATTAGTCCATGCTCGCGAGCTTCACACGCAGGATGGCCTTCAAGTCGGCGGCGCCGGTTCCGCCGAGGGGTAGGTCCAGCCACAAGAGCGACGGGGTTCCGTGCGCATTCTTGCGCGCAAGCTGGCCCGCGGGGGAAAGGCCCTTCCAGTCGACCCCGGCCGCGGCGGTCGCGGACATCGAGACGATGGCAACCGGCACGTCCCCATGCAAGAGCAGCGCGCACAGGGGATGGCCCCGAAACAGGTAGCGCAAGGCCCAGCCGGTCTTGGGACCATAGAAGTAGACGTCTTCTTTGATGTCACCTTGGCGCAGCAGGAACGAACGCGCCATTTCGAAGCGTTTGCCAAGAACGAGCGGCAGTCGCGCGGCAAAGGCGGCCGCGGTGGGCGGCTGGTTCTTCTTCGGGAACGCGACCTTGGGCGGCTTGCTGGGGGCCGCTGGAGGCGCCTTGGGGTTGGCTTTCTCGACGGTGGAACGCTTTTTTTCAGGCGGCGGGCTTTTCATTCGGGTCGGATGATATGCCCATCGTTCGCAAGGCGCCATTCCCCGTCGGTTTGACAACCTCGCGAAGAACTGGCACATAACGTCGGCGAATTTCGCAGCGGGCCGCGCCGCGGCCAGATTGGAAGAGACGATATGGATCTCGTACGCCAGCTCCTCGACATCTTTCTGCACCTCGACGCGCACCTCGATTCCTGGGGCACGGCGATCGGGCCGCTCTTGTACGTCGTGTTGTTTCTCATCATCTTCTGCGAAACTGGGCTCGTCATCACGCCGTTTCTTCCGGGCGACTCGCTTCTATTCGCGGCCGGCGCCCTCGCGGCCAGGCCAGGATTTCCGCTGGGGATTGGGTGGGTCGTGCTGCTCATGAGCGTGGCCGGCGTGCTTGGGAACATGGTGAACTATTGGATCGGCTACCGCGTGGGCCCCAAGGTTTTTTCAAGCGAAAGCTCGAAGCTGTTCAACAAAAAATACCTCATCAACGCCCAGGCGTTCTACGACCGCTACGGCGGCAAGACCATCGTGCTCGCGCGCTTCGTCCCCATCATCCGGACCTTCGCGCCCTTTGTGGCCGGCATCGGGAAAATGTCGTACTCGCGCTACACGGTTTACAACCTGCTCGGTACGCTTCCATGGGTGGGCGGCTTCGCGTTCGGCGGATACTTCTTCGGCAACCTGCCGACCGTGAAGCGCAACTTCCACTTCGTGGTCGTCGCGATCATTGTCATTTCCGTCATTCCGGCTGTGGTCGGGTATCTTCGCGAGAGACGGCGCACCGCATAGTCGATCGGCCCGCGCTGGCGATTCGGCCCGTCCCCGACGGAAATCCGACACCTCGAAGGACTCGCTAAGGGTCAAGTTCGTGAGGTGGCCGCCGATGTTTTTCTCTGATGGCCACGTCGGTTCGAGCCGTTCGCGGTGGTTGCCCGACGCCCACCCCGACAAGCAAGAAAGGAAACATGGAGGGGCAACTCCTCGCAGGGCAGTCGGTTGAGGTCTCGCTGGAAGATCTCAGGGCCCCGATTCTGCTCGGTGGCTTCGTGCTCAGCGTTCGAACCAACGAGGTGCTGCTGACCTTTCCCGAGCTGTTGGTTCCACCCGAGGGGCTGGAGGCCGAAGCGCAGGCCACCGTCCGCTACAGCAGTCCGTCTGGATCCTTTACGGCGGCGGGGCGCATCGTGCGCGTCGCGTCCGGACCGCCGGTGACGATTACCTTCATGCGCTTGGTACCCATGCGTAGCGACCTCGGCCGACCTGCACTTCGTTATCCGGTGATCTTTCCCGTGTCGCTGCACGTGGAGAATTCCAGGGTTGCGCCCGGGCTTGGCCCAGAGGGAGCGCCGGCAACCGCGCAGAACATCAGCGACAGCGGCGTGCTGCTTCAGACGTCCATCCTGTTGGCGGTGGGCGATACCGTGCGGCTGGCCCTGCCAGGGCAGGAAGCCGAAGTGCATGGTCGCGTTATCAGGGTCTTCGAGAACGCAGGCCAATTCGGGGTCGGCATCGAGCTGGTTCACGCGACCGACGTGGAACGCCAAGCCTGGCTGACTTTCGCAGCCGAGCGACGTCGGATTGGGTAGCCCCGAAACACCCCACTTCGCTATCGCCGACGGCGAAAGGCTGTGCTGTACTGGCGCCCATGGCTGCCGAACAAAGACGACTTGGCCAAGGTGCCGCGACCGCGCTGGTGGTGGCGAATATGGTGGGCACAGGCGTCTTCACCACCAGCGGCATCCTGATGCGCATCTTGGGATCGCCCTGGCTGGTGCTGCTGACCTGGCTGCTGGGTGGCGCGATTGCGTTGCTCGGCGCCCTTTGCTACGGGGCACTGGCCGGAAGAATCCCGGAATCGGGCGGCGAGTACATCTTCCTTTCCCGCACCCTGCACCCGTCGGCTGCCTTCGTGGCCGGGTGGCTTTCGCTGATCGTCGGGTTTGCGGTGCCGTTGGGCGCCCTTGCATACGCCTTCGCCGAATACCTAAACCCGTGGCTGCCGGCTGGCGTGAACCCGCGCGTGGTGGCGACCCTGCTGATGGTGGGGGCGTCCATGCTTCACTTCGGGTCGATTTCCTTCGGCGCCCGGGTTCAGACGGCCATTGTCATCGCCGAGGTAGTTCTTATCACCCTGTTTGCCTCGTTCGGGCTTGGCAGGCTTTATCCAAATGGATTTCACACCACGCCCGTCGCAGGGGACGTCAGCAAATTGGGATTGGCGATTGTGATTGTCTCGTTCAGCTACCTTGGCTGGAACGCGGCGGTCTACATCGGCGGCGAAGTGAAGAACCCCGAGCGCAATCTCCCGCGATCGCTCATCTTCGGAACCGCCATCGTGACCATTCTGTACCTCGCGCTCAATGCCCTGTTTGTCTTCGCCGCCCCGGCCTCGGTGCTCTCGGGCCGAATTGACGTGGCCCACGTGGCGGCCGAAGTCGTGGGCGGGACGTGGCTTGCCAAGGCGGTTTCCGCGCTGGTTTCACTGGCGCTCGCCTTGTGCGTTTCCGCGCTGACCATGACCGGCCCACAGGTTGCCGCGCGCATGGCGGGCGATGGCCTTCTGCCGCGCCGACTGGCGGGGCGTCCCGGTCATCCGCCGCGTCTGGCGCTGGTGGTCCAGCTTTCGCTCGGCCTGCTTGCCCTGTGGACCGCCACCTTCGAGCACATCCTGACCTACGTTGGCTTCACCCTCGGCATCAGCACCATCGCCACCATCGTCGGATTGTGCCGGCTGCGCCTCAAGGAAGGTCCGTCCCTGCGCGTGCCGGGCTGGCCCTGGGTGCCCGGTCTGTTTCTCGCGTTTGGCGTGGTTTCCACGGGCGTGACGGTCGTGCAGCGACCCATCGAGGGACTCGTGGGGCTCGCAACCCTGGGCGTCGGGGTACTCGCGTATGTCTTACAAAGGCGGCCGGGCCTCGGGCGGGGTGCGGGCGGCGCGGGTGAAGGCGCCGGTTTGCCCGCCGGCCGGTAGGACACCTCGCGCGCCTCTTAGTTCTGCGGTGCTCCGTTTTCGATCCATTGCCGAATGCCTTCGAGATAGTCGGGAGGGGTGCATGCGTCCACGCATCCGAGCGGCATTTGCGGAAGCGAATCCCCACATTGGGCGGCCTGCGCGAGGTAGAAGGCGCTGTCCTGCGGAGATCCTGGCTTGACCAGCACGCGGTTCCCACAATAGCTCGAAACGTAGCTCAAGAGTGTGGAGTAGAGCTTGGCGTCGTCTACCAGCAGCGCCGGCGGCGTATTGTCAGGCTCGTGGCAGCCCGAACCGCCACACAAGGTGAACACGACATCGTGAACCGAGGCAAAGGTGGCCAAGGTGCTCGTGCCACTGGCGCCCCCGGTCCCAAAAGCACCGCCCGTGGCAGACGATCCTCCGTCTCCCGCGCCACCAGCCGGAGCACCGCCCGCCAGAGCGCCGCCCGCTGTTCGGCCGCCCGAGTCGCTCTTGCCGCCGCTGCCGGAACCGCCGTGCGACACGCCGCCGGCCCCGGCTTGGCCGCCCGAACCTCCCTCGCCAACCTGGCCCGCACCGCTCGCCGGTCGGCAGGCACCGCCCAACCCGAGCAACGTCAGGACCGAAAGCACTGCGAGAGCCTGTCTCGTTGTGGTTGGGGAAAGACAGGCAATCACAACGCTAGCTACCCGCCAGAAGCTGCGTGTACTCGCCCGGGTTCTTGATTTGGGCGTCCGCCGTACCGCCTCCCTTGTACAGCGAGCTGTCGTCATATTTGCCAAAGTGAGTGACCGGCTGCGTACCGCCCTTCACCGGGAAGCCGGTGCTATCGGCCTTCACGCCGATGGCGTTCATCAAGTTACAGAAGTACTTGTTGATGGGCTGCGAGGCCACCGTAGAGGGCGTCGTTCCGGCGCTGTCCAAGTTCGAGAGCGTGTTCCCGTTCTGGCAGTCGCCATCGCTGTTTCCCACGCTCAAATTGGTGGTTCCGCCGTCGACATTGATGGCCCAACCGGTCTTGAAGTGGCCGCCGCAGCTCCCGGCCTGAAGAATCGGCAGGTTGTTCAGGTTGTGACTATCGCCGTCGGACATTTCTTGGAACCAGACCGTGGCCGTATTGTCGAGCAAGGTTCCGTCGCCTTCGCTGATGCCGTCGAGCTTGCCCACCAGGTAGGCGAACTGCTGCGCATACCAGACGTCGATCGAGTGGAGCATGTCCATCACGCCACTTAGGCACGGGCCGCCCATGTTGGCGTTGCCGATGCGGTGGGAAAGGCCGTGCGACTCGACAGTCAAGTTCAGGAACTTGAAGACGTAGTTCGGCGGCATCTTCATGAAGATGACCCGGTTGGCATCACAGATGGCAGTGAGCACCGCGAGGTTCATCATGACGGGCCCGACCTGCGAGACGTCCGCTCCGAGGCCGCCCCCCGACTGCACGGACTGGCTTGTGAGGCCGAGCTGGGTTGCGGTATCCGAGGAGCATTGGGCTGAGACGGTGGACGTCGTCTCGTGAAGGAGCTGGGCCCAGGCGTCCAGCTTTTGCTGGTCGGACGAGCTCATGGGGACCCTCTTCAAGGCGGCCAGATCATCGGACACGATGTCGATGACGCTCTTGCCGCGCGCAACTTTGTAGGTATCGGGCGACGTAGGGCCCTTGCCGAAGAGGTTGGTGAGGCTGCTGTAGATCTGCTGGGCGGAGCCGTAGCCCGGGTTGATCGTGTTGGCGGCGCTGAACGAGACGACTGACTGCGTGTTGCTTGAGCTGCCGGCCACGCCGCCTATTTGCATGAAGAGCGGCGCGCTGCCATTCGGATTGACCTGTTCGGCGCACACGAAATCGAGCGAACGCCCGGTGGGGGTGGCGGTGAACTTGCCGTCATCCGGCGTCACGGGTTGACAGGTGAAGTACGAGCCGCAGACCTGGGTGTGCGGATCCGTGGTTTGACCCAGGGTCCCCTGGAAGCTCCACTCGTTCATGCCCCGGATGCCACGCACCATCAAGAGCTTGCTCGCGTAGGGCGCCATGGCCGAAAGTGTTTGATTGCTCTTGTAATCGTCAGAAGTGAGTTGGCCATGAGACTTCGCGAAGAACCACCGATCGGTCAGGCAGCCGTAGTGTGTGAAGTACACAATAAGCCGCTGCGGAGCACTGGCGCTCGTCGACTGCGCCCGCGCACGCCGCTCGACGATGGAGCTTAGGAAGGGCGCGGCGACAATGGCTCCCCCTAGACCGCGGAGTACCTGTCTTCGACTCAACAATTTGGCATTCATGGTTCGCCTTTCCCTGCTAGTTGCCGACGGTTCGCAGACGGAAGGAGTCTGCCTGGGTATAGTCGGCGATGACGCTGAGGAGCGGATAACTGTCGCTCGCCATGTTGCCACTCAATTGGTCGACGGTGCAGGCGTCGTTCTGGTTGGGCACCCTTCCCGTGGCAAAAGCTACCCACTGCTCGGCGTAATAGTACTTCGACTCGGGGAGATTCCCGATCTCGGTCATCATGTCGAGAGGGCTGCCGATTGTCTTGGTTTCCGTGGGGCTGAAGCGAACGTCGGCGGTCCCGTCAATGGTTCCACCGAGCGGGTCGGTGTCCTGCCAGCTTCCGACGGAGTTGTAATGCTCAAGTACATAGCCCGGCGGATTGATGGTCACGCCGTGACAGGTGTGACACGGCTCGTTGGCGGTCAACGCGTCGATCTCTTGACGCTGCGTCGTATAGTTGCCGGGAGGAATCGGCGTCTTGAGGAAGGTTGGGTCAGGAGTCCCGGGATTGATTCCGAGCACCCGTCCGCTGATGAACGCTCCGCGAAGAATCGGGCTTGTGACATCGTATTTCGAGAAGGTGCTGAGGAAGCCAACCCTGGTCAGGAACCCGGGCCGCTTGGTTGAGTCGAGCTGAACCTTCGTGGGATCGGTGCCGTACTTGGAGGCGTCGAGGCCATAGAGCGCGGCCGTGTCCTTGGTGACGAAGCCGCTGTTGCCCAGGAAGAGGTCCTTGAATTTGCCGCCGTTAAGCACAGCGTCCTGGAAGAAGGCATCTATTTCCGCCATGGCAGGCGCATACGCGGCGTCAGTCCAGTTGGAGTACTTACTCGAATCGTGGGTATCGTTGTTGACCCAGTGCGAGCCCGTCATGATGCCGAGATAGAACTGATCGAAGTTGCTCACGACCGCCTTCGCGTTGCTGCTCTTCAGCATCCGCTGCGCTTGGGTTGCTATTTGGTCCTTGGTCGTGAGCTGGCCGGCGTCGGCCGCCGAGCTCAACTGATCGTCCGGAACCGTGCCCCACAGCAAGAACGAAAGCCTGGTCGCTACTTCGTAGCTGTTGAGCTTGGTGTTGCCGTTGCTGTCCTGGTCTTGGGCCAGCTCGGGAAGCATGATGAACGAGGGCGACGCGAGAAAGGCATATAGAATCGCCTCCTCGACCTCGGCGGTCGTGCCTGCAGGGGTCAAGCTATTGAGCCGCATGAAGCTCGTCACCTCGGTGTCCGTGACAGGCCGGCGGAACGCCTTGCGCCCGAAAGTCTTGATGGTGTTGGTCAAGCAGGACGAATCCTTGGACGGATCGCAGCTGATGAACTTGCTCTTGTTGCTGCCAGCCATCACCTCGGAGGCGATCTCCGCCGCCGCGGACAAGTAGCCGTTCCACGCGATGTCCGTGATGGCCCCATCGGAATCGGGGGCGAGCATCGACGACGGCGGCTGGTTTCCGCTACTCGAAAGGCCCGTCAAGCCAAGCAGATCTCGCATCACGTTGTCGTACGCCGAGTCCTTCATGCGTGGGATCTGAGAGGTTCCCGGGATCCCGGGAACGCAAGCCAGGGTGGAGCTGGCGCCACTGCCACCGGCGCCTCCCGCGCCATTTCCTGCAGCGCCGGCGGATGAACCCGATGCGCCCGCGCCCGCGCCCACAGAGCCGGCGTTTCCGGCGGACCCTGCGCCGGAGCCCGCAGCGCCCGCCATCCCGGCCGTGCCGCCGCTGCCGCCGGCTTTGGAGGATGATGAGGATGAGGGGTTGGAGGTCGGCTGACATCCAAGTACCCAAAGAGACCCAATAGCGAAGAACCTGTGAGAAGTACGCATGGCACACCGTCCGTTCTCGTAGGCTAGAGTCACGGGTCACGTCCCCTAAGACACCCACAGCCAACACCCTTCGGTTTACAAGTGATTTACAAGCGATGCTCGACTGACCTGCGACGGTGCAAAGAAGAGCACGATCCTCGCTTTGAATGTAACAGTTGGAATATCCGACGCGCTTGCTCGGAATTGCCCGGCCACCGGACGTCAGCGGTATGAGAACACGGTATGAAGCGCGGCTCCAGGGTCGGCATCCAGGCGGGCATAGATGGCGGGGGCGTACTCGAAGGAAAGGGGGGCGCCGATGACCCGGTCGAGGCGGTCATCGCGGAGGTGCCTGGCGGCTTCGGCAAGCCGGCGTGTCGAGTCCCAACGGGCGCGCTGGTGAGCGGGAAGTCGAGATACCTGGCTGGACTTGATCTGCAGTCGCCTCCTGTGGAAATCCGATCCAAGGGAAATCGGACTTCGTCGCTCGCCATAGAAAGACACCACCACGATGGTCGATTCGTGCCCCGCGTGCAGGATGGCGTTGTCGAGGCAGGCCGGGTTGCCGGTGGCCTCGATAACCACGTCGGCCTCGGCGTGAGGTTCGTCGAGATCGGGCGGGAGGGCGCGTTCGACACCGAGGTTTCTGGCTGCCTGCCGCCGGAGCGAGGAAGGCTCGATGAGCCTGACCTCGGCGGCGCCGGCTTTCTGAGCGAGCAGCGCGATCATGAGCCCCACGACGCCGCCGCCTAGGACCACCACGACGTCACCTAGCGATACGCCGGCATCCCAGACGGCATTGACGGCAGTCTCCATGTTCGGCAGAAGCGTGGCGCGCGTGCTGGGAATGTCGGCCGGAATCGCCCACCATTTGCCGCGACGCAGACAATGGACGTCGCCATGCGGCTCTAGCGCGAAGATGCGCTGTCCCGGCTTGACGTCCTCGGCGCGGCTCTCGGTGATTTCGCCGACCCACGCATAGCCGTACCGGCGCGGGTAGATCGGCGCGCCGGGGCTGTCCAGGGACGGATCGAACGCATGCGGTCCCTCGCCGCGGTAAAGCAGCAGCTCGGTACCCTGGCTGACTCCGGAATGGAGCGCGCGTGCCTTCACTTCGTCGTATGCCAGCGGCCCGAGGGATTTTCCAGCGCGCAGCTCGATTCTCTTCGGGCCCAAGAACCACAATTCACGTTCGTGCACGGGGGCCGTCATCCTTTACCGGAGCATGTCGCTGCTCTGCGCGCCGAGATGCCTCGGACCACTGCGATGCAAATTCGAGGGCGGCGGTTTGCCAAGAGCGCGCCGGCCAGGCGCGCGCTCGCGCAAGTGCCAGGCGACGCCGGTATTCGCCGTGATCGCGACAAAGGGCGAGGCAGGACGTCGCCACTTCCGATGGACCGGGCAACACCTCGCCGCCCGCCTCGGGAACCACGATCGAAGCGACGTTGCCACCTCGCGCGGCGATGATGGGCAGGCCGAGCGTACGCGCCTCGGCCAAAGCCATCCCGTACGACTCCATGACCGACGCCGAAAGCAGCAAACTGCTTTCCTGCATCAGCCGGACCGTGCTCTCGGGCGTCTGTTCTCCCAGCCATTTCAGCCGCCCGCGAAGGCGAGGATCTCGGCCCGCCGCCCGGCAGGCTTCGGCGTGGGCAGGGTCGAGCCTTGCGCCACCGACCAGAATGACCTGCAGCTGGTCGCTCGGGCGCACCCCTTCGGCCAAGTTGTCGAGCAGGGGAACGATCCGC
>CAZBIU010000208.1:0-12177 GCA_964491625.1 uncultured Myxococcales bacterium
TGCGACCGGACATCTACGACTGCTTATGACCCGGACATTTCGTGTGTCACCGACAAGGGCGCCGCATCAGGGGCGCCTGGAAGCCGGGAGGTGATACAATGCCGCCATGTTTGAGCGCCTGGCGGCAGCGTGGCCGTGCACGGGCAACTGCCAGCTGAATTGCCTCAATCAGGCTGGCAACGGTGTGGTCCAAACCTGCGTCACCGCCTTGCAGACCGCGGCCTGCAGCGGCTCCGGCTGCGTGAGCAAGTAGCTGCTCAAGGGCAGCCGCGCCGGCACGGTCCCGCCAACGCGTCGACGCCGAGTCGGCGCTTGGCAAGGCGTCGCCGGTGTGACAGAAAGGCATCTCGCCTTCCAGGCGACGCGAGAATTCACCATGACCAATGCAGACGAGTTCACATTTCAGGGGCGCGGCACGCTCAAGCGGGTCGACACGTTCGTTTCCAAGGCCGGCAAGTCGATCCTCACGCTGATCTTCGAGACCCAAGGTCAGTATCCGCAGATGGTTCCCATCAAGGTCTTCGGAAGGCTGGCGGAGCAGGCGGCAAGCTGGAAGCCCGGCACCGTGCTCTCGGTCAGCGGACGGTTGGGCGGTCGCGACTGGAATGGAAAAGTCTACGGCGACAACGTCGCGAACAGCATCGAAGTCGTCAGCGGCGCAAGCGCTGATGGCGATGCCCCGCCGGAAAACGACGCCCCGCCCGTGGGTGACGACGACGTTCCATTCTGATCCGGCCGGGACCGGCCAAGCGGTACAATGGTTCCATGCCGGCGCCGGCGGGTCGATATATGGAAATCGCCCGACAGATTTCCCTTCTGGCCATCGGCTCGTTCCTTGCTTTGGCTTGCAGTGGGCAAAGCAGCGCGCCGCCCGACAGCGGGTGCGGCGACCGGCCCAGCCGCCCGGGCGAGCAGCTGGTTTCTTTGGACAGCGAGAGTCGCTTCGAGGCGGAGCCATTCCTCGTCGCACGGAACGGCGACCTGGCCATCCTCTGGGAGGCGTCCGGCTGCGACAACAGGACCAAGGTAGGCTACACGCTCGCAGGATCCGCAGGCAGCCTCGCGAAACCACAATACCTGCTTAGTCCCGACGGCCAACAGGCGAGCAACGTGACCGCAGGCTGGGACAGCCGTGGCTCGCTGTTTGCGACCTGGGCCTCATGGACACCCGGACCCGACCCGGAGCGACCGTCGGCAAGCCCAAGCGATATCCGCATCCAGCTCGTGGGCTGGCCGGCAGGCGCCGCCGGTTTCGGGCCGCCGATTGAGCTGAGCGAGACCATCGCAGACCAGCTTTACGACAAGCCGTGGCTGCTGGTCACCCAGGACGATGTCATCCTGGTCACCTACAGCGACCTTGTGCGCGGCGGAATCTGGGCGGCATCATCCACCGACGCTGGTCAGAGCTTCCGGCGCGTTCTCGTGGATTCGATGATGGCCAACCTGGCAGCGTCATGCCCCGACGGCAGGCCCGGCGGCGCATTCGTGACCTACTTTGCGAATCGAACCATCCGGTTGGCCCACACGTCCGACGGCGGCGCGTCCTGGTCCCAGCCGCAAACCGTGGCAGGCGTTGCATCGTCGGGCGAGGTCGCCTACCACGATCCGACCTGCGTCGCGAATGGCGACGAGGTCTGGGTCGCGTACGGCAGGACGCACGACGATTTCAGCATGCCGGTGGAACGGTTGCTTTCGGTGGAGGTCGCGCACGCGACACTGGGAGCGACGGCGCCCGATACGGTGGTCGTCGCGCTTGCCGCGGGCGGCGCCGCTGCGACGGATGACACCATCGACGGCGGCGCCCCGGCCGCATACCTGATTACGCCGCAACTGGGACGCCGACCGGATGGCTCCCTGGTGCTGGCAGCCTATCACGCGGCCAGTGAAGACAGCGGCGCATCGGCGCTGGTGGTTACATTCTCGACCGACGGGGGAAGGTCGTTCGCGCCTGAGCACACGCTAGCCTCCGGACTCACCGGAACCGTGGTCCGCCACGTTCCCAACTGGCTGGGCGACTACTTTGGGCTCGGCAGCACACCGGCCGGCGTAGGCGCCGCCTTCGTCGACAACGCCAGCGGTCTGTCGCACGTCGCTTTCATCGACGACATCGGCCGGCCGGCAACGACCCAGTGATTGTCCCGCCTCTCAAAGGTTCGTAGGTGGCTGAGCGGCTGGATTGACGGCGGCGGGGCCGGGGGCCGAGGCCGATTGGCCGGGATCGGCTACGGTCCCGGTGCCGGGGCCGTGATGTTGGCACGAATCTGTGGGCCTGGTGTGGGCAGACGCCGCCCTTCGAAGCGGCAAGGAGGGATCGCATGCAGGACATCGCCACTGGTACCAACCCGAAACCATGCGCCGGCATTGAGGGACTCGACGTGTACCACGTCGCGGTCCAATTCTACCGCCTGCTTCGCCAGTCCACCCGGGGCCGGCGCGGCCACGCTATTGACCAATCGTACCGCGCCGCCGAGTCCGTGGTTCTCAACATCGCGGAGGCATATCCAATGACCGGCGCCGACCGCGCCCGCCGCTTTCGTATCGCCGGTGGCGAAGCTGCCGAATGCCACGCCGGTCTCGACCTCATCGAGATCCGCGGCGAGTTGCGAGGTGCTGCGCTGACAGAGCTGCGCGAGCTTCTGGACAGGACGCGCGCGATGCTGTGGCGTCTGGGTCGCGTCTGACCGCAACCCTCGCTGGGCGCCGGGTACCTCGGCGCCCAGACGAGTCTGCCGGGGCCACACGGGAAGCATCCAATTTCGCCGAATTCAATCGGCGCCATGGACCTTGCCGGCCGTTTCGCCAGTCGGATTCAGCTCACCAGCGATGCGCTACGTGGAAGCAATCGAGCACGCCTTCGGCGATGACATCGATTTCGCTCAACTCATCAAGCAGTATGGCGAGAACCGCGACTGCGGCGAAGTCCGCTACAGCCCGGCCGTCTGCACCGGCGCAAAGAAGACGCCCGTGGTCGGCAGCCCGGACCCCGCGCACGTTTCAACGAGCTACGTCGAGCGCCAGAACCTCACCATGCGGATGTCGATGCGCCGGTTCACCCGCCTGACGAACGCCTTCTCAAAGAAGGTCGAGAACCACGCGGCAGCGGTGGCGCTGCACTTCATGCACTACAACTTCGCGCGCATCCACCAGACGCTGCGGGTGACGCCAGCGATGGCAGCCGGAGTCACGGACCACGTTTGGGAGATTGGGGAGATCGTGGGCTTGCTTGGTTAGAACAGGTATCTCTAGCCCATCTTCGCGGTGCCGATGACGATTTCGAACTCACCCTTAACTTCTCTGATCTGTTGCCCCGTCACTGGACCCGAAAACACCGCCTGATTCACCCCTCCCGCATCATATCCCTCTGTCTTTAAATATTGCATCACTTCATTTGCGAACTGAAAGGCTTCACCGTCTCCCAGGACGGCGATAACGTTTATCTTCTTGTCGCGAGGCAGAGCTTCTCGTAATTGCCGGCGCCACCGATCGTCAAGGTGTCGGCCCGCTTGACCTACGAATACTTGTCCGGCCGTGATCCCACCCGCTTGGTGGTTGCTCGTGACGTTGAAGATGTTCTTCTCGTCTGCCATGGCTCCACGTCCTCCAACGTCATTATCGCCCCTTCCTCCTTCATCGTCAGAGATTCTTTTTCCTCTGCGCCTGTTCCAACATCGCCAGACATCAAGTCCTACTCCCGTGGCCAAGACGATGGGCACGAGACACCAAATCGCTGTCGTCCATCCATAGGTGAGGCCCATCTTATGGTTTCCCCAGCCGTTGAGTGCAGCGACGAGTGCGGCGGAGATGGCGGTTGCCAAAATCGTGAGTCCGATTTCGCGCATGGCAGCAGACGGTATCCCGTAATCAATGGAACGCGCAAGTCTCCCTCTTGATCCGCACCTTCTTCCGTGCCTGCCCGCAGATTTTCAAACTGACCCACTACCCGAAATGCCGGTTCCTGGACCTGCGCTGCGGTCCCTGTTAAGGCAAAAGCCAAGGGACGGCGAGGTGGGAAGTCGCCGAGAAGCAGTTGCCGGCCTGGCCCAGGTGGTCGAGACGCTACGCCGGGACATCCGGTCCGTGCAGGTGTGGTGGCCGGGCGCAAGTGCCAGCCTGGCATCGGCGCCCGGCACGGATTCGCTCAGACGCGACTCAGCCGCCAAAGCATCGCGCGCGTCCTGTCCAGAAGCTCGCGCAGCTCCATCAGTGCAGCGCCTCGCAACTCGCCGCGGATCTCGATGAGGTCGAGGCCGGCGTGGCATTCGGCAGCTTCGCCGCCGGCGATACGAAAGCGGCGGGCGCGGTCGGCGCCAGCCATCGGATATGCTTCCGCGATGTTGAGAACCACGGACTCGGCGGCGCGGTAGGATTGGTCGATAGCGTGACCGCGCCGGCCTCGGGTCGCCTGGCGGAGCAGGCGGTAGAATTGGACGGCGACGCGGTACACGTCGAGTCCCTCGATGCCGGCGCGTGGTTTCGGGTTGGTACCAGTGGCGATGTCTTGCATGCGATCCCTCCTTGCCGCCTCGAAGGGCGGCGTACGCCCCTACCGGCCCAAGATTCGTGCCAACACCACGGCCACGGCACCGGGACCGTAGCCGATCCCGGCCAACCGGCCTCGGCCTCCCGGCCCCGCCGCCGTCAATCCAGCCGCTCAACCACCTACGAACCTTTGAGAGGCGGCCCTAGCCCGCTTCGAGATCGAACTCTTCCAGGTCGAACCAGAAGCCCAAGCGGTTCACGCTGTCGATCTCGGCCTGCACAATCGCGGCGTGACCGTCCTCGATCTCGAGGAAGCGGGCGAAGAGATCCTGCCCGTCGGCGGGCAGCTCGTGCACCATCTGCCGATAGAAAGTCGACGTCTCCTCCTCGGCGGCCAGGGCCTGGCGAAATGCTTCCAGCTCAGGGGCGTGGTTGCCCTTCCGCTGCGCCACCTGCGAGCGCAGGCGCCCAAGTCCTTCCTTCACACGCTCCGCTGACGGGAGCACCGTGGCAAGCTTCTCGGGCGAAAGTTGCGCCGTCCGCTGCCACTCGCCGAGTCGGCTTTCGAGATAGGTGATGTGACCCATCTCTTCCTGCGCCAGGGTGCGAAAGACCTTCACCGCCGTCGGGTCCTTGGCCCGCCGGGCGGCATCGACGTAGGTCGTGTGAACCTTCTTCTCGAACAGGATTCCGGTCTTAATCGCCTCTTCGATCGTCATGGTGGCTCCTTGCGTCCTGGTTGGTGGCCCACGGCGGATTCCGCTCCCGCGTCGATATCATACCACGACACTCCTTTTTCGGCTTTCGACTTGGCACACGACCTGCACAGCTTCGCGGCATGCGCCTCATCTTCGACCGTGGAACCATCGTGCTTTTGGGACTCGACCGCGCCGACTCCGACGCGCACGCGAATCTGCCCGGCGCTCTGTGGGATCCGCGTATCGCGGCCCTGCGCTGTCCGGCCCGCTATCACGACGAGCTGGTCGCGGATCTCGCACGCAGGGGTGTCCGGTTTACGGACGAAGTGGCCGGACCGAGGGCAACCTTGCCGGCGAAAACCGCCACCGTCGATCTGCGGCCGTATCAGGAAGCGGCGCTGGCGAGCTGGGAATTGGCCGGCCGGCGCGGTATCGCGGTGTTGCCGACCGGTTCGGGCAAGACCCGTCTGGCCATCGCGGCCATCGCCAGAATCGGGGCGCCCACGCTGTGCCTGGTCCCGACCCGGGTGCTGCTCGACCAGTGGGTACGAAGCCTGCGCGAGATGCTGGGCTTCGAGCCAGGACGGTTGGGCGACGGCGAGCACCGGGTTGGGTTCGTCACGGTGGCGACCTTTGAAAGTGCGTGGCGCCACATGCATCGGCTCGGCAACCAGTTCAAACTGTTGGTGGTCGACGAAGCCCACCACTTCGGAAGCGGAATGCGCGATGAGGCGCTCGACATGTGCACGGCTGCCATGCGCCTCGGCCTTACCGCGACCAACCCGGGCGGCAGGCACGCCGCACGCCTGGAAGAGCTCATCGGACCTGCCGTGTACGAATTGCGTGTGGAAGCGCTGACCGGCGAATTCCTGGCGCCGTTCGAGACCGTGGTCCTGAATCTCGACCTCACCGACGAGGAGCGCGCCGAATACGAATCGCTGATGGCGACCTTCGGCGATACCATGCGCAGGTTCAAGCGAATGGCACCCGGCGCGACCTGGGACGAGTTTGCCAAGGCGGCGGCGCAGTCCGATGCGGGCCGCCGAGCCATCGCGGCCTGGCACCAGGCCAAGCGAATCACCGCGTTTCCCAGCGCCAAACGGGCCATGGTGGGCGCCTTGCTCGATCGGCACCGTGCTTCGCGCACCATCGTCTTCACGGCGGACAATCCCACCGCCTATGCCATCAGCCGAGCTCACTTCATCATGCCGCTCACCTGCGACATCAAACGCAAAGAGCGCGAACGGGTGCTCGCGCTCTTCCAGGAAGGCAAGCTGACCGCGTTGGTGTCCGCGCAGGTCCTAAACGAAGGCCTCGACGTTCCTGACGCCGAGGTCGGCATCATCGTGGCCGGTAGCCGAGGCGAGCGCGAGCACGTCCAGCGGGTTGGTCGCGTGCTGCGCCCGCGCCCCGGCAAGCGCGCCCTGGTCTACGAGCTGGTGGTACGCGCCAGCGCCGAGGTCGGCCAATCTCGCAAACGGAGAAGCGCCCTTGCTGCCTGAATCGCAGATCCCTTTCCGCATCGTCGACGGTCACGTCTTGCCCGGATTTCTCGACGCGCGCGACATTCCGTGGCTGCGCGTTCTCATGCAAGAGGTCGACCGCTTCTGCGGCCTGCCGGTGCGCGAGCTTCTCGAACGGCTGCGCCAGCCTCTGCCCTGCGCGGCCCCCACGTTCAAGCTTCGCGCCGCCAAGGGCGTGTTGCTGCGCTTGTGGAAGAGCGAGCTTTGTGCGGAGGCGCCGCCGGAAGAGGTGCGCGAGGCTTTGTTTCGAGCGGCCGCAGGCATCGACCGAGCGTCGCGCGCATCGGCCTTGGAGAGCGCCGCGCGAGCATTGAAGATCGCCCCAGCGACCGTGGAACGCACTCTGTTCGCCGATCTCCCGGGCGAGAAGCTGGTCGCGGCCCCTGCGAGCGTGCCGTCACCCGGCGACGTGGCCCTGCGGATCAATCTACTTATCGTGCGCGGTCTTCTGTTTCACGCCCGGCGGGTTCGCATCAAGGCCGAGGGAGCCACCAGACCTTTGGTCCGTCAGGCCAAGCTGCGCGGGCTCATTTGCGCCGTCACCCGCCAAGGCGACAGCGATCCCGTGCTCGACCTGTCGGGACCATTCACGGTCTTTCGCCACACCTTGCTTTACGGGCGGGCACTGGGGGAGCTGGTGCAGTTCCTTCCCCACGCCGCCCACTTTCGCCTACGCGCCGAATGCGTCTTGCGCGAGCAAGAGGCGGTACTCGATTTGCAAAGTGGCGACCCGATCTTTCCCGCCGAGACGGCGCAGTCTTTTGACAGCAAATTGGAAGCCCGCTTCGCCAAAGACTTCGCGAAGGTCGCGCCCGACTGGGACCTTGTGCGCGAGCCGGAGCCGGTTGCGGCCGGCGGAACCATCATCTTTCCCGACTTTTCGCTACGCCACCGTCTTCTGCCCGAGCGCAAGTTCCTGGTGGAGATCATGGGCTTCTGGACGGCCGAGTACGTAGAACGCAAGCTCGCACTCCTGCGCCAGGCGAACATCCCGAGCTTGGTCCTTTGTCTGGACGAAGACCGCAAGTGCGGCGACGCCGAATTGCCGCCCGACGCGCGGGTGGTGCGCTTTCGCCGCCGGATCAATCCGCAGGATGTGTTGGCGGCGGTTGCACGGTAGCGCCACGAGACGCCGGCCACCCTCGCGGTCAGCGATTCGCCGCCGGCCAGTAGTCCTCGACGCGCCAAATGGCGTCTTGCCGCCGCAGCGACACCCGCCACGCCTCGACCGCGCCCGCGTTCTGGATCTGGGCCCGCGCCCGCGCCCGTTCGCCTCGAACTGCGACCTGGTCGATCCTGTCGGGAGCGGCGTGCGCCGGATGTTCGGCTTCGATGGTGGCGAAGTAGCTCGAAATCGCGTCGGACACCTCGGCGGCGTCACCGGTCTGTTCCGCTGGCGAAGACACTCGCGGCGACCGCGCACGTTCCTCGAACTTCTTTAGCGCATCCCACTCGGACTTCCCACCGCTTCGCACCAACATTCGGTAGACGGCTTGCCGCGCACGGCGGAGCTCGTCGGCGTCGCGGCTTGGATCGGGTTGGTGGGGTGCGACGAACCATGCGGGCGGATCGAACAGAATGGCGGTCAGACGAGGAAACAACGGGCCTTGGTCGAACCCGGCCAGCCCCGCGATCGCCAGCCTCAAATTGGCGACAGCATTTGTGTACCGTGTGATCTCGGCCCTCTGCGCTGGCGCGCTCGGATTGTCCACCCCGTGCGAAGGCTTCGGCGGGATGGGCAAGTCCAAGATTGCTCGAAGCGCGGGCATCGCGGCTTCGATCTGCAGGAAGGCCGCCAGAGCCGCCGCCTGACTTCTGACCGGCGACATCGGATCCCCCGCCAGCGCGGTCAAGATCGCCTGATGGTCGGGCACCGCCAAGATCGCTGCCAGCCGGTCTTCCGGGACGGGCAGCCGGTACTTCGATCCCGTCCACGGTGGCAGCTGCTGCGTATCGAGCAGCACCTGCGCGTCCAACAGAGCCTGAAGCACCTTCTGCGGGTCCGCCGGCGGCGGCCGATCGAACAGGCCCGCATTGCCGACCCTGCGTGCGTGCTCGATATCAATCGCACTTGGCATGTGTGGCGAAGGGGCCGGCTCCCACACTGGCGTCGGGTCAGGCGTGGGCGCTGGCCGAGGCGGCGGAGCGCGAATCTCCATAGCGCCGCATGCGGAACCCAAGAGCAGACAGGTCCAACAAGAAGCCCTCATAGCCCGATTGTAGACCAAGACCGGGGAGAGGTGGCGACGGGCCTGCCCAGCGGGCCAACGGCGGTTGCCCCGCTCTGTCGCGGGATGCGATTGCATTAATCCAGACTTGTCTTGTCATATTTACTTGCAGCCGAGCCGAATCTAGCGAGCTATGCTGACGGGAGAAGCCCTTGCCACGAGGTGCACACTATGATCTCCTTTCCTGAAAATCCGGCCCAGCCCGACGAGAGCATCGTCGTGCGAGCCGTCAGCGCCTACCTACCGGACGAATCCGATCTGTCGAACCCCTACGAGAGAAAGTACGTCTTCGCGTACCACATCGAAATCGAAAATCAGGGCTTACGCACTGTGAAGCTCCTGTCGCGCCACTGGTGGATCACCGACGCCGACCGGGGCGTACGCGAGGTCGAGGGGGCGGGCGTGGTCGGCCAGCAACCCATCATTGCGCCTGGCGAAGTGTTCAGCTATTCGAGCTGGTGCGTGATGCCCACGCCGCTCGGCTGGATGCGGGGCACCTATTCCATGTTGACTGCGGCGGGCGAAGCCATCGAGGTGCCGATTCCGACCTTCAGCCTGGCCACGCCCGCGGCCCTCAACTGATGTAACGGCCAAAGCGTCGCGTTTTGCCGACCGGAATTCGCGGTGGCCCCGCCCGAGGCCACTTTGAGCTATCATGGTCGTTTCTTCCTTTCCAACGGAGGAGTCCATGGATCTGCGGCGAATCTCTGCGTCGACCGGCGCCTTGCTGGCGTCCCTAGCCGTGGGCCCGTCGGGGCAGGCATCCAACGTCTGCAACGAAACGGTTCCCTCGACGCACATAATCGACGGCATTCCCAGCTACAGCCAGTGCACGGATTCCACGAACAGCCCCATCTACTCCAACAACGGCGTTGACACCGCAACCGCCTCGGGTGGCACGGGCTGGGTGCGCACACAGTCGAGCGGCGGGTACCAGTGCACGGAATTGGCCCATCGCTACCTCTACTTCAAGTGGAGCGTGCAGAGCGTCCCCAACGGCAATGCGGGCACCTGGTGCGATGGCACCATTCCTAGCGGCCTGGTCAAGACCACGACGCCCATCCATGGCGACTTGGTCGTCTTCGCCCCCGGAATCTGCGGGGCCGATTCCACCACCGGCCACGTGGCCGTGGTCGACGTAGTCGGGACCGATTCGAGCGTAACCTTCGTCGAGCAAAACCAAGCTAACCGGCGCAAGTGCTCGCTGGCGAACACAACCTGTTTTCTGCACGCCACTGCCAACACCGGCGAGGCGGTGGACGGCGGTATCCCGGCGGACGCAGCGCCCGATGCAAGCATCGGCGACGTGGCCATGCAGGCCGACGGAAGCGGCCGCCGGAGTGATGCTTTCTTATTCCCTGATCGACCGGAGTTGGGTGCGGGCGGCGCGACGGGCACGGGTGGAGCCGGCGGCGTCGCAAGCTCGGGTGGCGCAGGCGGCACCGCGGCCGGCACCACAACTGCCGGCGGAAGGACTGGCGCAGGCGGCTCGGGCGGAAGCGGAGGCGCGAGCGGCTCGGGCGATGCCGGCGGTTCTGGCGGCGCTTTGTCGGTGAGCACACCGACCGGAGCTGGCGGTTCGACGCCCGCCGCAACGGCCGCGCCGGCCAGTCCGTCAGGCGGTTGCACCTGTCGATTGGCCGGGGGCGGCAATCGCGGTAACGATTGCGACACACGGCTTGCCCTTCTGCTGATAGGGTTGGCCCTCGGCAGCCGGCGCCTGGTTCGAGGTCGCCGCAACGGAAAGAGGAAGCCTGATTAGGAGGTCGCCATGCCACTCGTAAAACTGGAAACCCGCCGTGGGCTCAGGCCGGAAACCAAGAAGGCCCTGTTTGACGCCGTTCACGCTTCACTAATGTTCGCGTTCCACATCCCCGACCGCGACCACAACCAACGCTTTGTCGAATACGCACCCGAGGACTTTGAGATTCCGCCGGGCCGCGGAGAGCGCTTTGTTGTCGTCGAGATCGTGGCCTTCGCCGGACGCTCAATCGATGCCAAACGAGCTCTTTACAAGGACATCGTCGACCGATTTCAGGCGCTCGGCATTCCGCGCGAGGACGTCTTCATCGTGCTGCACGACACTCCGACCGAGAACTGGGGCCTGCGCGGCGGGGTCGCCGGCTGCGACATCGATTTCGAGTTCAAGATCGACGTGTAGGTAGCGTCGTCCGCCTTGCGCGCAAGCGCCCGAACGAATCCCGGCTGCTGGAGCAGGCTCTCGATCGTGTAGCCGGTCTGTCCGAGCAGCGATCGATCCTGCGCGAAGGCAGTCGCCACCCGCCCTTCGGACTTGCCAGCCTTCGCGACCACCGTGGGTCATCAGTTGGCGAGCGACCCAGGGGATGTCAGCAGCCGTCACGACGTAGTCCTTCGCACGGGGCCGCTTATGATGTTTTTCAAGTCGGTACGGGCGAATGCGGCCACGGGGGCACGGCCACGCTCGGCATAGGTCGCGTTCTGGGAGGATCTCTTGCAGTCATTTGACAGCGCCAGTGTTACCGAGGACTCTGGGATGAGCCGGGACGCTTCGAAGAGCGGTCTCTCGGCGCACATGGAATTCATCGAGAAGGAGTGCGAGATGCGTTTGTCTCAGATTCTCCGTTCGATTGGTCTTCGTTCCTTGATCCAAGGCGTGCCGATCGCGGTTGTGCTTGGAGCGGGAGCCTGTGGCTCCAGCCATCCTCCCTCATCGCCGTCGCCCACCTCTCCGCCGTCCGGTTCGGATTCCGGGACCGGAAGCAAGACGCTCTACGTCGGCGTCGAGCTGACCTTGAGCTCGCTCGGCGCGGATGCGACGCCGGCGCCCTCGCTGAGCGTCGTGCTCGCGCAGTCTGCGCGCGGTGCCTCGCCCGTGAGCAATGCAACGGTCAAGCTCACCGCAACCGACGGTACATCGGTCACCGCCAGTGAAAGCTCCAGCGTCCCGGGCTCCTACCAAGCGTCGAATTTCACTTGGGAGCCGAGCTGGCACCTTGAGATTGCGGCAGGCTCGGACCACCTGGAAGCAGGCGTCGTGGCGCCCGGGAGAACCAGAATCACCGCGCCCGCACCGAACGCCACCGTGCCCGCTGGGCAAGTCGAATTTCAGTGGACCGACGACTGGGGCAACAAGGCGCAGTCGACCTGGGTCAGCCCGTGCTGTGGACAAAGCGTGGTTGACTTGACCGACTCCGGTTCTGGTTCGGCGCCCGCCGTTGCACCAGGAGGCGTGTATTTCATTTACCGACAGGACGTCACCCCTCTGGC
>CAZBIU010000209.1:0-12174 GCA_964491625.1 uncultured Myxococcales bacterium
GATGGCAAGCGCGTGGTGCTGGAGGCCGAACAGGAAGTCGTGCTCCGCTGTGGCGACGCCAGCATCACGCTTCGGCGCGACGGCAAGGTGGTGTTGCGCGGGGCCTACGTGGAAACCCGGGCCAAAGGGCTCAACCGCATACGCGGCGGAAGCGTGAAGATCAACTGACATGGCGGCGTCGCTTTCTCGTCCGCCGGTTTGGGACATCTGCGAGGAGCACCTCGACGAGGCCGCCTGGCTGTGGGGCGAGTGGGAAGCGTCGCTGGATTCCGCGGTGTATTCGCTGGCTGAAGTGGCTGCGGGACCGGAAGAGCGGTTGCTCGCGCACCTGGACGGCTTGGTGTTGGGTGGTGTCGACGTAGCCGAAGGACTGCTCGTCCCGTCGCTCGCCAGTGACGAGCCCGGGCTGGTCGCTGCGGCTACTTGGACGTTGGTCGAGGCCGAAGACGCCGACCACCAGGACAAGGTGTTCGAGGCCTTGGCCAGCGCGGTACCTCCCGTGCGCGCTGCCATGGTGCGGGCGCTGGGGCTAAGTGGACGCACGGACATCAGTCGCCTGATACCGCTGTGGGAAAAGGGCGCTCCCGCGGTGCGAGCGGCGGTGATGGAGCTGTTCTCGCCGCGTGAGCCCGGCTGGGTGCGCGAGCGGGTTCAGGCGGCGTTGCGCAGCGGAAACCTTGCGTTGGTTTCGGCCGCGGTGCGAGCCGTGCGCGACGCACGTGACGAGATCTTCAAGGACCACTTGCAGCTTGCCATGCAGATCGAGGATCCGGCGGTCTGGCGGCTGGCCATCTCGGCCGGGTTGATGCTGGGCTCGAAGCTGTCGCGGGAAATCTGTCGGGCCGTGGCCGACACCCAGGGTCCTGCCGGCCGCTTCGCGCTCGGCTTGCTCGCGAGCAGCTCAGAGCCGGCCGATCGCGCCTCGGTGCGCGCCAAGCTCGCCAATCCCGAGCTGATGGTGGACGCGATCTGGGCGTTGGGATTTTCGGGCGAAGTCGAATCCGCCGACCTGATCTTGCAGTCGATGGAACGAGCCGGACAAGTGGCCGGTGAGGCATTTTCTGCCATCACCGGCATCGTTATCGACGGTGCTTTCCGCAAGCCCGGACAGCCCATCGGGCCCGACGACGACGAGTTGGCCATCGACGCTCCGCCGCCCGAGCTGCGATCGGAAAACGATCTGCCCGAGCCGGCGCTTGCGGCGGTCCAGGCCTGGTGGGCGAAAGAGCGCGGTCGATTCAATCCCGGCGTGCGCTATCTTTATGGTCAGCCGCGTAGCGAGGCATCCCTGCGGGCCGCGTTGCTGAACGGTCCGACCTGGCGGCGCGAGGTATTTGTAGTCGAGGCCGCCCTGTCGAAGATTGACTTGCCAACGTTGAGCCTGCAGGGCTGGGCGAAAGATCAGATCAAGCGGTTGCTCTCGGGCTGAGGATGACGACTACGCCTATGGGCTCAGTGACACACAACTTCGGGTGTCGGCGCTCGACTCCATGAGCACCGTGCTTGGGAGCCTGCCGCTGGTAAGCAACCCGTGCCGTCTTACGGCGAGGCTGGCGCAGGCACCGCATCTCTCGGATGCAGGCAAGCATTGATCTCCTCGATATTGCGGACCGGATCAAACTCGGCCGTCGTCTTTCCCGTGCTGTCCTGTTCCTGGCCGCGATACAACACCTCGGCGGTGTTACCTATGCCTTGTCGGAGACTTGCTCTAATGATGTAGGTGTGGCCGGGCTTCATGGCGAAGGCAAACGTCGCCGATCCTATGGATCCTCGCCAAGCGATGTACTCATTGGCCAGCATGATATTATTGGCGGTCTGTACGATGTGACATCCCGGCAGAAGGGCGAACGCCGGGAGGCTCGTGTCCGCCACCACCCGGCCGTCGACGGCCTTGATGATGGGCGCCGACATCTGTGCGTTCGAGGTACCGACCAACTTCGCGACCTCGCTCGCGGCATGCTGACGGCCCGGGTTCGGATACAGTGGATAGGCCGGCAGCTCCGACAAAGGCGTGCCACACACCGAATTGAATAGCACCAGCAGGACACCTAACCGGCCGAGTAGGTTTGGACGGAGCGAAGCAGGTTGGTGCATGGGAGATCCTTCGTAATCGTGCGACAGTGGATTGGCCATTGATGATACCATCGCTTCAGGAGGTCGACATGTCGCAGCGAAGCCTCGCTTCCACGTCAGTCGTTCGCAAGTGCCGGATCACCGATAGCCTGGCGGTAGCACTATCCCTGCTTGTCAGCGCCATTGCCGTCCCGGCCTCGGCCCACGAGACCCTGCGGCTCGACAAGCCCAAGCCGAACCTGGCCGCGACCCCACCCATGGGCTGGAACTCGTGGAACAAGTTCGGCTGCAAGATCAGCGAAGACATCGTTCGCAAACAGACCGATGCCCTGGTGACCACGGGGCTGAAGGCCGCGGGGTATCAGTACGTCATCATCGACGACTGCTGGCAGAAGAATCGCGACGCCGACGGCGCCATCGACATGGATCGCGAACGATTTCCCGGTGGCATCAAGGCACTCGCCGATTATGTGCACGGCAAGGGTTTGAAGTTCGGCATCTATTCCGACGCGGGTGTTCTGACCTGCGGCGGTCGCCCGGGCAGTGCGGGTTACGAGTTTCAAGATGCCCGCCAATACGCTAAGTGGGGCGTCGACTATCTAAAGTACGACTGGTGCCACACCGGCACGCGCGACGCTGAGGCCGCCTACACGATCATGGCGAAGGCATTGCGCGAATCGGGGCGCGAGGTCGTCCTCTCGGTCTGCGAATGGGGCGACAACCACCCCGAGCGTTGGGCGGCCGCGGTCGGGCATCTGTGGCGTACCACGGGCGACACCTACGACGGCTGGAAGGGACAGAGAGCCTACATGTTCGGCTTTGTCGACATCCTCGACAGGCAGGTCGATCTGTGGCGGTATTCCGGCCCCAATCAGTGGAATGACCCCGACATGCTCGAAATCGGCAATGGCGGCATGACCGCTGTTGAGTACGAAACGCAATTCTCACTGTGGGCCATGCTGGCCGCCCCGTTGATTGCTGGAAACGATCTTTCGGCCATGACTGAAGACACCTTGCGGATCCTGGGCAACCGGGACGTCATCGCTGTCGATCAAGACGTGCTCGGGCAGCAGGCCCGGCGCATCTGGAAAGAGGGCGAGCTTGAGATCTGGGCGCGTCCGCTGAAAGGTGGCGCACAGGCGGTGGCGCTGCTCAATCGCGGCTCCGAGCCGGCCGAGATGAGGGTGAGCTGGGAGCAGCTGAATCTCCCATTGAGCCTTCTGGCTGAGGTCAAGAATCTGTGGTCAAAGAAGGTCGCGAAGAAAATCCACGGCGGTTACGGCGGCAAGGTCGTCCCCCACGGCGTGATCATGCTACGCATAACGCCCGAGATCTGAGGCGACGATTGGCGCGGACGCCACCGCATGGAACAGGCGCTCAATCTCCGTCGGCGGCAGCGCTCGTCGCCCAGCTCGGACGAACTTGATATAGTAATCGCAACGCACCATGAAGACCTCCGGCTCTACCATCGCAGCCGACTGGATTAGGCGTTTCTTACTGATCCTTGTCCCATTGGCTGTCCTAGCAGCGTTCTGGCCCACGCTGCGTGCCGGTTTCATCACTTGGGACGACGACGCCAACTTCCTCAACAATCCCCATTTCCGCGCCCTGGACTGGCAGAACCTGCGCTGGATGTTCACCACTCTTTACATGAGCAACTACCAGCCGCTGAGTTGGCTCTTCTCCTGCCTCGGCCACTCACTGTGGGGCATGGATCCCTTCGGCTATCACGCCAGCAGCGTCGCCTTCCACATGCTCAATGCCGTCCTCTTCTACCTGGTGGCCGCGCGCCTGCTGCGCCTGGCCGCGCCTTTGCCCGACGACGATGCGGCCCTGCCGATCGCGTGCGAAGACCGCGGGCTAGGCTGGCAGCGCAGCAGCGCGGGAGGGTTTGGGAACCCCCCCGGGGTTTCCATCTCGATTGCCGCTGCCTGCGCCGCGCTTTTCTTCGCTTTGCACCCCTTGCGTGTGGAGTCCGTGGCCTGGCTGAGCGGCCAGCACGACCTACAGGCCGCGGCGTTCTATCTGCTGGCCATCCTCTGCTATCTACGGGCCTGCTCCGACGAGACGAGGCGGCTCGGTTGGCTTTCAGGCTGCACCGCACTCTTCGCGGCTGCGATGTTGTCCAAGGTCAACGGCATCACCCTCCCCGTCACCCTGCTGTTGCTGGACTTCTATCCGCTGCGCCGCCTTCCCGAGGATCCCAGGCATTGGCTGGAACCGCAGCACCGGCGGGTTTGGCTGGAGAAGATTCCGCTACTGGCCATTGCCGCGGCGGCTGGATTGGTCAGCGTGGTGGCACGACATCAGACCGCGGTGCTCGAACCCCTGAGCCTGGGCTTCCGAATTCAGCAGGCCCTCTATGGCCTCGGATTCTACCTCGGCAAGACGGCGGTCCCGGCAAAGCTCATGCCCTTCTATCCGATCCCCATGGATCGCCGGCTTCCCCCGGCAGTCGTCGCCGCGAGCGCCGGGCTCGTGCTGGCGCTGACCGTTGGGTTGCTGTACCGGCGGCGACGCTGGCCGGGTGGTCTGGTTGCGTGGGCCCACTACGTCGTCACCCTGCTGCCCGCGTTGGGGCTGATCTCGGTTAGCATCCTGCTCGTGGCCGATCGCTACACCTATGTGCCTAGCATGGCCTTGGCTTTGCTGGTCGGAGCCGCGGCGTTGGCCGGGCTGCGCCGGCTGGGAACACAACACCGGCGTCTGCTGGCCGCGGGCCTTGCCTCGGTCCTGCTCTTGCTCGCCGGCCTGAGCTGGCGCCAGTCGAGACTATGGCACGATTCCGAGACCTTGTTCCGCTATGTGCTGGCGCTCAAGCCGGACATCCCGGAGGTCCACAACAACCTGGGCTTCGTCCTGGTAAGCCAGCTCCGGATAGACGAGGGGATGGCGGAGTACCGCAAGGCCCTGGACATCAAGCCGAACTTCGTCAAGGCCATGAACAATCTCGGCCTGGCTTTGCTCAGCCAGGGCCGGATTGCGGAGGGCATTGAGCAATGCCGAAAGGCCTTAGAGGTGGATCCGGATTACGCCTTCGCGCACAACAATCTCGGCCTGGCCCTGATGTATGTGGGCCAGACCGCCGAGGCGCTCCCGCATTTCCAGAAGGCCGTGGCCCTGGTTCCCGAGTATGTCGTGGCCTACAACAACCTCGGGACAGCCCTACTCACGATGGGCCGGATCGACGAAGCCATTGCGCAGTTTCAAAAAGCCCTGGAGCTGCGGCCGGACTACTCGGCCGCAGCGGACATGCTGCGCGCCGCCGAGGCGCAGCGTCCCCGCTGAGGTTGCTCAACGTGCCCCCGACGCCCTCTGCTGATCAGAACTGCGAGAAGAACTTCCAAGTCTCTTTGGGAACCCACCCATCTGACCCGTCGGGCGAAGGCGTATGAGGGCCGACGAAGAGGCAAGACCGCGTGGGATAGCCTGCCGTGCAGCCCGTGAATTCCAAACAGACGCCTGCAGTGCTGGTGGGCTGGGGCAATGCTGCTTGGAAGGCAGTCGCGCTCAAGGTTGGGTCCGGCGTCTTGCACCCGTTGACCTTGGCAAAATCTTCGAGCTGCGGCAGGCCGAACTGCGGCCAAGTGCATACGGTGTCTTGAGTGCCATGGGTCATGAAGTAGGCGACGGGCTTGCTGTGACCGGGCGTGGTTCCACTCATGGGGCCGCCCGAGTGGACCGCGACTGCCCGAATGACGTCAGGCATAGCGCTGGCCATGGCGTAGGACATGGAGCCGCCCATGCTGAAGCCTTCGCAGAGGATGCGCGCCTTGTCGATACACACTGTGCTCTCGAGCTGGGTGATCAACTGGCGCGAGAACTCGACGTCGGCTCCGCTGGTGTTGGACCAACCGTTGTTGAGCCCCTGGGGCGCGACGAAAACCGTGGTCCCGTTGGACGCGGCAGTGGTATCCAGGTCATACCAGGGTTTGATTACCCCACCACTTCCGGTGGAGACGTTGGCGGCGGTCCCACCCAGCCAGTGATAGGAAACGATCAGCCGATAGGGGTGATTCTGGTCGTAGTTGGCGGGGAGCTTGAGGTTGTACGTGCGACTCGTTCCGCTGACGCTGATGGTTTGGTCGTCCCCGGTCTTTGCCGTCGTCGGGCTGCCGCAGCCGTCGCTCGGGACGGCAGGGCCTGCCAGACCCGTGCCCCCTGCTGCACCCGTACTCCCTCCCGCGCCCGTGCTCCCTGCCGCACCCGTGCTCCCTGCCGCACCCGTGCTCCCTCCAACACGCGTGCTCCCTGCCGCACCCGTGCTCCCTCCGGCATTTCCGCCATCGATGCCGATCGCTCCGCCTGAGCCGCGGCCACCGCTTCCCGGCACGGTGCTTCCGCCCGTGGCCGGAGTAGCACCGCCGCTCCCTCTTCCGCCTGATCCAGAGGTGATTCCACCGGAAGGCACGCCCCCAGAGCTTGTAGTGCCGCCCTTGACCGGCATGGCGCCACCCGACCCGGAGGCAGTTCCACCAGAAGCGGCCCCGCCCGAGCCGCCCGAGGGCTGAATAGTCCCCCCGCTGCCTTTGCCGCCCGTTCCAACGACGGTTCCACCACCAGCGACGCCGCCGGTTCCAACTGCGGAACCGCCCGTCTCGGAGCTTCCCCCTGAGCTGGTTGTGGCGCCGCCAGTTCCCGAGCCACCCGTACCGCCTTGGTGCGCCGTATCGTTGGAGCAGCCAACGACGATCGAGCCTAGCACCATGAGACAACCACCGACTGCCTTGAACGATTGGATTTGCATCACTTCTCCTCCGGTACAAAGGCGCTTTCTGGGGCTGAAGCCGTCGCGCCATGCCCACGAAATGACGGCGCGAGAAAGGACTCTGTGCTCCTACTCAATTCCTGGTGCTCTGTCAACACAGCCCAGTTATTAGGTGGACTCAACTGGCGACAGTGATCATTCTTTTTGAAGGAAAGCATCCAAGCTTTGAAGGAAGGCATCCAAGCTCGCGCGGGTCGTTGACGGCGGGCGCTGGAGTCCGTACATTTGTGCTACAGTTCGCATCAGCAGCCCTGCTGCGTGTCTGAAATCGCGGGATTCGGAGGCCTCAGATGAAGCGATCAACCACGCGAAGCATTGTTGCGGCCGGATTGATGACGGGCGCGCTGCTGATTGCCTGGCAGATCGCCACGCGACATTTCCGAAGACAAGTCGGGAAGCCAAGCCCAATCGCAATAGACTACCCTGCCGAGGGATCAATTTTCCCCACCGAGTTTCCTGCCCCTACTTGGTTGTGGCGAGAAGGCGACGACAGGGCCACTTCCTGGGAGATAGGTATTACCTTTTCCGACGGGTCTCCCGCGATTCGGACCGAATCTGCCGGCCAGCACGTGCGCATTGGAGAGAGCGATCCACGGTGCCTCTCTTCCACCAACAAGCCTCCAACACCGACGCCGGCGCAGGCGGTGGCGCATACCTGGATGCCGGATGCGGCCACCTGGTCCGCCATCAAAGAGCATTCGGTGGGCCGCCCGGCGACGATCGTCATCACCGGACACTATCGTCGTGGCTCAAAAGACATCACTTCACGGGGTCAGGTCTCGATCCAGACATCGGTGGACCCGGTTGGTGCGCCTATCTTCTACCGCGACGTGCCGCTGATGCCGTCGGAAAACGAGAAGGGCGTGATCAAGCCCTTGGACGCGAAAGCCGTTCCGCTTATTGCGTGGAGGCTGCGGAGTGTCGGCGACACGGAAAGCCGGGTTCTGATGCAGGGACTTCACACATGTGCAAACTGCCATTCCTTTTCCGCCAACGGCAAGACTCTCGGGCTGGACATGGACGGCCCCCAAAACGACAAAGGGCTCTATGCGATCGTTAACGTCAAGCCGCAGATGACGATCCGCAAGGAAGATCTGGTCGCGTGGAGCACGTTTCGGGGCAAGCTGGGAGGCAAGCTGCGGGTGGGGTTCATGTCGCAGATCTCTCCTGATGCCCGGTACGTGGTCACCACTGTGAACGACCCCGGCATTGATCAGACCGACTATCAGCGCCGCAAGGATCCCATCGATCTGGTACGGAACTACTACGTCGCGAACTTCAAAGACTATCGTTTCTTGCAAGTCTTCTACCCAACTCGCGGCGTGCTGGCCTGGTACGGCCGCGAGGCGGGGCATTTGCAATACCTGCCCGGCGCCGATGATACCCGTTACGTGCACGCGAATGCGGTGTGGAGCCCTGACGGCAAGTACCTCGTGTTTGCGCGCGCGGAAGCGCGCGATGCGTATCCTGCCGGAGCTCAGCTAGCGCGATACGCGAACGATCCGAAAGAAACCCAGATCCAATACGATCTGTATCGCATTCCGTTCAATGAAGGAAAGGGTGGCAAGCCGGAGCCCATCGTCGGCGCCTCACAGAATGGGATGAGCAATTCCTTCCCGAAGGTCTCTCCCGACGGGCGCTGGATCGTCTTTGTGCAGTCCCGCAACGGAATGCTGATGCGCCCTGACGGTCAGCTCTTCATTGTGCCTGCTCGGGGAGGTAAGGCACGGCGTATGAAGTGCAACACCCCGCTGATGAACTCCTGGCACAGTTTCTCGCCGAATGGTCGTTGGATGGTCTTCTCCTCCAAGAGCCGGTCGCCGTACACGCAGATGTTTCTGACCCACATAGACGAATCGGGCAATGACAGCCCGGCCATCCTGGTCGAGAACTCCACGGCGGCAAATCGGGCGGTCAATATCCCTGAATTCGTGAATATTCCTCCCGACGGGATGGTGAAAATCGAGACGCCCGCGGCCGAGTATGCTCTTCACACGGACCTTGCAGTCGAGGCAATGAAGAACCGCCAGTACAATGTTGCCGTGCCGGAATGGAACAAGGCACTGGAGCTTGTCCCTACGGAACCGCGCGCGCACAACAGCTTGGGTGTTGCTTTGATGGAAACTGGAAAGGTGGACGAAGCCGTCGAGCACTATCGCGAGGCATTAGTGCTGAACCCGCAATATGCGGAAGCGCACAACAACCTCGGCGAGGCGCTGGCCGGCAAAGGCGTAGTCAAGGAGGCGATCGCCCAGTTTGAAAAGGCCGTCGAGCTGGACCCCGCCTACGCCGTCGCCCGCGCGAATCTCGGCATCGAGCTCGCCCGCGCGGGGCAGACGAACAAGGCGATCTTTCACCTAAAAAAGGTGGTGGAGGCGCAGCCTGATGCGGTCGATGCCCGCATCAATCTCGGTCAGGCGCTGGCGGACAAGGGCAGCTTCTACGAAGCGAGCATCCAACTGGAGGAAGCGGTCAGACTGTCGGGCGGCAGGAATCCATTGACACTGCACCTTCTTGGCCGCGTCTACGCCGACGTGGGTAAGCTTCCGGAAGCCGTTCAGACCGAACGCCAGGCACTTGCGACTGCAATAGAGCAAGACAATACAAAGCTGATACAGGACATCAATGCGCATCTAGAGGAACTGCTTCAAGTGCGGCAGCCCTCGGCCGGGCCCCCTTCTCATCAAAGCCCGTGACATCCGCCAAGTCGTCGGCCAGCAGACGTCTAGTAGTCACATCCTTTGCCCGGGTCGATGCCCGGCAACGGGTCGACACAACTTAAGCATTGCATCACCGCCTTGGTGCGGAGGCAGAACGCCCCCCCGGTCCGAATCGCGAACTGAAGCAGCTAGCGCTACTTGCCGAATCCCGCGGCGACGATGTTGGCCTGGATCGCGTCGTCGACCGCCTTGTCACTGCTGCATCCGGAGGTCATGACCCCCTCGAACCAGACACCGGTTGACCAGGCGCTACCGTCACCGCCCGTGCCCAGGATGATGGAGCCCTGCTTCTTCATGTAGGGCGAATTCTTGGCGGTGTCCGCGCGTGCCCCGTCATATTGGGTCGTGAGCGCGCCCTGCGTTGCATCGCCGAACTTGAGGGCGATCTTACCTCCCGAGTAGCCTTTGAGTATGAACGTGGCGTACTTGGCGATGCTGATGGAAGGTATGCTCGTGTCTACCTTGGTGGACCCTGGAGAAATTGTGGCTTCATAGTCACAGCTGAACCAAGGTCCATTGCCACCGCCTTTGCCCCACGTGGTGGCATTGCCGTAGTAGATCGCCTCCATCGAGGTGAAGCTATCGGGATTGCCGGTGGTCTCCGCGCTTCCGAAGTCGTTGCAGCACTGAGCGTTGTACACGGTCGAATCGAAGATCGCGTAAATGTATTCTGGATCGTCGCCGGTCGCTGTGCCGTTTGGCTTTAGCACACGATAGGCATTTCCCCCGCCTGGCATGAACTTGAGGCCGTACACCGGGTGACCGCCGCCGATGTTGATCTTGGGATTGTTCTTGACGTCTGCTTCCTTCTGGTTGAGACCGCCGCCGCTCCTTGGCGTTCCGGTGAGGGTCAGCCAGTACGTGTCCGGGCTCAGCGCCAAGTCGTTCTTCTTGGGGGACTGGTCGTAGATCTTCGAGACGGTGCAACCACTGGCGGCACAGAAGTCATCCTGCACCTTCGAGTCGGCATAACCAAAGTCCGCTATGGGGATGTCCTGGACGGAGGTCGAGCTCGCTTTGCTCCGGACCTGGTAGAGTGGCCCCTTGTAGCTTGAGTAGATCGGCCGAACCATGCTGTAGGCGGCCACGCAAGGTGTGTTAGCGGCCTGCAGGATATCGCAGGGCGCGGATCCAGTACTGCCGGCTGTGCCGCCGCCTGTACCGGTGCTGCCGCCCGCGCTGGTGGTGCCGCCTGCGCCGGTACTGCCGCCTGCCCCGGTGGTGCCACCAGCCTTGCTGCCTCCGCCTGCGCCGGTGCTGCCGCCCGCGCTGGTGCTGCCGCCCGTGCTGGTGCTGCCTGCGGTCCCGGTGCTGCCACCAGCCTTGCTGCTGCCGCCCGCGCCGGTGATTCCACCCGCGCCGGTGCTGCCGCCCGCGCCGGTGTTGCCGGCCGTCCCAGTGGTGCCACCAGCCTTGCTACTACCGCCCGCACCGGTGATTCCGCCTGCGGCGGTGCTCCCGCCTGCGCCACCACTACCGCCACCACCGCCACCACCGCTGCTTGCCTTCTGGAGCACGATGGAGCCCGTCGTTGTCGGGGATGTGGTCTTCGGAGTCAGTGTCATTTGGCTGCTAGCCACGCAATACGAGTACGCCAGGTCAGCCTGCGTGAGCGGATTCTGATCGACCGTGAGCGTGTTGTTCTTGATCGTGTACGGGCCACCGGAGTTCTCGGGCGTCGCGACGAGCAGACCCATGGTGCCAGACTGTTTGATCTTAGCCGGACAGGTGCAGCCCCCGTTCCCATCCGCGGCGTCGACGCAGTTGACGTCCCCGAATCCCAAGCCCCCGACACTGTTGGAGATCAAATCGCACTCGGTCCACGTCCCTGACATCCACAGGCATTGGTGATCCAATGTGACTGTCGCGGTACCCGTGGTGGTCGTGTTGTCCTGGAATTGATTGTCCGAGGTTAGGATATAGGAGCCGGTCACCTGTACGGATCCTGTGACCTTGAACGTGTCGCAACCCATGCCCGTTCCCGTCGAGATGAAGTCGCCAGACAGATTCAGGCACCCCGACGTCACGGTCCAGGACCCGACCACGTCGCCCCCACAGGGAGTGACGCTGGTCGCGCTGCAGCTCGGTCCCGTTCCGCTGGTGGTTGCGCCGCCCTGGCCGCCGCTGCCGCCTGAGCTTGTCCGCCCGCCGCTGGCGGATGATCCGCCACTGCCGCCCTGGCTTGACGTGCTCTTGGAGCCCCCCGATTGGTTGGAGGAACTCGAGTAGTCGCTAGAACACGCACCGCACAAAAGCGATAGTGCGAGCACGACGCTACGACCATGGTTTCCGTATTTCATGAGCGCTCCTTGTTTTCTCACATCAACCTGCAGATCGAAGCCGCATGATGCGCATGAGTATTATCGCAAGAGGCGCCTCGATGGAATGCGTTATTCTTCATTGGGAAATTGGATGGCAGACGCCGTCGTGATACGCAGTGGCGGCAGCGTCCGAATTCCGTCTAACCGCTCTTGATTTCCATTGCCCTCCTTGGCGTCCTAGGGTGTCGCTGTCGTGATGTCCACGGAGCCACCCGTGGAGAGCCGGAGGTCGAACGTGATCGTTCCGGCGGTGGTCGTAGACTGCACGATGGCCATCAACTTGCCCCTGAAG
>CAZBIU010000210.1:0-12162 GCA_964491625.1 uncultured Myxococcales bacterium
AAGTCGTCACGTTCGAGGAGCTGTCTGACCAATCCCTGGAATAGCGAACGATCGCCCCGTGAAAAGAATCCGGTGCTGAGCAGATCAATGGCCTCGTGCAATTCGTGGCTCTGGCTGTAGATGTCGCGCGGCCGGTAGCCTTCCGCTTGCATGGTCAGCACGTCCTTTGCAGTAAGCCCGAAGAGGAAGAAGTTGTCCTCGCCCACCTCGTCCCGGATTTCGATGTTGGCGCCGTCGAGCGTGCCGATGGTCAGGGCGCCGTTGAGCGCGAACTTCATGTTGCCGGTGCCGGAAGCTTCCTTGCCCGCGGTGGAGATCTGTTCCGACAGATCCGCAGCCGGGTAGATGCGCTGGGCGTTCTTCACGTTGAGGTCGGGCAGGAAGATGATGCGCAGCCGTCCCTGCATCTCGCGATCGTTGTTGATGACCTCGCCCACGCTGTGGATGAGCTTGATCATCAGCTTGGCCGTGTGGTATCCGGGCGCCGCCTTGCCGCCGAAAATGATCGTGCGCGGGGATTCGTCGCGCTTTGGATCAAGCTTCAGGCGTCGATACAGCGCGATGGCGTGCAGAACGTTGAGGTGCTGGCGCTTGTACTCGTGGATGCGCTTGACCTGCACGTCGAACATGGTGTCCGGTTCGAATTGCAGCTTGTTCTTCTCCCAGGCGGCGGAAGCCAACGCGCGCTTATTTTCAAGCTTGACCTGACGCCACTTTTCTTGAAAAGCGGCGTCGTCGGCGAGCTTCTCGAGATCGCGCAGCCGCATCAGGTCGGACATCCACTTGTCGCCGATGGCCTCGGTGATGAGCGCGGTCAGCCCGGGATTGGCCAGCATCAGGAATCGGCGCGGGGTGATGCCGTTGGTCTTGTTGCTGAACTTTTCGGGCCACAGCTCGGCGAAGTCGCGCAGCACGGTCTCGCGCAGAAGATCCGAGTGCAGCTTGGCCACGCCGTTCACCGCGTGGCTGCCGATGGTTGCCAAGTGCGCCATGCGCACGCGCCGCTCGCCACGCTCGTCGATGATCGACATGCGCGCGAGGCGCTCGGCATCGCTCGGGTAGCGCAGTCGGATCTCGTTCAGGAAGCGCCGGTTGATCTCGAAGATGATCTCCACGTGCCGGGGCAGAAGCTTCTGCATCAGGCGCAAGGGCCAAGTCTCCAGCGCCTCAGGCATGAGCGTGTGGTTGGTGTAGCCAAGGGTCTTGGTGGTGATCTCCCACGCGGTTTCCCACGGCATTTCTTTCTCGTCGACCAGGATGCGCATCAGCTCGGCCACGGTCAGCGATGGGTGCGTGTCGTTGAGCTGGATCGCGTACTTTTCGTGGAAGCGATCCATGGTGGTCTCGTGCTGCATGTAAATGCGGATCATGTCCTGCAGCGAGCACGACACGAAGAAGTACTGCTGCTGCAAGCGCAGAAGCTTACCCGCTTCCGATTCGTCGTTCGGGTAAAGGACCTTGGTGATGTTCTCCGACAGCGCCTTTTCCTCGACGGCGCGGCGGTAGTCGCCCACGTTGAAGGCTTGCAGATCGAGCGACGTGTACGCCTGCGCCTGCCACAGGCGCAGCATGTTGGCCGTGTTGGTGCGGTGGCCGAGGATGGGCGTGTCGTTGGGGAAGCCTTTCAGGATCTGATCCGGCACCCAGCGGACCCTGTAATGGCCCTTGTCGTCGAGGAAGTGTTCGGTGCGCCCGCCGAAGCCGACCTGAAACGCGATCTCGGGATGGGGAATCTCCCACGGAAAGCCCAGGTGCAGCCAGTGGTCCAGGACTTCCACTTGCCAGCCGTCTTTGATGTCCTGGTCGAAAATGCCGAACTCGTAGCGGATGCCGTAGCCGGTGGCGGGAATTTCCAGCGTAGCCAGCGAATCGAGGTAACACGCCGCCAGACGACCGAGGCCGCCGTTGCCGAGGCCGGGCTCTTCCTCCTGTTCCAAAAGCTCGTCGAGCGACAGGCCAAGCTCTTCCATCGCCTGGCGGGTTGGCTCCCCAATACCCAAGCTGACGAGGTTATTGCCGAGCTGCGGCCCGATGAGGAATTCCGCGGACAGATAGGCGACCGTGCGGCTGGCCTGGGAGAAATAGGTATGCGAGGTGTGAATCCAGCGGTGCAGCAGCCGCGCCCTGACCGTGTACGACAGCGCCAAGTAGTTGTCGTTGGGCGTCGCGACCTCGGGAAACTTCGCCCGGAGGGTGAACAGGTTCTCCAGGAAGTTGCGCTTGATCGACTCGACGTCCAGCCCGAAATGAACGTCCTTGCTGGATGCGATGTCCGGTTTGGTGTGGTTCCTCATCGGAGAAGCTTACACCTTAACGGACAACGGGGAGTGGTCGCGGTAGCCGCGTTTTCCGGATCTCACGCGAATGCCAGTGCCTCGACCGCGACGTTCTGCAACCATCCGGCTTGGTCTTTCGCGCGCTGGCGGCGTTGCTCGTCGGTTGAATGCGTGGAGTATTCGCCCTCCTCGCGCCTAGCCAGCGCACGAAATCCACGGCGCCAGCTGATTGCATTACCCTGCGGTCGAGGACTAGTTGCCCGGCACCATCATCGGGTCCGGAAAGTTGCCGCTCAAGAAGAGCATCGAGTACACGCCGAGCGATTCCTGGAAGTAGTGATCGTTCTGCACCGTTGTGGAGACCGATTCTTCCAGGGCCTCGCGCCGGACGTCTTTCGTGGTGGCGTTGCCGTCGTTGAACAGGGTGACGTAGGGGCACATGGCCAGGTTCACCGTGTACGAGTTGTGGCCGTAGGCTGAATCGCAGTTGGTGACGGTCCCATCCGTGCCCAGTCGGTCGCAGATGGTCGAGAACCGGTTCGCGTTGGTTTCAGGCGGGTTGTTCTTATAGAAGTTCGTGTAGAAGTCCTGGATGTTGTCCATCTTCGCCTGTATGCGCGTCTTGCCGGTGTAGTGCTTCGAAGAGCCGGATGCGTTCTCCGGCAGGCTCGCGTTGTCTCCGAACCAGGCAGCGTCGATGGCCAGGCGCCAGAGCGAGCGGCCCCACTCGTAGGGCTCGCCGCCGCCTGAGGTGCACGGCTTGTCGAGGTGGCCTTGGTCGCCCATGAGGCCCGGGTGCACACCGCTCTGGTCGTAGCAGCGCTCGACCAACTCCCAGACACCCTGAGCGGTCGTGTACCAGAAGTCGTGGTGACTTTGGCCGTTTGATGCCTTGTCGTCGCCCGACAGCTTGGCGGCCATGAAGTCGCCGAACGCACGGAAGTATCCCGGTGGATAGTAATCCACGTAGACGGTGTTGTTGGTCTTGGGATCGTAGTCGCAGTGATTCGCGTCTTGGCAGTTCTTGTCCCAGCTATCCCCGGCGCTCGGGTAGTTGAGCCCGTCGCCATACTTGGAGTTGACCTCGCACTCCATGCTCTTTAGCCAGGAGATGGCAATGTCGGTGTAGTCGTTCGGCCATTGCAGAGCGGCGAACACCAGGCCGATGGCAATGTCGACGTCACCGTCGAAGGCGCTGTCGTCGCTGCCCGGCTGGTCGACACTCAAGCAATCGCTGCTTTGGGTCCAGATCCAGCCCATCAGCGAGCAGTACTTCTTTTCGGATCGGAAATGGCGCACGAATGCCCACAGCTTGTCGACCAGGTCCTTGTCGCCGATGGCGGCTGCGATGGCAATGCCGTAGCCCTGGCCTTCGCTGACCGTTCCCTCCGGGATATCGCTGTGCACGCGAGCGGTGCCGTTGCCGCAGGCGTCGTTGTCGAACTCGACCCAGTTCTGCTTCCATAGGTTGTACCGCTCCCAGACGAAGGCGTCGAGCAGGTCCTGTACCTTGCTTTGGTTTGCCGCCGGATACAGATAGGCGAGCGAGGCCCCGTAGGGATACTTGTACTGGGTCTTTTTGTACGGGAACCACGCACCGTTGCCGAAGCCAACGTTCACTGGCGTGGCCGGCGGCTTGGGCGCGCACATGGAATCGTTCCAGTCGCTGGTCGCGGACCAGTCGCCGTTGGTGCCGTCGGGATAGTAGTTGAACACCATGAAGTTCGGCGGGTCCACGCTGCGGGGGATGTCAGGCTTTCCGTAGTACCAACGGATCCAGTACTCCCCGGGATCCTTCGCCAATGGCCACGGCTTGACCGTGTTCCATTCCGGATCGTGCAGCTTGTCGACGGCGCGCCAGGTTGTAGCGGTGCCAAACGCCGAATCGGGCACCGGGCACTCGTACCAGGGTCGATCCTGCTCGCGCTGGCAGATCACCTTCAGCGCGCTGCCGGTTCCGTTCACCTCCATCTCCATCCACTTGGGCATAAGGTCCAGGCTTGGGAAGAAGGTGAAGGTCTTCTGGCCCGCCCACAGGTAGCGGAAGTGAACCGTATGGTAGCCGCTGGGCTGCGGCGGGCTGCACGGATCGACGGGCTTGACCGAGCCGCCACAGCTCGTGTAGCCGGGACCCGGGTTGTCCGTGTAGATGAAGTAGCTGTTGGTCTGGAGCGACCAATCCAGGCAGCACGTTCCAGACGCGATGGTGTTGTCGGGCGCTCCAGCGTAGGCGATCCAATACTCGCTCGCCGAACGCGGAGGCAGCGCGATGCCGTTGGTGTACAGGTTCTTGCTATCGTCGGGGTAGCGGAAGACGATGCTGGGCATGGTGCCCGAGGTGGGCCAGTCCGAGTTCGGGACCAGCACGTAGTACCAGGGGCAGCTGTTGTCCTGGAACTCGAGCACCGCCGTCATCTCACAGCCACTCAAGCCAGTGACCTTGAGGCTGGACGGATAAGGCGGCACCGTGAAGCCGATCTTGCCCTTCAGATCGAACGGGCAGGTCTTCGTGACGGGGTCGCGCTGGGTAGACGCCGGGCAGCCCGAGCCCGGGTACGGGGTGGCGGGATCGGTCGGATCGTTCCACGGCCAGCGGAAGTGAACCTTGGTGTAGCCGTCGGGTACCGTCGTGTTGGGCGGCGTGCCGACACTGCAGGCGGGGTGGACAAGTTGCTTCGAGTCGGACACGAGATGGAAGGCTTTGCTGCCAATGGTGGCCGATTGGTAGTCATTTTGAATCGTGCTGTCGTCCGTACCCTGGTGTTCGAGCCAGACGTCGGTCGCGTTCTTGAAAGACGAGATGTCGAAGGTTCCCGACGCATTGCCGGTTGGACAGGCGTTGTCCCCGATCGCATCGATTGCGATCTTGGTGACAGAGGTTGGCAGGCACACCGAATAGTAGGTGCAGCCGGGGTCGCCGGAGTCCTTGCGGGCGCCGTACTTTACCCAGTTGTTGCCGGTGTCGATGACTTGCACCTCAAGGGGCGGCGAGGTCAGCTTCTTCAGGCTCGGCGGATCCACGGCGCTCGACCAAACGTCGCGCACGTGCACGCGGTACTCGCCCGACGGACACTTCGGATCTTCAACCGGCAAATCGGGACCGAGGTCGGGGCCGTAGTCGGGTGGCACCATAGCATCGGGTGTTGGCGGTGCGTCGGGAGTCTTCACCTGCGCATCCGGGGTCTGCTGCGGGGCCGCATCCGGGCCGGTCTGGACGGCGGCGTCTGGGTTGGATACGGCGGAATCCTTCTTTGGGGCGGCGTCCGGATGGGTGACGCCCGGGTCGCCGAAAGGATCAGTTCCTCCGACCACGCCAGCGTCATCCGCGGGCGGCGGTGGGGGCGGCGGCGGTGGCGGCGGTGGCGCCTTGATGATGACGACGCCCGCGTCGTCGGCTTCGAGCAAGAGGTGCGAGTTACAGCCTGCCAATGCAGCACCGAGCACCGTGGCGACGGCGGCTAGGTGCAGACGCTTTCCGGCAGCATACTTCGTCATAGGAGATACCCCATATCTATTAGTGACCTCGAATCCTCTCGCGTATCTAAACCCGGCGGAACAAGGATCCGGGAAATGCTACCACGCCGTGTGGCCATCGACACAGTTACACGGCAAGGTGGACCGCCTGCGAGTTCTGCGCGATCCTACCGCCGATGCGTTACGTGCGCCGCAGCGCCCGCCAAATTCAGCCGCTCTTTGCCACGGCAGGCGCGTGTCTGGCGCTCGGGTGCTTGTCAGCCGGTGACCCACCCGAAGGTCAGCACCTACTCCCTGATCGAACGCCAGCCGCCGTCTTTTTCACGGCTTCCGAAGCTGACGGTGTCGCGTCCAACCTGCTCGTTGCAGGCCCTGTCCGACAAGCCGGCCCCCAATCGGTGCCGGAGGTCGACCTCTACCGGTTGGCCTACGGGGCCGAAGAAGTCACGCCGAACAACCTGAACAACTTGGCGCCGACGGTGCCGAATGTAGTCATTGGAGCCGATGGTGATCCCGCAACCTACATCCCCCACACGGACAGCCAAGGCAGGCTGCTTTTCGTGCAATCGGTCGACGGTGCGCCCGATTTTGAGACCCAGGTCGCGCGATTCAATCTTGCTACCGGGCAGGAAGAAGTCCTGGGGCCGCCGGCCGCCGACAGTCCTGGCTATCTTCTCTCGCACAGTCGGTCCCGCGTCTTCGTTGACAGCACGCTCTTCGATTTGGACCACGCCACCGATCTCAGCCCGCTCACCGACGCCCAGCCGGTTTTCATCGGCGACGACCTGTACTACGGGACGGTGGGGTCCAGCGACGAGATCGCCGTCAGCAGCCGCGTCATGCGCGACCGGCCCGGCAGCACCCCCGAGGTCATCCTTTCGGTGGTCGGGACGCTCAAGTTCGCGGCCGTCGACAGCGACGTCGCGCCAGAGCTGCTGCTCTCTTGGGAGGGTCCATCGGGAGATTCGCCCTTCACTCTGCTCGACACCGAGAGCCTGGTCTCGACCAGTCTTCCCTCGGAGGCAGGACAAACACAATTCGTGTCGGCATCAAGCGACGGCCACGTCCTCATGTTTCAGGGCAGTGATTCGAACCGCGAGCCCCGGCTTCTCCTCTTCGACTGGACCACCGGCAACCGCGCGTGGCTCGACAAGTCCAGCCTCGGTCAGGCTATCGGCGACTTCGGCCAGTGGCGTCCGGGCCACGACGAGTGGTGGACCCTACTGTCCACGGGCGGGTATCCGACGGGCTTTGCGATTTGGAACGAGATCGGCCTACGATCCAGCAGAAGCACCAGCGACTTGCCCGTCGCCGTTACGCACGAGCCTGACGGTGGGAACACGATGTTTACCCGCGACGGCCGCTATTGGTTTTCGGCCGACTATCGCTTGGCGGCGAGCGCGGTGGTGTTCACCGTGTTCGTCGTATCCGCGGACGATCCGACCCGGCCGCGGGTCGTGCTTAGCCCGGAAGGCTCGGTTCCCTGCGCCCTGTGGGAGACCAGCGACGGCCTACTACTCGCCGGATCGAGCGCTTTCGACGTCAATCGCCAGGACATCTACCTCGTCGATCCTGACGCAGGAACGTCGCACGTGATCGCCACCGGCGGCCGCGTGGTGGCGCTCGGCCGCACGCGTGCGCTGGCCTTGCTCAATTGGCAACTGTCGACATCGACGGGGGACTTGACCCTCGTCGACCTGGCCACGGGGACAAAGACGGTGCTGGCGCAAGATGTGTATAACGTGGCCGTGGATCCGGGGATCTCGGCCGATGTGTCGCCCGACGCGGACCTGCTGGCGCCGGGCACGATCGTCGCGTTCCTAAGCCGAAATCGCCTGGCTTCCCCGTACGACGGCCTTTGGGTGACCCACCTGCCGTGAGCGTGCTCTTGCTCATGGTCGCCGTGCTCGCGGTCGCGCCCATCGACGCGGGATCCGACTGCACCCCGGCCCGGGCGGCGCTCAACCCAGCAGCCGCGGACGCGGGCGTCACGGAGGCGACTTGCGCGAACCCCCTGCCCTTTCCCCCGATCGACGCTGCTGGCACGACACCCTTGCGCGGACAAGTTCTGGCCAAGGGATCGCGCGGAGCCGTGCTGGCCGCAGTGGTGACGGCAAGATTCGCCGACGGCACGACGGCGAAAGCCGAAACCGACGACGACGGACACTTCGCGCTGGCGGTGGGCTGCGGCCCGGTCGACTTATCGGTGCGCGCGCCGGGCTACGAGTCGCTGTCGGCCACTGTCAACGCCTGCACCGAGCAGACGCCCGTGCAGCTTCGCCTTGTGCCACGGCCCAACCTGCCGATCTACGAAACCGTTGTGACCGCCGAGCGCGACCAGCCCAGCGTGGATCTGCGCGGCCCCGAGCTGACGGCGACGCCGGGCTCGCTCGGCGATCCAATTCGGACCATCGAATCGCTACCCGGCGTCGCCGCGGTGGCATGGCCGGCGCCAATCTACGCCGTGCGTGGGTCCAATCCCGGCAACACCGGCTACTTCCTCGACCAGTTGGAGGTTCCACTGCTGTTCCACCTTGCGCTCGGACCTTCGGTGATTCATCCGTATTTCTTCGACGACATGTCCTTCTATCCGGGCGGTTATCCCGCGCAGTTCGGGCGCTATGTGGCCGGCGTGGTGGCCACGGAAACCCGTGCCCCGCCCGAGGACCGGCTGCACGCCTCGGCGGACTTGCGCCTGTACGACGCGGGCGCGCTGGTGTCCGCTCCGCTGCCGGATCGAAACGGCGCGGTCGCCGCGGCCTTCCGCTATTCCTACACCGGGACCTTGCTGTCACTGTTCCGCAGCGACGTGAAGCTTTCGTATTGGGACTATCAGTTGCGCGTCGACCGCAAGGTGCGCGGATGGAGACTGACGCTGCTCTGTTTTGGCTCGGACGACGACCTCAATTATCGCGTCGGTGAGAATGACTTCAGCAATCAGTACGTGCTGCAATTCCATCGCGTCAGTGTTCGGGCCGAACGCGAGCTTGGCCAGGGACAGCTCAATCTGCAATTGGCGCTTGGATACGACCACAGTACCGCGCCCATCGTACAGAATGTTTATTCTGTTACCGCGTCCGCCGTGGGCATTTTTCCCCGCTTCGCCTATCGGCGCCGGACGCGGCGCTGGGACCTGGATCTCGGCAGCGACGGCAAAATGGAGCGATTCTGGCCTTCCACCAACTTGGGCGAGGGATCGTCAGACTTGGCAAGCAAGCGTACCTCGGCCTTGCTGGGACTTTATGCAAGCACGACGGTTCGCGTGACGCCTCGACTGACTATCACGCCAGGTCTTCGTTGGGACAGCTACACAATCAGCGGAACCACCAAGCAGGACCTGGGCCCGCGACTGTCTTCTCGCCTTCTCTTGGACGCCGACACCTGGCTTTCCGCGAGCGGCGGCAGGTTCTCGCAACCGCCCAGTCTCGGCGTGCAATTGCCCGCGGCCCAGGACTTCGGCCTTTCGCTTTACGGTTTGCAGACCTCGTGGCAAGGCGCTCTTGGCGTCGGTACCCGACACCTGGCTGGCGTGGAGCTGGAGCTTACCGGCTACCTGCAGGAATACGTGCTGACCGACCTGCGCGATCCGACCCTCACCAAGCCAAATCCACTCGCTCCTGATTTCTTGGTCCGCCGCGAGGCCCGCTCGTACGGATTGGAGGTCATGATTCGCAGGTCGCTGACCCATCGCTTGCATGGCTGGATTGCGTACACGCTGTCGCAGAACGAACGCTCCCTGGGCGGCGGGGTCATCGGTCCGTCGGATTGGGACCAGCGCCACATCCTAAATGCGATCGTCGGCTACCGCCTGGGCGCGTACGAGCTGGGGGCGCGCTGGCACCTCAACACGGGCCGCCCGGTGCTGGTCAACAACGGGCAGGAGGAGACGTTCGTGCGCCTGCCGCTCTTCTACCAGCTTGATCTGCGCGCCGAGCGACGCTTCCTCTTCGACGCGTTCACGCTGACCGCCTATGCGGAGATCGTCAACACCACGCGCACCCGCGAGGTTTACCAAGTCACCCGGGAATCCGACGGCAGCATGTCCCAGCAAAGCCTGCGCGTGTTCCTGCCTTCCCTCGGCGTGCGCGTCGAAATGTAACAGCGCCAGCCCGCGACCAAGCGCAGGCAGATGGAGCGCGATTCCTTCACAAATAGACCCTACTTCGAACATCCCAACCATCGCCGTGCGAATTGTCCGAGGGTACTCTTAAGCCTCAGTTGAGTCGACCTTACCCAAAAAGACGCCGGAGCCGTGATATGGCTGGTTGCGTGCAGACGAAAACGTTTCCACCTCCGCGAAAGGAGCAGCGTCATGCGTAAGCTTGTGGCGCTTTCTGTCGGTGATTCGAGGACGGTCCGGATCGGCGGAATTGCCGCGATCTTGATTGCGACCGGGCTTGGATGCTCGTCCGAGTCCTCCGGGCCTGGAACGGGCGGCAAGGGCGGTTCGTCGACGACCAGCGGTGGCAAGGCCGGCTCCGGCGGCACGAGTGCTGCTGGCGCCAGTGGCGGAGTTACCGACTCGGGGGGCGTCACCGGTGCCGGCGGCGAGGCGGGGGGCATCACAGCCAGCGGCGGCAGGACGAGCTCCGGCGGCGCGGGAGGCGGCACTGGCAGCGGCGGGACCTCCGGTTCGGGCGCCGGCACTGGCAGCGGCGGTAAGACCGGCTCCGGCGGCGCGGGAGCCACCAGTGCGAGCGGCGGGACCTCGGGCTCGGGGGCCATCATTGGCAGCGGCGGCAAGACCGGCTCCGGCGGCGCGGGAGGCAGCAGTGGAAGCGGCTCGGGCGGCATCACTGGCAGCGGCGGTAAGACCGGCTCCAGCGGCGCGAGTGGTGGCGGGGCCTCCGGGTCCGGCGGTTCCGGCTCGGGTGGCTCGACCGGGGGCGACACCTCCGGCAGCGGCGGAAACACCGTGTCTGGCGGCAGAGACGGCGGCCCGACCGGCGGAAATGGCGGCGCTCTCGGGGGCACGGGCGGCACTACGGACGACGGTGGCACGACCGACAGCTCATCGGGGCCACCCATGGGCTGGGCGTCCTGGAACAGCTTTGCGGCCACGATTACCTACAACATCATCAAGGGGCAAGCGGACGCCATGGTCGCAAGCGGCCTCAAGGCGGCGGGGTACCAATACGTCAACATCGACGAGGGCTGGTGGCAAGGAGCGCGCGACAGCTCCGGTAACATCACCGTCGTCGCCTCTGATTGGCCGGGCGGGATGCAGGCCATCGCGGACTACATCCACGGGCAGGGTCTCAAGGCGGGGATCTACACCGACGCTGGCAAAGATGGATGTGGCTATTACTACCCGACTGGGCGGCCGGCGGCTCCGGGATCGGGCAGCGAGGGCCACTACGATCAGGACTTCCTCCAGTTTTCGAAGTGGGGCTTCGATTTCGTCAAAGTCGACTGGTGCGGCGGCAATTCGGAGGGCCTCGACCCGAAGACCGCGTACCAGGCCATCAGCGACTCCATCAAGAAGGCCACCGCGCAAACCGGGCGACCGATGGTGCTTTCGGTGTGCGACTGGGGAAACCAGAGCCCATGGAACTGGGCACCAAGCATGTCGACCATGTGGCGCACCAGCCAGGACATTATCTACTACGGCAGTGCGCCCGATATCAGCAAGGTCTTCGCCAACTTCGACTCGGCCCAACATGCGACGGCGCAAAGCCCGGGGCACTACAATGATCCGGACATGCTCATCGTCGGCATGTCGGGATTCTCCGTCGCGCAAAACCGAACCCACATGGCCATGTGGGCGATCTCGGGCGCGCCGCTTTTGGCTGGCAACAAGCTGGACAGCATGAGCGCCGACACCGAGAGCGTCTTGACCAACAGCGAGGTGATCGCGATCGATCAGGATCCGCTTGCCAAACAGGGGACGAAGGTCAGCGACAGCGGAGGACTACAGGTTTACAGCAAGGTGCTATCGGGAACCAATCGACGGGCCATCCTTCTACTCAACCGGAGCACAGCGACCGCGACCATCACTGCCCGTTTCGCCGACATTGGTCTCGGGGCGACCGCGACGGTACGCGACGTCTGGGCGGCCACAGATTTGGGAAGCAAGACGACGAGCTACGCCGCCAGCGTTCCTTCCAACGACTCTGTCCTGCTGGTCGTCACCGGTCAATGATAGGGCCATCATGGCCCGCCTGACCATCCCCCAAAAAGGGGACTAGGCACTCTGGCGGCAGTGCTCTAGTCTTGCGGTTGCACATGCGTGCGAAATCTCGGTCCTCTGCCACTGCCCCGGTGCAAGCCCTGCCTGCAGCCATGCCGGTGCGGGTCGGGCGTTTCGCGGCGGGCAGCAAGCCGGGCACCTTGTTGGTGGACTTCGACGGCAACCCGACCGGGCCGGTGGCGGCACGATCTCTCCTCGCTCTCGACCAGGAAGCCTTGTCCG
>CAZBIU010000211.1:0-10210 GCA_964491625.1 uncultured Myxococcales bacterium
CAGAGGACGCCCGGTGACGAGCACGGTGACCACCGGCTTGCCCGACTTGCGGGCTTCGGCGATGGCCGAACGGTCGGCGCTCGACAAGGTCAGATCCTTGCTGTCGCCGGACATCTCGGCGTAAGGCGTTTCGCCCACGACCACCACCACCACGTCCGCCGATGCGCCGCCGGTGGCGCCGTTCGATACCGTGATCTTGCCGCCGGCCGCGCGCTCGACCGCGGAAAAGATGGTCGTGCCCGGCGTGACGGCGCCGAGATGCCCCTGCCAACCCACCGTCCACCCGCCGCACTGGGCGCCCATATCGTTGGCCTTGCTGCCGCCGACGTGAATCCGCATGCCCTTCTTGAGCGGCAGGACGTGCTTGTCGTTCTTGAGCAGGACCGCGCTCTGCCGAACGGCATCGCGTGCGACGGCCCGGTGCTCGCCATCGCCAACCTGTGCGGCGAGCCCGCGATCCGCCATCGGGTGCTCCCACAGGCCGGCAGCCGCCTTCACGCGCAGGATGCGACGGACGGCGTCGTCGATACGCGACATCGAGATGCGGTTCGAGCTGACCAGCGACTTCACCGTGCGAATGAAGGTGTGGTAGTTGCCCGAGCACATCGCCATGTCGACGCCGGCGTTGATCGCGTTCTGCACGTTCTCCTTGTAGCTCCCGCCCATTTTGTCGATGCCCTCCCAGTCGGAAACCACGAAGCCTTGGAAGCCAAGCTCGCCCTTGAGCACGTCGGTGATGAGGTGTTTCTGCCCGTGCATCCGCTCGCCGTTCCAGCTCGAGTACGAGACCATGATGCTGCCCACGCCCGCCTTGACCGCGGCCGCGTAGCCGGGCAGGTGGATCGCGCGCAGCTCCTCTTCGGAGATGACCGCGTCGCCCTGGTCGATGCCGTCCTTGGTGCCGCCGTCGGCCAGGAAGTGTTTGGCGCACGCTATGACCGATTCAGGCGACCCAAGCTTTTCGCCCTGCAACCCGCGCACGGCCGCCGGCGCAAACATGCTGGCCAGCTCGGGCGTCTCGCCAAAGCCCTCGTAGGTGCGCCCCCAGCGTTCGTTACGCGGCACCGCGATGCACGGGGCGAAGGTCCAGCGAACTCCGGAGGCGGCGATCTCTTCGGCCTCCACCTTGCCGACTTTTTCGACCAGCTCGGGATTGCGAGTCGCGCCGAGACCGATGTTATGCGGAAACACCGTCGTCCCACGCATCTCGGCGTTCCCGTGGACCGCGTCCACGCCGTACACAAGGGGTATCCCGAGGCGTGTGCCCAATGCCTGCATCTGCAGACGATCAATTGCATCGGCCCAGCCGGTTGGCGTGTTGGGGGCAATCATGTCGTTGCCGCCGTTCAGCACGGAGCCGAGGCCGAGCTCGCGCACCTCGGCCCCTTGCAAGGCCGGGCGCGAAGCCTGGGTCATCTGGCCGACCTTCTCCTCCAGGGTCATCTGCGAGACAAGTTGATCGATGTCCGGGGCAAGCACGCCTGCGGCACGCGTGTCCGCAGGAACCAGCGGTGCTTTCGAGACCTGCGGTTGCGCGCCGACGCAGCCAAGGCCGGCCGCGACGAGGAGCACGAGTGGAGGCGCGAATCGATCAATGCGAGCTGTGTGTGCCATAGAAGAACCTTGCTTGGTCGGGAGGTACGGAGGAAACAGTCGGATGGCGGCCGATGGGAAGATCGCACACCTCGGCCGCACGCGAAAGCAGCAAGCGAGGTCGCGCGGAGGCAGGACCGCGTGGGATCTCCATCAGCGCCTTGGCGACGGGGCATTTGCGCGCTAGGACTCTAGCGATTATGAAGATCTCCAACCTGTTCTCCTCGGGCAAGCGGCTATTTTCCTTCGAGTTCTTTCCGCCCAAGACCGACGCTGGTGCGGCCAACCTCGCACGCGCGATTGGCGACCTCAAAGAACTGGCGCCGGACTTCGTGTCGGTGACCTACGGCGCCGGCGGATCGACCCGAGATCGCACGGTGGACTTGGTCACGCGCATCCAGCGCGAGGAAGGCATGTGCGCGATGGCGCACCTGACCGCGGTCGCCGCCAGACGCGACGAGATCGCCAACCTGATCGACCGCCTGGTGAAGAGCGGAATCGAGAACCTGATTCCCTTGCGCGGTGATCCGCCCGCCGACGCACAGGACTTCGTACAGTCGCCGGGCGGATTTCTGCACGCCTCGGACATGGTGGCCTTCATCCGGCAGCGCTACGGCGACCAGCTGTGCCTGGCCGGGGCCGGATATCCCGAAGGACACCCGCAGTGCCCGGATTTGGAACAGGACATGGACAACCTGGTCAAGAAGGTGAAAGCCGGGATCGACTTCATCATCACCCAGCTCTTTTTCGACAACCGGTTCTACTTCGACTTCGTCGCGCGGGCGCGCAAGGCGGGCATCACCATTCCCATCATCCCTGGCATCATGCCCATCACCGACGCGGCGCAGATCAATCGCATCACGCGCATGTGCGGTGCGACCTTGCCTCCCCTTCTCCGCGACGAGCTGAATCGCCGGGCGGGTGATTCGGTCGCGACCATGCAACTCGGTCTGGCGCAGGCCACCGCCCAGTGCATCGGGCTTCTGGCCGGCGGCGCGCCGGGCGTCCATTTCTACACGCTCAACCAATCTCCCGCGACGCGCATGATCCTGACCGCGCTGCGGATCGCGAACCTGGGCTGATCCTCCGGTTACTTGGGGGCCAGCTCTGCCTCGGCCAGGCGCTTGACCATGGCCGGGTCGAACTTGCCCTTCTGGGTCTTCATGATGTCGCCCATAACCTTGCCGGCCTGCTTGGCGTCGGTGATCGCGAGCCTGGCAATGGCTTCCTTCACCGCTGCGCGCACCTCGTCCTCGCCCGCCAGCTTGGGCAAGAATCGGCTGCACACCTCAATCTCGTAATCGATCTGCGGCAGGTTCTCCGCGCCACGCTGGCCAAGCCCGGCGTATTCCTCGCGCGCCTTGCGAAGCTGCTTCTGGTACGACGCGATGACGTCCAGCCAAAGCGCGTCGTCGAGCGGGCCCTTGAATCCAGCCGCCGTCCGCCTCTCCATGTGCTTGGTCTTGATCATCCGCACGCAGTCCGCGGTGCGGGTGTCGCGATTTCGCATGGACTCTTTGAGCAGATCTTGAAGCTGGGTTTCGATGGACATGGCGGCTCCTGTCTGGATGTCGATATCGGGCGGGAAGTTTGCATCGGGAAACCGGCCCCGTGAAGCACATTCACACTTCAGGCGAGCTTTTGCACCACAGCGAGGCTCACGTGAGGCTACAACCACCAAGAAAATCGGCGGCTTGTGCCGAATTCGGCTTGGCTTCGGTCTTGCTGTAGCAGAACCAAGGGCAAACCAACAGGAACAACTCGTGGGGTCCATGACTCGCATGCTTCGATCGCTCGCCATCCTTTTCGCCGCCTCGTTCGCCGGGCGCGTCGCGCAGGCACAGCAAGCGATGCCCCCGGACTACGCCGAGCCCGCGACCGCCGATCAGGCCGGACCACCGCCCCCCATCCCGCCCTACGTGGAAGGACCGGCGGTGCAGGCCGCGGGCGGGGGCTACTGCTTCGAAGGGCCGCATCCGGTGGACAGTCGGATCGATCCCGGCGTCACCTGGGACGGTACCGCCGGACGCCACATGCACGCCTATCCTCCGTTCGATCTGCGTCTGTTCAGCTATGAGAACGGGTGCTACTACTTCATCGGAGACCCGACCGACTTCGGCTACGCCGGCGAATCCTACAGCTACTACGGGGCGCATCCGATCCTTGCCGCGTACGGAGGCGGCTGGTGCTTCATGATCGGCCCACACCGCCACTTCTGGCGCCCGTGGTCGCCCATGTTCGCCACCGTCGGCCCCTGGTTCTACTGGGAAGGGCCGTACGATCCGTTCTTCTGGACCTACTGGCCGTACTATCACTACTACTATCGCGCCCATTACCCGGTGTACTACAGGCACGGGGCGTTCTTCCGCGGCCACGCCGTCGCGCCCAGGATCACCACCGTTCCGCGCCCCGCACGCTACGGCGGCTGGAACGGCGGCTATCGCGGCGCCCCGATGGCCCCGCGAGGGGTAGCCCCCGCCCCGGGCGTCAATCGGGCCGCGCCAATGACACCAATGGTGGGCGGACCCGCGCATGGCCCGGCGCCTGCCCCCGCCGGAGTCATGCCGCGAAACGCACCCGGTGGACTTGCAGCACCCCGAGGTGCCTCTCCCTCCGCCACGACGCCGGCCCCACGCAACTTTTCCGCGCCAGCTTCTCGCAGTGGCGGCACGCACTTCGGCGGCGGCCGCGGCCGAAGGTAGAGCCTCTCCGCGCCCGCTTCTTTGCGCGCGCCCCTCTGCGCCCTCTTACAAATCCAGATCTGCCTGCGCCGCATGCTCCATAATGAAGTTGAAGCGCGCCTCGACGTCTTTGCCCATCAGCTCGGTCAGGATGCGGTCCGCCTCCGCCACATCGCGGACGCTCACCCGCAGAAGACGGCGGGTCGCGGGGTCGAGCGTAGTCCGCTTCAGCTCCTCGGGCTGCATTTCGCCAAGGCCCTTGAACCGCATCACCTCGGGGCGGGCGTTCTTGGGCAAGGTCGCCACGATGCGGTCGCGGTCGGCCTCGTCGAGGGCCCAGAAGGTCTCTTTGCCGTGGTCGATGCGAAAGAGAGGCGGCTGCGCCAGATAGACGTTGCCGCCTTCGATAAGCGGCCGCAGGTGGCGATAGAAGAACGTCAAGAGCAGGGTCGCGATGTGGTGGCCGTCGGAATCGGCGTCCATCAGGAAGATGACCTTGTGGTAGCGCAGCCGCTCAACCGACAACGTGTCGCCCACGCCGCAGCCGAGCGCAGACACCACATCCTGCAGCTCCTTGTTGGAAAGGACCTTTTGCAGCGACGCTTGCTCGGTGTTGAGCACCTTGCCGCGCAAAGGAAGAATCGCCTGAAAGCGCCGCTCGCGACCTTGTTTGGCCGAGCCACCTGCGGAATCGCCCTCGACGATGAACAGCTCACTCTTGCCGGGATCCGTCGACGAGCAGTCGGCCAGCTTGCCGGGCAGGTTCAGGCGGTGCGAGATCGCAGTCTTGCGTGACACCGCTTGCGCCGCTGCTCGAGAAGCCTCGCGCGCCTTGGCCGCCAGCGAGATTCGCTCGACGATGGTCGCGCCCAAGGTGCGGTTTTCAAGCAGGAAGGTTTCCAGCGCGGGCCGAATCGCCGAGTCGACCAGTTGCTGCGCCTCGGGATTGCCCAGGCGCTCCTTGGTTTGCCCTTGGAATTGCGGCTCGTGGATGTAGATGGACAGCACCGCAACAATGCCTTCGCGGATGTCCTCTGCGGTCAGATTCAAGTTCTTCGGCGCCAGCCCTGAGGCGTCGATGAAGGAACGCACCGCCTTCACGACTGCCTGGCGCAGGCCCTGCTCGTGGGATCCGCCCTGCGTGGTCGGGATGCCGTTCACGTAGGAACGAATGGTTTCCTCGTGCGACTCGGTCCAGTGCAACGCCGCTTCGATGCGAGCGCCGTCGTCGCGTTGGAAATAAAAGGCCTGCGGCGTGGTGGGCGCTTTGCCTCGGTCGGTGATGATCTTGGTCAGGAAGTCCGCGATGCCGCCCTCGTGTTGCAGCACATCCGACGTGCCGGCCGCCTGGTCCTTGAAGGTGATCTTGAGGCCTTTGTGCAGGAAGGTCCGGCTTTCCAGGCGAAAACGGATGGTGTCCGCCGAAAATTCCTGCTTGCCGAAGATCTGCGGGTCCGGTCGGAAGAAGATGGTGGTACCGGTGCCACGCGCCGTCCCCTTCTTCACGAGCTTGGATACCGCCTCGCCGCGAGCGTAGTGCTGTTCCCATTCGATGCCGTCGCGGCGAACCCGCGCGACCATCTCTTCGGAAAGCGCGTTCACCACCGACGACCCCACGCCGTGCAGACCGCCCGAATACTCGTACTGCCCCGACGAAAACTTGCCGCCCGCGTGCAGAGTGGTCAGGACCAGCTCCAGCGCGGACTTTCCGAATTCCTTCTTGATCTCGATGGGAATGCCGCGCCCGTTGTCGACCACGGTCATCGACTTGTGATCCTCGTGCAGGATCACCTCGATGTGGGTGGCATAACCATTGATGACCTCGTCGACCGAGTTGTCGACGATTTCCCACAAGAGGTGGTGGTAGCCTTTGCTGTCGGTGCCACCGATGTACATACCGGGGCGGCGCCGGACCGGCTCGAGCCCCTGCAGGACTTGGATGTGTTCAGCGGTATACGACTTGTCGGGGGCCATCTCAGTTCACCAGCTTTGGATCCTGGACCGACTCGGGCAGCAGCACGTGCACCACTCTGCTCTTGCGGGACAGAACGTGGCCCTTGCCCCCGCGCGAGGTGATCTCGTCGTGGCCCGGACCCAGGGCGACCTTCTTCCCGTTGTCGAGCTCGGCGATGAGCAGCTCGTCGCCATAGGGATCGCCCATGCCGAAGCCCATCACGGCGTCGTCGTCTTCGACTTTGATCATGGTGACGCCCTTGCCCGGGTTGGCAAGCTCGGCCGCCTCGTCGGCCATGCACATCAAGTGATGGGCCTTCGCGGTCACGATGCAGATCGCTTGCTTGCGCACGAACGGCAAGACGCCCACCACTTCGTCGCCCTCTTCCAGCTTGGCATAGCGACGGCCGGCACGCGTGGAGACCTCGCGGTGTGGGTCGGCATTCAAACGGAAGCCGAAGCCGTGCTTGGTCACGCCGATGATCTGGCCGCCGGCCGGCAGCACCGACGGGCCGCTGCCGGTCACCACGTAGGCCGCGACCACCCGCTCACCGTCGCGAAAATTGAACAGCTTCTGCACCGGCTCGCCGTAGCCGGTGGACGCCGGAACGTCGTGGATGCGCAGCACGTACGCGCTGCCGAAATTGGAGAAGATCGCCATGAATTCCTTGGTGGAACCACGCAGGGCCGTCAGTACCGCGTCGCCTTCGCGCACACGCGTGGTGGAGATATCCTTCACCTCGCGCACGCGTTTGAGCCAACCGTCGCGCGAGAGAATGACGGTGACTTCCTCGTCGAGAATGAAGTCCTCGGCCTGGAATTCGACGTCGTCGGCGCCGCCACCACCGACCTTGGTGCGGCGCTTATCCGCAAACTTGGCGGCGATTTCCGAAAGCTCACCACGGATCACGCGCCACAGCTTGCGCTTGTCCTTGAGGATAGTCTCGATCTCCTTGGCACGCGCCCGCTTGGCCGACAGCTCTTCCACGATGATCTGGATCTCCAGGCGCGCGAGCTTGTAGAGCTTTAGCTCCAAGATGGCGTCAGTCTGATCCTCGTCGAGGCCGAAGCGCTTGATCAGCTTCGCGGCGGCGTCGGCCTTGCCGTCCGACTTGCGGACGATACGAATGGTTTCATCGAGCGCATCGAAGATGGTGGCGAAGCCCTGCAGGATGTGGATGCGCCGGCGCAGCTCAGCCAATTCGAACTCGAATCGGCGGGTGACCACCTCCTCGCGGAAGTCGAGGAACTCACGCAGGATCGACAGCAGGTTGAGGCGCATGGGCCCAGCGACCTCGCGGTTCTGCGTGGGCACGAGGCAGGTCATATTGACGTGGAAGGAAAGCTCGATGGGCGTGTGCTTGAAGAGGTACGCCATCGCCAGCGCGGGATCGGCGCCTTGCTTGAGCTCGAGCACCACGCGCACCTCGGCGGTGGATTCGTCGCGCACGTCCACCAGCATGGGCAGCTTCTTCTCGATGATGACCGCGGCGATCTTCTCGACCAGGTCGGCCTTGCTGACGTTGTACGGAATCGAGGTGAGGACGATGAGCAACGCCCCCTTCTTGGTCTCCTCGGTTTTCCATTCGCCGCGCAGGTGGATCGGGCCTTGCCCGGTTTCGTAGATCTCGCGCAGCTCCTTCTTGGTATTGGTGCACAGGGCACCGGTCGGAAAATCCGGACCCTTGATGTATTTGAGCAGATCCTTGCATTCCAGCTTCGGATCGTCGATGAGCGCGATGGCGGCCTGGCACACCTCGGTCAGGTTGTGCGGCGGAATGTTGGTCGCCATACCGACCGCGATGCCGGCGCAACCGTTGGCCAGAAGCTGCGGCACCCGCGCGGGCAGCACCAGCGGCTCTTCCACCGTGCCGTCGAAGTTGGGCCGGAAGTCGACGGTGCCTTGCTTGATTTCATCAAGCAGCTCCATCGCCAAAGGCGCCATGCGCGCTTCGGTGTAGCGGTAGGCGGCCGGAGCGTCGCCATCGAGCGAGCCGAAGTTGCCGTGTCCCTCCACCAGTCGATAGCGCAGGGAAAAGTCCTGTGCCATGCGCACCATCGCCTCGTAGCAAGCGCTGTCGCCGTGCGGGTGGTAGCGGCCGATGACGGCGCCCACGATGGTTGCGGACTTGCGGAACCTCGCGTCCGGATACAGGTGCAAATCGCTGTGCATGGCGTACAGGATCCGCCGCTGCACGGGTTTGAGACCGTCGCGCACGTCGGGCAACGCGCGCGCGGTGATGACGCTGACCGCGTAGTTGAGATAGCGGCGCTGGGCTTCCTCGACCAGGGAGGCGTCCGCGGGTTCGATGGGGCCACCGCCGTCGTCGTCGCTTCCGCCCTTCCCGCGACCACCACCGCCTCGTCCTCGCTTGGGCGACACTGCGGGCGTCTTTCCGTTTTCTTCGAGCAAATCGAGCTGTTTCGCGGACATGGTGCTTCCAGAAGCCCCGGCTTCGGTGTCCCCAAGCTACGGGAGGGCAGCGCGGAGATCAAGAAAGGAAGGCAGGGCCGAAGGTGTAGCCGGCCTAGCTTTCCGGATTCTTGCGCTTGAAACCGCGCGGAAGCCGCCGGTCGGGGGCGTCGGGATTCGAGCGCGAATAGTCGATCCAGCGATAGCTCGGCGGCTGCCTCACATCCACATGGACGAACCCCACCTTCGGATACCAGCCAACCCCCATGCCGCCGGCGTCCAGGGTCTCGACGTAGGCGCGAATCTTCTTCGGGTCGATGCCCGGAATGCGAATGTCCGCGGCGGTGCCGTGGAAGTGGTTGCTGGTCGTGCGACGCTGGAACCGGTAACCCGAGAGCAGCTCGATTCGTCGCTCGCCGAAGTGATCGTAGACGTTCGACAGGATGGTGATTAGCCGGGTGTCGATGTCGTGCTCAAGACCGCTGCGCCGGCACTTGAAGATGTGGTTGATCTCGGCCAGGGACTGCACGTCGAACGAGCCGTCGGGGTTGTAGATGTTGACGTCGGCTTCGTCCTTGTAGTTGATCGAGTAGATGCGCAGATTCCCCGACGGACGCGGCGGCTCTTCGGCGAGCAGATCCCTGTCAGGTACCGGCCAGCCGGTCATCTTGCCCGTGCGTCTGCCCCCATGCCTGGACGTTCGCCTGTCACAGCTCGCGGCGCGGTGTGGCCGCGCACGATGCGAGCGGGCGCTGGACGTTTGCCTACCCGGGGCGCCCTGGTCGGCCCCCGCGGTTTGAGCGCCCGCTGTGACGGCGAGCAGCATCAACGACAACCGCAGCATGTCTTTCTAGAGTTAGCTGTGTTTGCGAATCTGTCAACCTTCTGTTGAAGTTTTGTTGGTGCGAGATGTAGGCGGAAGCTGCAGATGGTGAAGCTCAATGCCCAGGGTCTGGGCCACATTGAAGATGCGATCGTCTCGGTAGAACTCGCCGTACACGATTCGTCGCAGCCCAGAATTGCAGATCTGCTTGAAGCAGTTCCAGCAAGGACTCGCGGTCACATACACGGTGCCACCGTCGATCATCACGCCGTTTTTCGCCGCCTGCAGGATCGCGTTGCTCTCGGCGTGAATGGTGGCGACACAGTGGTCGTTCTCCATCATGTGCCCCACTTCGGTACAGTGGGGCATGCCACGAATCGACCCGTTGTACCCGGTCGACAGAATTGTCTTTTCGCGGACGATCACGGCGCCCACGAACTTGCGCGGACAGGTCGACCGGGACGCCACCACGGTCGCGATGTTCATGAAGTACTCGTCCCAAGAAGCGCGTTCGGCCATGCGTGTTTCTACCAAGAAATGCGGCACCGCCAAGGGGGCTTTTGCGTGGCGGATGGTCAAGGTAGAACGGGTGGATGGAGCGGAAACGCACGGGTGACCTGGCGCCCGAGCCCACGGTGGAGATTCCCATCGACGGCACCCTGGACCTGCACACCTTCTCCGCGCGCGAAGCGAGAGAGCTGGTTTCCGAGTACCTTCGCGAGTGCCAGACCCGCGGCATCCTGCAAG
>CAZBIU010000211.1:10220-12142 GCA_964491625.1 uncultured Myxococcales bacterium
CCTCCATGCCCGACGCTGATGACCCCGAGCCCGTTGCCATTCCGATCACGGGCGAATTGGATTTGCATGCGTTCCGCCCCGGCGAGGTGACCAGTCTGCTCGACGAATATTTCATCGAATGCCGGAAGCGCGGTCTCCAGCGGGTGCGCGTTGTGCACGGCAAGGGCACGGGCGCGCTGCGACGCCAGGTCCACGCCCTGCTCGACCGAATCCCCGAAGTCACCGCCTTCGCGCTGGCCAGCGCAGAGGCCGGCGGCTGGGGCGCGACGCTGGTGACGTTGCGGCCAAAATCCGCCGAGTGACGCGCCAACGCGAACCCGGACGCGCCCGGCCTGGGATTCGGAGTAGCGGGGCGCAGTGTGGGTGTAGGTGGCAGAGGCGGAGACGGAGACAGGGGCGGACGCGGGGACGGAGACGGTTCCCTGGCCGGGCGCAAGAAGGAAAATGACGAGGTCGGCGCGAAACCTTCGCGGCTGGCGGCGGATGCGAGACACAGCCGATGCAAGAGCTCGCCGTCAAACGCAAGTCGCGGCAGCGTGTCCGCTGGCGTGTCGACCCCCGCTCACTCTGTCCGCCAAGCCGCGATGGCCGCGGGCATCACCAAACCTGCAACCGCCCAACCTCATTACGAAGCGCCCCGCGCGGACGGAATCCGACTTACGAAGCGACCGCGCAAAACCAACGGCCGGGGCGACGAAAACAACAGCGCGAAATCACGCGACTTCGAGCCGCCACTGAACCTGGAAGGAGCATCCCTCGCCGCTGCGCTAATGATAGTCTCTGCAGCTCAATAGGTAGTGGGCAGACCCTTAGGAGGAATTGTGTTTTCACGAATTTTGGTCGTCGCAATTGCATTCTCCGGGACTTCAGGGCTCGCCGGCGACATGACGAAAAGGGCGCGGCCCGTTGTCTCCAACGATGGTAATCATTTCTCGCAGAGATTTTCACGAGGCAAAGACGTCATCGTCGTTGAGGTTCGCGTGAGGGCCTTTCAGAAGGCAAAACACAGGCTCCGGCTCCTCGAAGGAAGCGTGCAGCAAGTCGACGGGCGCGAGCCGCAAGGGATTGATGGTGGCCCTCCCGAGGGACTCAAGTCCGAGCTGGTCAGCATATCCGTCTCTTGGAATGGCATTCGGCGCGTCGTTGACAAATCTCTGATTTCAGACTGCTTCAACACATCCGGCCAGCCAGGTGTACTGATCTCGGACGATTTCAGAGCAGTGATGATCACTTTGGAGGGAGGCGACGGCGGTGGCACCTATAGAATACAATGGGTCGTGCCCAAGGAAGGAGAGATTGTGCGATTCATTGTTCCTTACGAAGAGCTAACGTGGCGGCTGCCCATAAAGCCGTTGCAGCGCTGAGCGGCATACCGTTGACCGACGCTCGTTCAGGCGAACTTGACGAGGCGAGAACCTTTGATCCGGCGATCTCGAGTTAGAAGCGGAACTTGGTGGATGATACTGGTCGCCGCGATCAGTTCGTCCGCGGGATCGCTCTTGAAATCAAGCCTAGTGGACTGGATGCTTACGGCAAGGTCGACCGGCCAGACGTGAATGCCGGAAAGGGTTCTAGTAAGGTCTGCGTCATCCAGGTCGATATCGATTCGGCCCAACTGCGCGAGCTTTGCGAGCTCCCAGAAGACAATTGCGGACACGCTCCAGGTGTTCGATGCCAAGACTCGTCGCTCCCGGTCCGTCACCTCACCCGTCAAGGCGAACACGAGGATGGGCGTATCAAGATTGACCATGGGCCTCCCACGTGACTCCTGTCGACTGGATGTCACCCTTCACCCGGATGCGACCGCGAAAAGCGCCGATAAGATCCGCCGACGCTCGCTCGGCAGGGAGGATTCGTGCAACGGGCTTGCCGTGCTTGGTGATCACGAGTCCATCCGGCTCAAGATGATCGAGGATCGAAAG
>CAZBIU010000212.1:0-12095 GCA_964491625.1 uncultured Myxococcales bacterium
TCGAGCACCTTCACGAAATCAGCCGCGCCCGCGGCTTCCAGAAGATAGATGTTGGCCGGCTTCAGGTCACGATGGACGATGCCCTTGGCGTGAGTGGCCATCAAGGCAGCGGCAACCTGCTTGGTGATGTGGAGCGTGGCCTGGGCCGAAAGGCGCCCCTCGCGGCGTAAGCGGTGTTCGAGGTCTTCGCCGTCCAGAAACTCCATCACCAGGAACGGTTCACCCGCGGGCGTGGTGCTGAAGTCGAAAACCTGCACGATGTTCGGGTGGCCGAGATTGCTCGTCACCAAGGCCTCGCGGTGAAAACGTGCAAGCGCATCCGCAGCGGCGCTCAGCTCGTGCGCCATCACCTTGACGGCCACCGGCTTGTCCAGTCGGAGCTGGGTCGCCTGGTAGACCGCTCCCATTCCACCCTCGCCGAGGAGTCGTTCGATGCGGTAGGCCCCCTCAAGAACTGCACCGACCAGGCTTTCGGCCAGCTGGCTCTACTGAGTCATCTGGACGCCCCTGTCGCCTGCGCAGACGAAGGCCGTGTTCCGGCTACTACGCTCGCACGTCTCCCTCGCAGAGGCATTTCAGAGCGGCATGATACGCCCAGCGGTCCGAGTGCGTAAGGGGCAAACCAGACCCTGCTATCCGGATCCGTGTGTTGCACAAACGCTTGACGCGAGGGTAGGGCGTTGATGCCGACAGTCTCAAGTCCAAGGCTAAACAGATTGCGAGCTGTCCTCTAGGCCTTCCTTACAAGACTCTGGCACCGGACTTCGGGCGGCTGGCGAATCAGCCGCGATGTGCGGCAAGATCTCGTCGAGGCAGTCCCGGGCGGACGGGGTCCAGGCTACAGCTCGCTTCCCGCTGTCCACTTGCGCCGAAGCTCCGCAGCAACGACATCATGGGGAATGAGCCGGCCGGCCTCGACGTCGGCTAGTCCAGCCTCGACCTTCTGCATGACGTAGAGGTGATACACGACGTCGTCCAGGCTGCAATCGTCGGGCAGCTTCTCCAAGAGATCCCTGACTTTCTGCTTCGTCGCGAGCATGGGAGAAGCCTACCACACGTTCCGCGAACGGCCGCGGTAGATGGATGGCGTCTGCGAACGGCTGGCCGACAAACTGCGAGCCGGCCGCACGAACGGTTCGTTGATGTTATGGGCGCTGGCGTCGCCTTTCTTTTGGTCTGAGATCCCTCGCCTATAGGTCTCTGGCACCTCTCCCTCTCGCCTGCACCTCCCCGCGCACCTGCCTACGAGGGGTTCAACGCCTTTATGGCGGCGCCTCCCTCACGAGAATCATCTCGCTACGAGACTTTCCTGAGCCATGACTTTCAGCAATCCGGTTCGAAAGCCAGGCCAAAGGCTTGAAGGATGGTGGCAAGGGCTTTGTCGCATTCTGCGGTGAGCGCCATGAAATGAGCCCGGAAGGTTCCGTAGTCGGACCGTGCACGTTTCTGCGCGGCCTTACGTTCATTCGTGGCGCTGTGGCCCTTGAGATGGTTGCGCAGGGTGTGCAGCTTGGTGAGTGGTTCCATTACCGCTCGCGCTTCATCGGCGCTCCGACCTTTGCCTTCGAGGCAGTCCTGAAGAAGGCGCAGCGGTTTCCACTGCTTGTCAACGGGCCTGCCCGCATCCACGGCTAGCCCCTTCAGTGGCTTAAGAAGGAAGCCTTCGATCAGCAACTGATCGAGAGCCAGGATCTCATCACCCCACTCGGACACGGAATCGGTCGCCGGACATCGTGCCGCGTCCGAAAGTTCCTCACCTCGCGGACTCCACCAATCTGGCGGGGCTTCGTCGAGTTGGTGGATCTTGTGTTTCAATGCTCGCAGAGGGTCGTGTTCGCTGCTCCAAGTGCCAAGAAAGTCGTTCTCGTAGGCCCGGGCGGAGATTGGACCCTTCGGCCACTCATTGAACGACTGCCAGTAGCACTGCTCTTCGTACGGCAGGTTGGCGAGGTACCCTATATAGGTGTGGACCTGACCGGCCTCGTTGATGTCGTAGGTCTTCAAGTGCCAGGCGTTCCGGCAGCTGATCGAGCGATCCTGTAAGTCGTACTTCTCAGGATCGTTCTTGAATCGCGTCAATACCTCCGGTCGGAAGAACGCAGGGGAGATCTCGAACGGTTTGTCGGACTGTTGGAAGTAGTTGGAGAGGGACTCGGGCCCGCATGAGGTTTCCACGAGGCTCTTGTTCTTCCAGTCCTGGATCTTGAAAGTCGCATACCGCTTGTTTTTCGGATCCCCCTCGTCCTTCCATTCCTGGACTAGGTCATCTACCGTCACCGCTGATCTCAGGATCATGCAGCCATTGACGTAGCTGGCATTGGCTGAAAGCCCAAGCGTGTAGAAGAGATCCGGTGCAGAGCTCTTCTGTACCCGGCAGTCATTGTTCCACCCTCCGAAAGCCTTCCCTTCGAACCTCGTGAAATCGAATTTGAGGACCAAGGACATCCCTGCGAGGGCCATGTAGGTTGCAAGGTCCTTGATGAGGACGGTCACGACAATCTCGCGCTCCTGCGGCCCCAGGGCTTTCGGCCGGATCACGCGGATCACGTCTTGAATATCACCGCGCCTGTCGAGGCGACAGTACGCACTGCGCTCCTCTACCCAGTGAAGGTCGAGGCTGTGCACGAGCTTTTGACTGAGCTCGACTGGACCGGGCCCCTCGGCAGCGCCGGTAAATGACCGGCGGAAGATCAGCTTTTCGCCGCCGAGCAGGGACTTGCATCCCGGATCGCTGAGCGGCGGCTCCAAAAAGATCCGGTGTCCCTCGCCACCGCCCCACGCTCGCTGAATGCACCAGGTGTCGTCCAACATGACGTTTACGTTCAGGAGGTCAGCATGGTCAGCTGGCGTGACCTGCTCTGTCCGGGCCAGCACGCCGTGGACAAGGACGGCATCTGCGCTGGCGTAGATCACGATCTCATCGCGGTGGGCATTGCTCTTCAGGAAAGCGATGGAGTCCTCCGCTCGAAGAAGCCATTCGGTCTTCCCAATCTCTGGGGCCCGGGCAATCTCTCGGAAAGCCTTTTCGTCGAATCTTTGCATGCGCTTGGAGTCGAAGTTTGCCTGTTCCCGTGGACACCTGATCCTTACGAAACGACGAGTTGTGGTCAAGGGGCACGACTCGTCAATTCGTCCGCCGAACTAATCGCTCAGCTGCGAGCGCCAATCTGACCGCAGCGGCGCTAACCTCGCCGGGCGCTGCCCGCTTCATAAGCAGGACTCCGTCCGCAGGATCGCTTCGTAAGCAGATACCTTGCCCACACGGCGGATCCGGCTCGAACCGATTTTTCCCCCGGTGCCTACCGGCATGAACCGGGCGCCGACGTGCCGACCTACTCGCAGAAAAATCGGTAGATGATGGTGGTCTTGTAGGTTTCGCCCGGTTTCAGCACGACGCTGGGGAAGCTGGGTTGGTTCGGGGTGTCGGGGTAGTGCTGCGGTTCGATGCAGAACGCGCAGCGCTTTTGGTAGCGCCAGCCGCCTTTGCCGACGATGGTCCCGTCGAGGTAGTTGCCGGTGTAGACCTGGGTGCCGGGCTCGGTGGACAGGACTTCCATCGCGCGACCTGAACCGGATTCGAGCACGCGCGCGAGCAGTCCCAGCTCGCCTGCGGGCTTGGCGACGACCCAGTTGTGGTCGTAACCGGCGCCGTACTTGATTTGTTGGTCGTAGGCGTCGATGCGTGCGCCGATGGCGGTGGGCTGACGGAAGTCGAAGGGCGTTCCGGTGACCGGCCGCAATTCCCCGGTGGGGATCAGGTTGGCATCGACGGGCGTGAAGTGCGCGGCATTCACGAACAGGATGTGTCCCAGGACGTCGCCGTGGCCGGCTAGGTTGAAGTACGAGTGGTGGGTCAGATTGACGATGGTGGTCTGGTCGGTGGTGGCGCTGAAATCAATGCGCAGGCCGTTGTCGTTGGTCAACGTGTAGCGCGCGACCACGTCGAGATTGCCGGGGAATCCTTCTTCGAGGTGCTTGCTCAGGTAGCGCAGCTCGAGCGCGGGGCCAAGCTCGCTCGGCACCGGGCGCGCGGTCCACAGCACCTTGTCGAAGCCCTTGATGCCGCCGTGGAGCGAGTTGGGCCCGTTGTTGGCGGCCAGTTGATACTCGCGCCCGTCGAGCGTGAAGCGCGCGTTGGCGATGCGGTTGCCGTAGCGCCCGACCAGGCAGCCGAAGTACGGGCTCGCTTTCGCGTAGTCCGCGACCTTGTCGTAGCCCAGCACCACGTCCTCGAAATTGCCCTTGCGGTCGGGCACGTGAAGCGACATCACGATGCCGCCGTAGTTGGTGATGCGCGCGTGCATCCCGGCCGAGTTGCGCAAGCGGTAGATCTGGGCGTCGCCCTGGGTTTCGACCAGCTCGACGGTTGCCTTGTCTTTGGGGTTCGCCATGCCTGCAGAATCCGATACTCCCCTGGCGTCGTCAACTGCTCACTCCATCCAGCGACAGCCGCAGAACGTCGTGGTCGTGGCCGTGGCCGTGGCCGAGCAACTTTCGAATTGCGCGGCCGACAATCTCTGCATGTTCGGTTTCCAGAAACTCGATGTGTATCGTTGTTCGGTGACGTTCCTGGGCGTGGCCTCGGCGCTTGCGGAGCGGGTTCCACGCGGCCACGGCGCTCTGGCTGACCAGCTTCGCCGAGCCGCCCTTTCGGTTCCGCTCAACATCGCCGAAGGCAGCGGCAAAGGCACGATGGAGGACCGCGAGGCACGCCGGTTCTATGCCATCGCCCGCGGCTCGGCCCTAGAATGCGCTGCCATCATCGATGCTTTGTTGGCCCTGGGCTTCGTGCGCGACGACGAAGCAACCCGAGCCCGGGAGCTTCTCGAACGCATCGTCTCGATGCTCACGCGAATGGCTCGCGTGGGGGAATGACCGGCGAGCATTGTGACCTACAAATTGCCGACGCCGGCTGGCTGATTTGCTACGGCTGGAGCGTCCAGAATGTCCGGCCACGGCCACGGCCACGTTTACGACCACGTTTACGACCACCCTTCATGGACTACCGGGGGCCAGCCTCGCCTTGGAAAACGGCCTCCGCCCAGGCGTCCCGCGGCGTTGCTGCGCTTGCCGCCGGGTTCACCTCAGCAAGCGCGAATGACTGGCCATCGTGCTGGGGCCCATGGTGGGCGTTGCCATCGGCGAGTTGCTGCCCGTCGGCGGGTAGCCGCTAGCCCGGCCAGTCTACACCCAGGAAGACCGGCTCGGGAACCAGCGACACGCCGAATCGGTCTAGTACAGTCGCGCGAATGTGCAGGGCCAAGCGAAGAAGGTCCACCGTGCTTCCGCCGCCGTGGTGGACCAGCGCGAGCGCGTGTCGAGTGGAAACGCCCACCGGGCCGATGCGAAAGCCCTTGGGTATGCCGGCGTGCTCGACGAGCCAGCCCGCGGCCAGCTTGACCCGTCCGTCCGGCTGCGGAAATCTCGGCACGTCTCCGATACCCCTCGCGCGTGCACAGCCGACGACGCGTTCTGCGACCTCGGCATCCACCACGGGATTGGTGAAGAAGGAACCGGCGCTGTGGCGATTGTCATCGGCGGGGTCGAAGACCATCGACTTCTTTCGCCGGAGCGCGAGCACGGCTTGGCGCACCTCGGCCGGGGTTGGTTGCGGAGTCGCGGCGAGCGCGGAAACCAGCTCGCCATACTGAATCGTGGGTGCGGCGCCCGGGCGAAACGCAAGCGTCAGGGACAGGATCACAAAGCGATCGGGATTCTGCTTGAATAGGCTGTCTCGATAGGCGAAGCCACACTCGGCGGGGTGAAGTCGCCGGATTTCCAGCGAGCGCCGGTCGACCCGGCCGACGTGCTCGACCCTGCCGCCCACCTCTTGCCCGTAGGCGCCGATGTTCTGCACCGGCGCCGCTCCCGCGCTGCCTGGAATTCCTGACAGACACTCGGTGCCGGCAAGATTGCGCCGGACCGACTCGGCGACCACGTCGTCCCAGGGCTCGCCCGCCTGCACCTCGACCAAGGCGCGGTCTGCTGTCACAGACCAGGCTTGACCCCGCGATGCGAGCTGGATGACGATACCGGCGAAACCGTCGTCGCCCACAACCAGATTCGACCCGCCACCCAGGACGAAAGCCGGAAGGTTCTGCGCCAGTGCCCAGCGCAACGCGAACGCCACGTCGGTGGGGCTTTGGGCCTGCACGAAAAAGCGGGCCGCACCGCCGAGCCCCAGGGTGGTGCGCGATGCGAGCGGAACGAACTCGTCGATAGTCGGGGACAAGACGCGCATAGGTTACACCGTTCTCGTGGTTGCAATCGGAAATCTGCGTGGCCGGAGGTCGCGGCAACGGCTCAGAGCGCACCCCGAGGACCTGGAATCGCCGGCAAGACCAAGCTTCATCCGCGTGGTCTGATGCGGTTTCCAGGGCTCAATTCAGGATTGCTCCATTTCACAGCGAACAATTGTCTTCGTTGATTGCTTTACTTGAATTGAGCGCATCGATATTGTCGAGCGCGAGGAATAGGACCATGAGCTCAATCAAGGCATCCATCGGTCGCTACCGCTGGTTCATCTGTCTGTTGTTGTTTCTCGCGACGACAGTCAACTACATCGATCGGCAGATTCTTGCCTTACTCAAGCCGATCCTCGACGATCAGCTCGGTTGGACCAACGAACAGTATGGGCTCATCAACTCCGCATTCCAGGGCGCGTATGCGGTGGGCCTGTTGTTGTTCGGCGTGTTCGTGGATCGGGTCGGAACCAAGATTGGCTACGCTGTCTCCATCGCCGCCTGGAGCGTCGCCGCCATCGGGCATTCATTGGTCGGTGGCATAGGCGGGTTTCTACGGGCACGTCTTGCCCTTGGCATCAGCGAAGGCGGAAATTTTCCGTCGGCGATCAAGGCGGTCGCACTGTGGTTCCCGCGCAAGGAACGGGCGTTCGCGACCGCCTTGTTCAATTCAGGCGCCAACGTGGGAGCTATCGTAGCGCCCGCGGTGATTCCCTGGATTGCCGGTGCCTGGGGGTGGCGATCTGCGTTCGTCTTCGCGGGCATCGCCGGCTTATGCTGGCTTGGTCTGTGGCTGCCCTTCTACGACACGCCCGAACGGTCAAAGCGGCTCGCCGCCGACGAGCTTTCGTTGATTCGTTCCGACGTCGACGAGCAGGCGTCGGACGAGCGTCCGCTGGGCTGGCTGGCGATTCTCCGTTACCGTCAGGCGTACGCGTTCATCGTCGCCAAGTTCTTGACCGACCCGGTGTGGTGGTTTTTCCTCATCTGGTTGCCCGACTTCTTCAAACAGTCCCGCGGCCTCGACATCAAGAAGAGCTGGGTGCACCTGGTTTCCATCTACGCCATCGTGACGGTTCTAAGCATCATCGGTGGCTGGCTGGCGGGTTATCTCATCCGTCGTGGCTGGCCGTCCAACCGGGCGCGCAAGGTGGCGATGCTGATCTTCGCGTGCGCTGTCACGCCGGTCTTCTTGGTCACGCAGGTGGGATTGTGGTCGGCCGTGGTGCTCATCGGCATTGCCGGCGCGGCCCACCAGGCATGGTCGGCCAACCTCTTCACCACGGTTTCGGACATGTTCCCCAAGCGCGCGGTCGCCTCGGTGGTTGGAATCGGCGGCATGGCAGGCTCGGTCGGCGGCATACTCTTCCCGACCTTCACCGGGATCTTGCTCGACCGATTCCGGGCCTCCGGCAACGTGACGGCCGGATACGCGATTCTCTTCGTGGTGTGCGGCTCGGCGTATTTGCTCGCGTTCGTGATCGGGCACTTGCTGGCGCCGCGGTTCGATCAGATCAAGCTCGGGGTGTGAGAGCCAAGGACGTTCCCAGCCCCGCCGGCGTCGGTGCCGCTGGCCGCGGGCACGAAGAAGACGTTGCTGCTGGCCGATTGAAGGGTCGCACAGCCGGCGGTGTACAAACCATCGCCTGGTGTGCAGCCTAGGGCGTATGGCCCGTCGACGAAGTACCAACCGCCTACTGTCGCCGGGAGGCTCTCGGAATAGGTCGCATGGGCCGCTACCTCAGCGGCGGCCGAGCTGCATATCGTGAAGGCGTTCATCTGGTTCCAATCGGTCCCTCTGCACCAATACAACCGAACAGTGCCGCACCCCGCGAGGAAGAGGCTTTGGCTGGTCTGGTTCATCCAGGTCGCGCGGATCTGGCCGTCATAGGTTGCGCTGAGGGCCACGCCCGGTGTGCCGGTGTCGCCACCAGTGCCCGGCGCGGCACACGGAAGTACCGTCCCTCCGGCTCCCGAACTGCCGCCAGGCGCGACAGCACCGCCGTCGCCGGCTCCCATTGATTGAGACCCGCCGGCTGCGGCGCCGCCAGAGGCAACCGGACTGCCGCCCCCCGTGCCGGCCACGCCGCCGGACGAAGCCAAATTTCCATCCGTCTTCCCGGAATCCGCCTGGGGAACGCGAAGGGACCTTCCGCAGCCGATGCCCGCGGTTCCGGCTCCGCCCACGAGAGCCATGACGCACAAAAGACTCACCCAGCCTCGCACGGGTTTTGGATGCCGACCGCTCACCGTGGTCGCCGCGCTTGGCAAGGGCGAAGTTAGCGGTTCGCTTACCGACATACGCCGACAGGCGGCGCCCAGAAGTCACCTCTCGGCAGTAGGGGCGAAACGGGCGCCGCTGCCGTGCATCCTATCTTCGGCGGACGATGCATAATGTCCGACGAAGAACAGCCATGCCGACCACAATAGATCCCCAGCAACTCGCCGAGCTCCCGGAGGGCGCCGAGCCCCCGCAAACCCCGCAAGACATCGATCCCGAAGAAACCAGGGAATGGATCGAGTCATTGGCTTCCACGCTCGAGCGGGACGGCGTCGATCGGGCGCATTTCCTCCTGGAGCAGCTCGTCGACCACGCCCGGCGATCCGGCGCTCACCTGCCTTTCGACGCAACCACGGCGTACGTGAACACGATTCCGGTAACCCAGCAGCCGCGCGTGCCGGGCGATGCCACCCTGGAAAGGCGCATTCGGTCGCTCGTGCGTTGGAACGCCCTGGCGATGGTGGTGAATGCCAACCGCCACACGTCCGAGCTGGGCGGTCACATAGCCAGCTTCGCGTCGGCGGCCACGCTCTACGACGTGGGCTTCAACCACTTTTTCCGTGGGCCCGACTCGGAAAATGGGGGCGATTTGGTCTACTTTCAAGGGCATTCGGCGCCCGGCATCTACGCGCGCGCTTTCCTTGAAGGCCGTATCAGCGAGGACCAGCTTCGAGCATTCCGGCAGGAAGTGGACGGCAAGGGACTGTCGTCCTACCCGCATCCCTACCTGATGCCCGACTTCTGGCAGTTTTCGACCGTGTCCATGGGCCTGACCTCGATGATGGCCATCTACCAGGCGCGCTTCATGCGCTACCTTGAGCACCGGGGCATCCTTGACACCAGCGGGCGCAAGGTGTGGGCATTTTTGGGCGACGGCGAGATGGACGAGCCGGAATCGTTGGGCGCCATTTCGCTGCCCGCGCGCGAGAAGCTCGACAACTTGGTCTTCGTGGTGAACTGCAATCTGCAGCGCCTCGACGGTCCGGTGCGCGGCGATGGGAAGATTGTGCAAGAGCTGGAAGCGATCTTCCGCGGTGCCGGTTGGAACGTTATCAAGGTGCTGTGGGGCTCGTACTGGGATCCGCTGCTCCAGCGCGACACCAAAGGGATCCTGCGCAAGCGCATGATGGAATGCGTGGACGGCGAATACCAGGCCTACAAGGCCAAGGGCGGCGCGTTCACCCGCGACCACTTCTTCGGCAAGTACCCCGAGCTGGCCGCGATGGTGGCCAACATGAGCGACGAGGAGATCTGGTGGCTCAACCGCGGCGGGCACGACCCAAGCAAGGTCTACACGGCGTACAAGGCCGCCATGGAGCACAAGGGCCAGCCCACCATCATCCTGGCCAAGACGGTGAAGGGCTACGGCATGGGTGAAGCGGGCGAGGGGCTCAACCCGACCCACCAGCAGAAGAAGATGGGTGAAGAGGCGCTCAAAGCGTTCCGGGACCGCTTCAGCATTCCGATCCCCGACGAAAAGATCGCGGAAGCGCCTTTCTACCGGCCGCCGGACAGCAGCAAGGAGGTGCGCTACATGCTGGAACGGCGCAAGGCCCTGGGGGGCTTTCTGCCCTCGCGTAGGCGGACCGCCGCACCGGTGCAGGCGCCTGGCCTGGACCTGTTCGAGACCCAGCTCAAGGGCTCCGGCGAGCACGAGATGTCGACCACCATGGCCTTCGTGCGCATCCTGACCCAGCTTGTGCGCGACCGGCACGTGGGCAAGTTCATCGTGCCCATCGTGCCCGACGAGGCGCGCACCTTCGGCATGGAGGGGCTGTTCCGGCAAATCGGGATCTACTCGTCGGTGGGCCAGCTTTACGAGCCGGTCGACGCCGAGCAACTGATGTCCTACAAGGAGATGAAGAACGGGCAGATCCTGGAAGAGGGCATCAACGAGGCCGGGTCGATATCGTCGTGGATCGCCGCGGGCACTGCGCACAGCAACCACGGCGTGAACATGATTCCCTTCTACTGCTACTACTCGATGTTCGGCTTTCAGCGCACGGGTGACTTCGCGTGGGCCGCTGGCGACATGCGCACGCGTGGCTTCTTGATGGGCGGCACGGCAGGGCGGACCACGCTCTCCGGCGAGGGGCTGCAGCACCAAGACGGACACAACCTGATCATCGCCTCCAGCATCCCCACTTGCATCTCGTACGACCCGACCTTCGCGTACGAGATGGCGGTCATCATCCAGGACGGCATTCGCCGCATGTATCAGGATCAGGAAGACGTCTTCTATTACGTCACCATGATGAACGAGAACTATCGCCACCCCGCCATGCCCGAGGGCGCGCGCGAAGGGATTCTGAAGGGGATGTACCTTCTGCGCGACCGCGGAGGGAAGGGCAAAGCGCAGATTCAGCTGCTCGGGTCGGGCACCATCCTGCGCGAGGTGCTGGCCGCCGCCGACCTGCTGGAACAGGACTTCGGCGTGGTGGCCGAGGTGTGGAGCGCCCCGAGCTTCAACCAGCTTCGTCGCGACGGCATCGATGCCGAGCGCTGGTCGATGCTGCATCCGGATTCGGCGCGGCGGCAAAGCTACGTCGAGACCTGCTTGGCGGACCGGCCCGGTCCGGTGGTTGCGGCCACCGACTACATGCGACTTTACCCCGACCAGATTCGCCCGTATTTGCACGACAAGCACTACGTGGTGCTGGGGACCGAGGGATTCGGCCGCAGCGACACCCGCAAGAACCTGCGCCGCTTCTTCGAGGTCGACCGTCGCTACGTTGCCCTGGCGGCGCTCAAGGCGTTGGCGGACCAGGGCAGCCTGCCCGGGGCCAAGGTTCGTGAAGCCATCGAAAAGTATGGCATCGACCCCGAGAAACCGAACCCGGTCACGGTGTAGAGTCGCCATCCACCTGCCGGAGGACACAAGACGTGGGCAAACTTAGCGATGTGACCGTACCCGATCTGGGCGACTTTCACGACGTGGGGGTGATTGAGATCCCGGTGAAGGTGGGCGACCGCGTGACCAAGGACCAGGCGCTTTTGACCCTGGAAACCGACAAGGCGACCATGGACCTGCCGTCGCCCGCCGCGGGCGTTATCAAGGAGATCCTGGTCGCGATCGGGAACAAGGTGAACAAGGGATCGCGGGTCGTCGTGCTTGAAGCAGAGGAGGGGGCAGCGCCCGTCGCCCGCAAGCCAGAGACAGCCGCGGCTCCGGGTCCCAGGCCCCCGGTCCGTCCCCCGACGCCGGTTTTGGTCACTGCGCCGTCGGAGCCCGACGAGGCCGAGGTCGATCTGGGGGCTGGTCCGGCAGTCGCCTTACGCAAGCCGGCTTCTCACGCGACGCCGATTCCGGAGGTCTTGGCCAAGGCCGCGCCGCCGCCGCCGCTGGCGGTGGTGAAGCCCCGCTCGCACGCGAGCCCGGCGATTCGCCGACTGGGGCGCGAGTTGGGCGTAGACCTCGGCCAGGTCAAGGGCACGGGTAGGAATGGAAGAATTCTCGATCTGGACGTGAAGAGCTACGTGAAGGAGCACGTGGGCAAGGGGCAGTCGCAAGCCGGTGGCTTCGTGTTGCCCGAGGCGCCCTTCGTCGACTTCGGCCGCTTTGGCAGCATCGA
>CAZBIU010000213.1:0-11927 GCA_964491625.1 uncultured Myxococcales bacterium
CGCAACCTGGAACCGACGATATTCCGAAGCCGGCCGCAACGCCCGCGTAAGCTCAGACCCATGGTCGGCAACCTGGGAGGCGGCGGTGACCGGCCTTCCGCGTGCATGCGCGCTGGACCTGGGTTGTGGCCTTGGATTCGATACCGAGCGCTTGCTGGCCATGGGCTTCGAGGTCGTGGCCGTGGATTTTTCCGCAGAAGCCGTCGCGCGGTCGCGACAGCGCAGCCCGCAAGCTCGGTACCTGGTGGCCGACATCCGCCAGCTTCCCGAGGACATGCGAGGTCCATTCGAGCTCGTGGTAGCGAACCTGTCACTGCACTATTTCGAAAGGAGCGACACCGAGGCTATCTTTCGCCGGATCTTCGACTTGTTGTCACCTGCCGGCGTCTTCCTGTTTCGGCTGAACGCCGAGGATGAGGTCGGCGCGCCCGAGGACCCGTCGTCCTGGCAGCTCGTCAAGGTGGGAGGGGTGTGGAAGCAGTTCTTCGATTTGCGGAAAATTGTGGGCTTGCTGAAAGACAAGTTCGAGGTCCTCGGTCTCGAGAAGTGGACCTCGGAGCGGTTTGGCGCACGCAAATCCCTCTACGAGGGCACGGTTCGCAAGTCGTCCCATGGGCCAGAGTGAACGTTCCTTTTGAGCAAACCCGAAAAGCGTCATGATTGCCCACGCAGCAGCGGTGATGCACGGCTGTTGCGAGTGAAGCACAGGGGGCGTCGTGTACCGGTGCTCGGGGCGAGATTCGGCCATTTCGCGCGAATGTCGGCTGGTCCGCTTCTTGCGTTCCCCTGGCGCGGAGGACCACCATGAGCACCACGACATTGGAACGCGAAGCGCGAGCAAACAAGAGCACGACGGCCCTGACCGAGACCGTGTACACCATCTGTCCGGTGCTCGTCGCTTCTCACGTCGCAGTCCACAAAGGCTGGCTGGAAAGGGAGCTGCGACGTGCCGGCGGATCACTCAAGTACCTGTGGTCGCTTGCCGAGGACAACTGGCTTTCACACTTCAACCACACGCTGCCCAATCAGTTCCGCGACGGAGGAAACATCCCGGCCATTCATGCGCTATCGGAAGGAAAGCGGACGAAGCTGATTGGACTGACGTGGTCGACAGACGGTGGTCAGATCCTGGTGCGGGCCGATTCGGGAATCAACCGGGTGGCGGCTCTTCGGGGCAAGAAGATCGGCCTCTACAAGCGGGGCAAGAGCGACAGGGTCGACTTCTGGCGTGCTACGGCCGAGCGGGGAATCCTGTTATCGCTCGACCTCGATGGGCTCACCCCTGCGGATGTCGAGATCGTCGATCTTCGCGTGGACGGCCCCGATCAGACCTTCGCCTCGCCGGTCGCCAATCCCGCCCAGCGGTTCAAGGCGACCGACACCGGGCCCAGCAGTCACTACGGCACGGAGATCGATGCGCTGCTACAGGGCAAGGTGGACGCCATCTATGCCAACCGTGGCCGCGCGCACTTGTTCCAGCGGGACGGGAAGGTCAAGGCGATCAACGATCTGGGACAGCACCCCGATTGGACACTGCAGGTGGCGAACTCGCCATACACGATCACCGTCAGCGAGGAATTTGCCAAGGGGCATCGCTCTATCGTGGTTGCGTACCTGAAGGCCGTGATCAGGGCGGGCAGGTGGATTCAGGAGCATCGTCGCGAGGCTGCCGAAATCTTCGGTGAGATCGTCCCGCACTGGACAAGTCAGAATGCGCTGAGAAGCTCGACTGCCAAGCAGAAATTCGTTCCGAATCTATCGGCCAGAAACCTGGCCGGAGTCGAGGTCGAGAAGCGCTTCCTCCTCGAACGCGGCTACATTCGCAAAGACTTCAACGTGGCGGAGTGGGCGGACCCGACCTTCTTGGAAGAGGCGCTGGAAAGCGAGCGGAGCCGGGCTAGCTAAAGTTTGGCAAACCGGCCGTCCGCGCGCAGCTGGCCAGATTTCCGGTGGCTCGCTAGCTCATCACGCGTCGAGCTGCTGCCAGAGAAGCAATTCTGCGCTTCCAGCAACATTTGTCGGGCAACAGAGAAATTGACGGATCTTCCTCGGGACAAACTGTGGTATTCGGAACCCGCACAATGGGATCGGTCGTCGCGGCCGTTCACGGGTCGTCGTCGAAACTTCTCGATCCATCGCGGCAGAAGCGAAGGAGCTCTCTCATGCCCAGTCTCCAAGATCTCAGCACGGAAATTGTCGACTCGTTGACCGCCAGCGTTCGATTCGTTTCGCTGGCCACCGTCTCCGAGGACGGCCCAGTCGTACGATCCATCGGTTCGTGGGCCATCCGAGGAACGACCCTCTACTTTTCCACCAGCCGGGGTTCAAGCAAGGTTGGCCAATTGGCGCGCGATCCCCGGGTGAGCGTACAGTTGCTGGCGGAGGGCCAGGAGCTTCCCAAGCTTCGCAACCTGGTGGTGAGCGGAACTGCGCGCCTGCTTGACGGTGACGAACGTGCCGTCGCGATCGCAGCCATCGGTGCACGCAGCCCCCGGTTCAAAGAGCGGGCTGACAAGGGCCAACTTGGCGATAGCGCAATCTACGCGGTGAGGGTGAGTCAGGCGAAGGTCTTGGATTTCTCGAAGGGAACCGGGCCTGCGGCCTTGACCGTGTTCGAGTAACCCCGGAGTTGCGTGGAGGGCATGAAACGCACGTCCAACTTACCCTGGTTTTCGCGGGCGGTCGCCTCGATTGCACGCAAAGTCACATGGCCTCCGCCTTGGCGCTGGAATGGGTCGGCCAAGCCACCGAGCCGCATCACCGAGAGAACCGCGCCATCGCACTGCTGGCCGTTCATATCCACGACGATCTTGATGTGTCGACCTTGTGGTGGCTCATGAACTCGAAGGCCTCCCAAACCATGCCAATCTGGAACTCGCCGTCTGACATGACGATCCAGATTCGCCCCGGCTCGCCCTTCATGCGCCGGGCGAGCGCCATGCCGATGCCCTGGCTCAAGCCCTGGCCAAGCGACCCTGTCATCGCCTCCATCCCGGGTGAATGTTCGGCGCCGATCATTTCAACCGACGAGCCGTCCCGGTTGAAGGCATCCAGCCCCGCCGGATCCATGCGGCCAGCCTCGATCAGCGCCGCGTAGAGCGGAAGCGAGTAGTGGGTCGGAGACAGAATGAAACGGTCGTAGATGCGCCCATGTGGCCCGTTGAAGTGAAAACCGTAGCTGTAGTCATGGTTGGTCGCCGACGGCACCCCGGCAAATGGCCGCGACAGCAAGGGGTGCTTGACCGCGCCGAGGTTCATCGCCCCGCCGTAGAGCACGCCGAGGATTTCGGCAGCAGAGCACGCCTGGCTCAGGTACCCGCCCTGATTCCTCAGGGTGTGATCGAGGACGCGGCGTCGAATGCCGGCGGCGATGGCGTGCGCGCGGGTAGGGGTGACCTTGCTGGATCCGGAAACGTCGGTCGCGACGTTCATCGGCTACTTGCTCGCATGTGCTGCCTCCGGCAGAAAGGGCTTGTAGGGTAGGCCGAATGTATCGGCAACCGCGAAGTTCGTCACCTGTCCGCCGTGGACGTTGATTGCACTGACGAGGTCGGGGTTGTGCTTCACCGCCCCAGCAAGGCCCTGGTTCGCAAGCTGCAGGACATAGGGCAAGGTCGCGTTGCACAGCGCATAGGTGCTGGTCCTTCCGACGGCGCCGGGCATGTTCGCCACGGCGTAATGGACTATGCCGCCGACAAGGTAGGTTGGCTCGGAGTGTGTGGTCGCGTGCGTGGTTTCGAAGCAGCCTCCCTGGTCCACGGCAACGTCGACCACCACGGCGCCAGGTTTCATGAGCTTGAGATCTTCCTGCCTTACCAGGCGAGGCGTACGTGCTCCGCGAATCAGGACCGCGCCGATGACCAAGTCGGCCTTGGCAAGTTGGTCCAGAATGGTATGGCGGTCGCTGAAGAGTGTTGTCACGTTATGCGGCATGATGTCATCCAGGTAGCGCAGCCGATCGAGGCTCGAATCGAGCACTGCGACTGAAGCGCCGAAGCCCGCGGCGATCTTCGCCGCTTGCGATCCCACCACGCCGCCGCCGAGCACGGTGATGTGCGCGGGCTCGACGCCAGGCACGCCGCCGAGCAGGATGCCCCGGCCTTCCTGTGGGCGTTCGAGGAACTTCGCGCCTTGCTGGATGCTCATCCGTCCCGCCACTTCGCTCATGGGCGTGAGCAGGCAGAGGTTCCCACGCCGGTCTTGCAGTGTCTCGTAGGCAATGGCCGTAGCGCCGGATGCTAGCACTCCTCGGGTCAGAGCCTCGCTCGCGGCAAAATGAAAGTACGTGAAGACCAGCTGTCCTTCGCGAAGCAGGGCAATCTCGGAAGGTTGGGGCTCCTTCACCTTCACCACGAGATCGGCGGTCGAGAACACCTCCTCAGCGCGCTCCACGATAGCCGCCCCACTTCGCTCGTAGTCGGCATCGCGAATGCCGCTGCCAAGCCCGAGCCCCTTTTGAACCAGGATTCGATGGCCCGACCGGGAAAGCTCTTCGACTCCGACGGGGAGGATGCCGGCGCGGTACTCGTGCTCTTTGATCTCTTTCGGAATTCCGACAATCATGGCGTTGATCGTATCCTTGGCACTGATCGGGCGCGAGCGCTATTTCCCGCAAGCACGCCGAACCGCACGGTGAAAATCGTGGACTTGCATGTTCTCGCAAATATCTGAAATTCTCGCCAAGCTGCTCAACCCTGTGGTTCCGATAGGCGCAGGAGCGCGTCGAAATAGCCGGGGAAGGTCTTGGAAGTGGCCAAAGCATTAAGGCAGCTTGCCCACCGTCGCGCAATAGACGGTCAGCTCGTCGCGACCGTCGACGCCGATCGCTGCGTCGATCTTCGTCTGGTCGTAGGCGTCGATGGCGCAAACGCCGGCACCGATGGCGGTGGCTGCCAAATAGAGGTTCTGGCAGATGTGACCCGCATCCAAAGCGATGAGCTTGTGGGACAGAAAGCCGTAGCGCCATTCCGTGCGGTAGGGGATCGCGGTCCAAACGAACACCACGGCGGCGCCGCGCTTCTGATTGTTGATGCCAGCGTCGATGCGCGCGTCCAAGTCGGTGGCGGCAGCGACCAGCGCCAACTTGTGCTCGATGGACAAATAGCGATAGAGCCCAACCTCCAGCGAGGAAACGCGGTCCGTGTAAAGGTAAGTTTCAAACGGATGACGGGCGCCACCCGACGGCACTGTGCGACGGAGCGCCGTGCCTTCGCGGACGATTTCGTGCACACCTTGCGTGGCCCAAAGAAGAAACGAAAGCTCCGCGAGGCTGAGAGGGCTGGCAGCGTACTGCCGTTCGGTGCGGCGCCGGGCGATGGCCTCAGTCAGGGAGAGGGCGCCTATGCCGTTTGCCTTCGGATCCGGCAGCGAGACGATAGTCGTCCCTTGCGGCGGGGTTTTTTGCAAGGCGGGTGCCGGCACACCGCTCTTCTGGTCGTTCGTGCCGCCGCGCCATTCCTCCCAGCGGTCGGACTTAAGGAATGCGCGGCCTTCGCTTCTCCAGTTTTCGTCCTTCGAGATCGGCATCGGGAAAATCCTTAGGTTAGCCGCCAAGCTCGGTGGGCAGACCGGCCTCAATCCACGCGTTCAATCCGCCCGCCACGCTCTTGACGTCTCGGTAGCCGCGGGCCTTGAGCAAGAGCAATCCGTAGAGCGACCGCTTGCCGCGTGCACAGACGGTGAGCACGGGCGCGGAGCGGTCGCTGGGCACGCGCGAAAAGTCGCCCTCCGAGAGCGCGGACAGGGGCGCGTGGACCGCTTGCTCGATGCGCTCTTTCGCGAACTCGTCGTCATCGCGCACGTCCACCAAAGTGATGCCGCTGGCGATGAGGCGCGCGGCCTCGGCCACATCGACCACGTCGGGGCCGCTCTCGGCCAAGCGAAACGCAGCCTCCAAATGGCGCGCGAACGGATTCGCCGGGGCTGCCTTTGCCGGGGTTGGGAACAGCTTGGGGAAGTGGCGCTGCAGCGACGACGTGTACTTGAAGATGTTGTCCGCGAAGACCACCACCGCCACGTTCCCGGGCGCGTCGGGCACGCTCTTGAACAGTCCGGCCAGCGCAAGTCCACCGCTTGGGCCCGCGATGATGCTCTCCTCGCGATTGAGCCGTAGGCAAAGCTCGTAGGCCTCGTCGTCACTCACCTCGACGACGCCATCGTATTCCTCGGGCTTGAAGAAGTCGGTGAGGCGCAAGGCTCGATGGCTGCGTACGCCGGGAATGTCGTGGCCCTCGGTGGGATGGACGCCGATCACTTTCACGCCTGGTTTCTGGCTCTTGAGGTATCGCCCAGTGCCCGTGATGGTGCCGCATGTGCCCAGTGAGGCGACGAAGTGCGTGACGGCACCGCTGGTCTGCTTCCAAACCTCGGGTCCCGTGGTTCGGAAGTGCGCGTCGGGATTGGCGGGGTTCTTGTATTGGTTGAGCTGCTTCCAGCCGGGGCGGCTGGCCAGCTCCGTCGCCTTGGCCATGGCACCTTCGGGCTGTCCAGGCATCGGGCACAGGGTGTCTTCGAGTTCGTGCAAATCGGTCCCGAAGAAGCGCAATGCCGCGCGTTTCTCTATCGGAATGGCCGTGGACAGCGTCGCCGCGAAGTTGTATCGCTTCGCATTGGCGATGAGGGCAAGGCCGATGCCCGTGTTTCCACTCGTCGGCTCCACGAGGTTGGTGAGCGACTCGCCCCGCTCTTCGGCATCGCGCACAAGGTTGGCGGCCACCCTGTCCTTGACCGCACCAAATGGGTTGTACCACTCGAGCTTGGCGTACACCTGCGTGTGGCGAAACGGCGAAATGCGGTTGATTCGCACGATCGGCGTCGGGTTGTCGGCACTGGACAGCATGTCGAGCACGGAATCGTAAGCGCGCAGGCGGTGGTCGGGCATTGGTCCTCCTTGTCGGTCCTCGAACGGTGTCTAGTCTAACAGACCATCGTCTAGGGAAAAGTGCAATTCACGGCCACCGCCTCCGCCGGGTGGTCGTGATCGAGAACGCCGCTGCCACGGTCCCGGCCTTCTTCAACCCCCGGGGTTGGGGTTGACAACGTGAGCTGGTTTGGTAAATAAGTGTCCAGGAAACAGGACATGGGTCGCGCCGCCAGAGGGTGCGACAAGAAGTTGTTTGGTCCGAGGAAATAGCATGGAGACCCTGCGCTTACCCGAACGTGTGCGGCGTGATGTGGCTGGATACCGCGATCAGGTGGAGCGTTTCGAGCGCGGCGAAATCAATGCGGCGGCCTTCCGTGCTTTCCGAGTTCCCATGGGCGTCTACGAGCATCGGGAGTCGGGGCGGTTCATGGTTCGGGTTCGGCTGGGCGCGGGCCTGGCGCTGCCACACCAGCTCGAACACATCGCCGATCTCGCCGAACGCTACGGCAACGGCGCCGTGCACGTTACCACACGCCAGGACATTCAGACTCATGACGTCGCGCTGGCGGACACGGTCCCTATTCAAGAGTCGCTGCTCGAGGTCGGCCTGAGCGCTCGCGGCGGTGGTGGCAACACGGTCCGCAACGTCACGGCCTGCCCGCGCGCCAGCGTGTGTCCGACCGCCGCGTTCGACGTGGCACCCTACGCCTTGGCGGTCGCTGAGCACCTTCTGCAGATCGACCGGTCTTATTCGCTGCCTCGGAAATACAAGATCGCGTTCTCGGGATGCGGCGAGGACTGCGCCTTCTCGGCCGTCAACGACTTGGGCCTCTTCGCCCACGTTCGCGACGGTCGTCCCGGTTTTTCGGTGTACGCGGGCGGAGGACTCGGCTCACAACCCGCTGCAGGCGTTCAGATCGAGGAATTCGTCGAGCCGGATGCTCTGCCGCTCGTCGCGGAGGCCATCGAGCGCCTATTCGATCGGCTGGGTGACCGGGCCAACAAGAATCGTGCGCGTCTGCGCTTCGTTCTGCGTCGCCTAGGCGCCGAAGCGTTCGTGGCAGAGTACCTCCGAGACAAAGCGGCGCTACTGCAGGAAGGGTTGGGAGCGCCGTCGGAGGCTGCTCGGCCTTTGCCGGCGGCGGTGACCGGCGCTGGCACGCAGTTGACCTCCTCGGTTGCTGTACCGGCCGGCTGCCTTCCGGAGCGCGATCCGGATCGCGTGAGTGTGGTGGTTCAGTTGCAGAACGGTCGCCTTCCTGCAGCCGATCTGCGGACGGTGGCCGCGCTCGCGCGCACCGTCGGAGTGGGCCTGGTTGTGGCCACGCAGCAGCAGGATCTGCTGATTATCGGCGTGGCGCGGGCACGAGTCGAGGAAGCCCAAGCCGCGCTTGCCAAGCTCGGCGTCCCGGTTCGTGCCCGCGCGCCCAAGGTAGTTGCTTGCGCCGGCGCGTCTACCTGCAAGCTCGGCATGTGCCTGTCTCCCGCGTTGGCCAAGGCGGTGGAAACTCGACTTGCCGGCGTGGACACTCAACACGGACCGGCGGTGATCCGGATCAGCGGGTGCTCGAACTCGTGCGGCAACCACAGTATCGCTGGTCTAGGCCTGGAGGGCCGTGCACGTCGCCTTCATGGTCGTCTGCTGCCACTCTACGAGATCCTGTGGGGTGGCCGCGTCGGCGAAAAGCAGGCGAGCTTCGCCGAGCGCTTGGGCAGCGTGCCCGCGAGCGTAGTACCGGACCTGCTGGCAGAGATCTACCGTCGTGGACTTCGCGAGACGGGGGATGTGCGTGCGCTGGTGGCCGAATACGCAAGGCTGCCTGAGCCGGTGCCGGAGAGCTACTACGTGGATGTGGGCTGCACGGAGCCGTTCTCTCTCGACGGGCGAGGTCCCGCTGAGTGCGGCGCTGGCGTCTTAGATGTCGTTCGGGCCGATCTCGACGAGGCGTCCGCGACGCTGACCGCCGCGGAAGGGGCAAGTGGGCTCGCGCAGGATCAGGCCGTCGCCAAGGCTGTGCTCGCCAGTGGGCGTGCTTTGCTACCTCTCGTGGGCAAGGACACTCGGAGCGCTGTCGAGGTATTCCAAGCCGTGCGTGTGCACCTCATCGAGCCAGGCTGGGTTGAGCCGCCGGTCGGACAGCTTCTGACTGCGGTCGAGACTTGGACCGCGGGACCACGCGAAGGGCTCGGGGACCACTTGGCCACGGCCCGCCAGTTTGCCGCGCGCACACGCGAGCTTTTTGCCTCGTTGGATGCGAACCTGAAGTTCCAGGCGGCCCGTCTGCACGTGCCCAGCCCATCGACCTCAGAGGGCGCGGGCGATAGTCCGCGCGGTGGCGTCTGACCTTCGCAGACGATAGCTTGACATGGCGATGTCCACGCGGCTAGACAGGCGTCTACTCATCCATGTCTGCCATCGACGCCAAGACCGCCACCTGGAATCCGGCCCAGTACGAGAAGTTCAAGGCGCAGCGTGCGAAGCCGTTCTTCGATTTGCTGAACCTCATCCAGAAGGCGGAATTCGCAAGCGTCGTCGACCTGGGTTGCGGAACCGGCGAGCTCACACGAACCCTGTTTGATCGCTTTCACATCAAGAGCCTCTTCGGCCTGGATTCTTCGCCCGACATGCTGGCGAAGACCTCGACTTTCGCGACCGAGGGACTCCGCTTCGGCCTCGGCGACATCGAGGAGTACCGCCCGTACGAGCCGCTCGATCTTCTAGTCTCGAACGCGGCCCTACAGTGGGTGCCTAACCATGAGACGATCCTTCCCCAGCTGCTTGGCTTCGTGAAGCCGGGCGGCCAGGCGGCGATCCAGGTGCCGTTCAACTTCGATCACCCGTCGCACGTGGTAGCTGCCTCCGTCGCGCGCAACTTGTTTCCCCACGCCTTTGAGGCGCCGGCGCGCGAGCCCAGCACGTTGCCGGTGGAGCGGTACGCGGAAATCCTCTTCCAGAATGGCTTCCCCGAGCACGTCGCCCGTGTCGAAGTTTACGGACACCCGTTGCCATCGGGAAACGACGTCGTCGAGTGGACCAAAGGCACCACCCTGACGGCCTACCAGGCGCGGCTTTCTGAGGAAGAATTTCGGAGCTTCCTCGACGAATACCGGCGAGCGTTGCTGGCCATCATCGGCGAAGGCCCGTACTTCTACCCGTTCAAGCGCATCTTGCTGTGGGGGCGAAAGTCCTGACTGACACCAACGATTCCGAAACGCCCGCGGGCAGCATGGCGAGGCCTGAACACGTCGCGACTTGCCAGAGCTTTGGGCCACCGCGAAGTCGGTGTTCGGCAGCCGATAAATCTGCCGCTGACCTTGTGGCGGGCGCGAAAAGGGGTAGAACCGCCGCCGTGCGGGCACGCAAAGTGCCCCAATGACCACGATGCCCCGACGCTCATCTCGCCGACCTCTCGTACGACCGCGTAGCGACTTGGGGATTGAGATCATCAGGATCCCCCAAAGTGCGACAGGGCGCGTGGCGGCAGACAGCATCTCGGCATCCGCTCACAAGCCATCCGCCCTCTTCACGTGCGAAAGCGCCTGCGTTCGCAGTGATATCGCAAAGCTTGTGGCGGACGAGGTTTGTCATCGGCTCCCTCATCGCTTGGTTCGACTTGGGCTCGACGACGCGTCCGCTAAGAGGCCTGGCCAACGCACTGTGGTTCGGCGCTTCGCTCGTGCAATCGTTCTGGAAGGCTGCTCGATTCAATGCGCTTCCAGACTGCTGCACGACCTGCTCCCCAAGGTGGACTTGGAAGTGATCCCCGTGGACCAGTTCTACAAGCTGGAGGGCAACCCCTTCGGCATCGAGGACGTCAAGCCTGCAAAGCAAGGGAAGATCATCGAACGGGCCGTGGAAGGGATTATCGAGGCGCTCAATCACAACCAGCGTGAGGGGACCGGCTCACCCCGAGACACGAACCGTAGGCCGTGATGGAGCGCTTCTGCGCAACAGGAAGGTCGAGACCTCTTGCGGGCAAGGTGGGCGGCTCCGTCGGCCGGAGGGGTAGGCGGGAGCCGCCAGTCCCTGGTTCCCAAGCGGGCAATCACCACGACCTGCGGCATGCGTCTTGCTTTGGCAGGAGAGCCACGATCACCTCAATTCGCTCAACCCAGACAAAGGAAGCAAGATGTCCAAAGGTCCGCTGTCGAAGTCCAATCTGATTCAAAAGATATCCGACAACTTTGAAGGGAGTCTCACCCGCAAAGCCGTGAAGGAGGTTGTGGATACGCTCGCAAGGGTCGGGCACGTGGAGCTCAAGAAGAACGGCAGCTTCGTCGTGCCTGGCCTTGTCCGTTTGGTGGTCGTGAAGAAGGCGGCGACCAAGGAGCGCAAGGGGATCAACCCTTTCACGGGCCAAGAGACGATCTTCAAGGCCAAGCCCGCCCGCAAGGTCGTCAAGGGACGACCGGTCAAGGCGGTCAAGGATGCGGTAGCGTAGAACTCGCGCGGTCCGAACGGGAACGCTGCTAGCCGCGCAACCTGAAGGGTGTTTCGCACCAGACGGGGACAGGAACGAATAGGTCGTTGCGCCTTCCCTGCCGGGCGTCCGGGTTGTAGCGCGACAACAGCGCGGCCGTTTCTTTGGCGATGGGATCGTCGGGCGCCCACAACAGCGAGCTGACGAGGAGCAGTCCGTTGGGCTTGAGCAGACGGTGTACTTCGCGGCGGATAGCGTTCCGGTCGAAATAGTCCCAACACATACTCGCAGCGACGACGTCGAAGTCGTCGTTCGGAAGACTGGTCTCCTTGGCGCGGGCATGGACTGTGCGCACGTCGAGGGCTTCTTTGCGGGCTTTGAGTCGAAGTCTTTCGAGCTGTCCGGCGGTGGCATCGAGCGCGACGACCTGTGCACCTGCGTGTGCGAACGGCAAAGCGAGCGCGCCGGTTCCTGCCCCGAGGTCCAGGATTCGCTGCCCCGCAAGCCCAATGCCGAGGACACGCAGGACATCGAAGAAGGACGCGGGGTAGGTGGGGCGGAAGCGGGCGTAGTCGTCCGCCGTGGCGTTCCAGTCGAGTCCCTCGCCGGGGACGGTGGCTTGGCTCATGGTCCAAGTCCGAGCA
>CAZBIU010000214.1:0-11819 GCA_964491625.1 uncultured Myxococcales bacterium
CGTGATACCGCGCGCACCTAGCCGCGCGGCCGTCACTTTGCCGGCGCCCGGCAGTCGATCGATGGCGTCGTCGGGCGACACGGGCTTGGCGCCCGGCCCACGCTTACTTGAAGGTGAACCTGAGTTGATAGTCGCAGATCGAATAGACGTCGCCCTCTTCGATCTTTCGCGCTTCAATGCGCTCGCCATTGAAGTCGATACCGTTCGTGGATCCCAGATCCTTGATGTAATAGGCCCCGGCCCGCCTGACGATGGCGGCGTGCTTGCGCGAAATGTTGCCGTCGCGGATGGGCAGGTCCGAGGTCTTCGCCCCGCGCCCGATGATGAACTGCTCCTTGTCCACGATGTACTTCTGGTTGCCGAACAAAAGGTATAGCGGCGGAATCGGAGCCGCGCCAGAATGCGACCCCGCCGGCGGAAGCGGCGACGGCGCAGCCGGCGGCAAAGGCGGCCTGCCCGCGTAGTGCGCGGTCATGCGCGCCGCGGGCAGCGGCGGGGGCACAGCCGGTGGCCGCGACGGATCGGGAACGAAGAGCCCGGACGGCTGCGCGTCGGTATCGGGACCGACAAAGTAGCCGTTCTTTTCGGCGAAGGCGCGCATCGCCTCGTTGACGAGCTCGTCAACCCCCCGATCCATGGTGTCGGACATCTGCTCGAACATCTGCCAAATCACGTCCGTGCAGTAAAAGTGCCGTAGCGTCTTGCGATTCGGGTCCATGGCCGTATTCGTGATTACTTTACCCTGTGTCGCGAAAAACGCTTACTTTCCTTTGTTCTCAAGCAGGGCAGCGACGCGCTTGGCCTCGGCGCCAACCGTCGCTCCAGCGGGAAAACCCTTGATCGTCGCATTGTCACCCGCAAGTTTCATGAGAGCCGAGGCGTCTTCCGGACCTCCCAGACGGCCCGTCGGATTGGACGACAGGGGCGCCTCAAGCGCCAAAACCGCGGTCATCCTCGCCAGCGGCGACGGCGACGCCAGCGCCGCCAGCACCTGGGGCTTCGCCTTGGCACCGACTTTCGAAATATCCTTCACCAGGAAATCGACCACGTCTTCGCGCTTGAACGAGAGCTTGGGAGAAAACGCCTGCAAGGCCGGCACGATGGCATCGGCCTTGCCAACTTCCAGGGCCGCCTCGTGGGCGCGGTAGCGGACGATGTCGTTCTTGTCCTCAGCGATGATGTGCACAAGCCCCTTTTGTGCCTCGGGACCGCCGATCTTCTCGACGACCCCGAACGCCTCCCCGCGCAGCTCTTTGTTCGCCTTGCCGTCGGACGCGATCTTCAAAGCCAGCGGCAAGAGGCTCGGAAAGCGCGACTGCTGCAAGGCCTTGGCCGCCAGGATCGATTCCTCGGTCGAGCCCTTCTGCAGCTTGCCGGCCAAGAACTCCGCTACGCTCGGCCCGCCGATGAGGCCGAGGGAAACCCACATGTCGTTGGGGATCATGGACCCCGGGCTGATGCGTGAAATCAGCGCGGCGCCGCCCTGGTCCCGGGTCGGGTCGTCGGCCACCTTGACCAGCAGCTCGGCGATTCCCCGGTAGGGTGCCTTGGGATCGGCAAGCAGCCGGACCAGCATTGGCCCCGACCGAGTGCCAATAGCCGACAGCATCTTGTCCAGGGAATGTCTTCCGCCCGCGAACCGGCCGTCGAGCAGATCCTTTTCGATGGACGCCAGCAGAACCTGGTCGATGCGCTTCTTCTCGTCAGGGTCCGCGTACTGCCGCAGGCTGAAAAGGCCGTCCCTGGCATCGCGTGCCTTGGGCAACTGTGGGCTCGACATGACCTTGATGTAGATCTCCATCAGGGCCTTGAGTACCTCGCCGCGCTCGTCGGCGCCGAGGCCTGCTATGATCTCATCGACCTTTTCGGGTCGGCCTATGTCCACCAGCGCCGCGGCGGCCTCCGCGCGCAGAGCGGCCGGGACGCTGGCGCTGCGAAGCGCGTCTTCGATCTTGTCCGGGCCCTTTTCGGTTCCCTTCCACGCCTGGATTCTCTCCGAGGTCACGCTATCGCAGGCAGCGACAACGAGCCCAAACACCAAAGCCACCGTAAGGAGTCTCATGGTCGGGGAATGTTAGCCACCCGCGGATCAGGTGGTCAAGCTCAAGGCGGCACCTGCCGCCCCGGGGTTGTTGCTTATGATGGCGTCCACCCCCATCTCTGCCAGCTCCAGGATGCGTTTCGGGTCGTCGACCGTCCAGACATTGACCGCGTACCCTCGATGGTGCCAATGCCGCACGCTTGCTTCGGTGCACAGAACGTGCTCGGGATGCGCCGCGGCCGGGTGAAGTAGGGAAAGCAGCCAGTGGGTTTGCAAGGGCCACGGTCGCCGGAACCTGCGCTGGCGCTCGAAGAGCAGTCCACAAGGCACGCCGGGGCAGCGCCTTTGCCACAGCCAGACCGCCGCGGGGCTGAACGAGGAGACCAGCACCCTTGCCTCGGCGCCGGCCCGCGTGACAGCATCCGCGACTCCTGCGACCAGGTCAGCGCAGCCCGCGGGCGTCAGGCCCTGGTGCTTGATCTCGACATTCACCAAGGCCCGCGGTCCGCAGGCCTCGAACGCCTCGGCCAGGGTGGGAATCTCACCCCCGCCGCGCAGCCGGGCTTCGCGCAATGCCGCGAGCGGGAGGTCCTCGATCCGTTCGGCCCTGTTACTCAACCGGGCCAAGTCATCGTCGTGGAACACCACCACCTCGCCCGATCCACAGCGCTGGACGTCAAGCTCCACTCCGTCGGCACCGTCGGCCATGGCTCGGCGGAATGCGGCGGGCGTATTTTCGGTGGCGTAGGCGCTGGCCCCGCGATGCCCGAGCAAAATCGGTCTTTGTCCGGGCGGGCGGCGCCAGGCTCTCGGCCGAGTCGATTCAGCGCCCATCGGCCTCGGTTTATAGCGCGAAGGAATCCTCCCGCGCTAAACTTCACGCATGCCCAAGCTCTTTGCCAGACTCGGATTCGCCGGCCTCGTCGGCGCGGCCGCGCTGTCTGGCTGCGCTCACGGAATCACAACCAAGCCCGCGAACCTCAGCCCGGCTTCCCTCGCCCTCGCCCGGGAGGCCAGCTCCCTGCCCGCCATCACTGCCGAGGAAGACTTCTTCGAAGCCAAATTGCTTTACCAGGCGCTGCCCGAAGGCTCCGACCAGCATGCGCGGCTGCGTGCAAGCCTCTTGGACTATTTGCTGGGGCCGCTCGCGACGCTTGATGCCGACCGGCTCCGCAAGAACCCGGGCCTGCTCGGCCCCGACGAGGATTTCGATCGCATTTACGACTCCTTCCGCGACGCCCTCGACCTTTTTTCACCAAGCCTGCTCTGGACGCCGGGCGGGTTGCCCCTTGCTGATCGAGAGAGGAGGCTACTGCGAGACTCGGCCAAGCTCGTGCTCGCGGCGTACTCACCACGCGGCAGCGAGCTTCCCGTCGCCACCGCCCTTTCTGCCCTGCTCACGATCGAGCCCACCAACCCAGAGTGGGCATCGCGTCTGGACGAGGTCTTCTCCTGGCTCGACGCCAGCTCGAAGATGGGCGGACCCCCGAGCGGCCGGCGCCGTATCACCAGCCCGCGCGAGGTGCTCGAGGCGATCGCAGCGGTGTGGCCGGTGCCGGCGGTTCTGCAACGTTTGAGCAGGATCTACCTCGACAAGCAAGACCGGGTGAGTGGATACCTGCATCGGCCCATTGGTTCGGGCGAGGGCGCGCGCGGACTTCTAAGCGAGCTTCTGCTCGACACGGAGGCCCTGTCAGCCATGTCGGTTTCCGCCGCAAGCGCCTACTTGCGCTGCGGACAGATCGACAAGGCGCGAGAGGCAGCGGACCACTTCGGCAACCGCCCGGGCGATGACCCGGAGTTTCGCCAGCTGCTTAGGGCTGCGGCCGGCAAGGACGCCAAGCTCGACGACTACCTGGCGCTCGCCCGGCGCCTGTTGCCGCGAAACGAGCTGTTGCGTGGAACATCCACCGATCGGATCGATCCGGCGGCCTCGCTGGGCGTGCTCCTGCGCGCGCTGCTTGCCTACCCGAGCGACCCCGAGCTGCTCGTGCTTGCATCTCGCGTGGCGCGGATGCTGTCGGAACCGCTGCTCTCGCTGCGCTACCTCGACGAGGCGTTCGCCGCGCTCACCGCACGCAAGGCGGGGACCGACTATCTTGGCGACCTGGCGTCGGAACGGATGGAGCTGGCATTCCTGCGGCTCAAGATGCACATCGATCCCGACCGCATGGGCCAAGCAGAGCATGAGGCGGATCGCCTGCGCCAGGAGTTTGCCCAGGCTCGCGGTCGATTCGGTGCCGCGCGCTTCAAGCTCGACGACGATGACATTGACTATCTGGTCGCCGGCGGCCTTGTGGACGCGGGACAGATCGAGAAAGCGGCGCCGCTGCTTGAGCACGCCCATCGCGCCGGCGATGCATCCGTCGACGTGACCAGGCAACTCGCCAACCTCGCTCTTAAGCGAAGCGAGCCGCAGAAGGCCATCACGATCCTCCGGCAAGCCATCGATCTGCGCGAACGCAACGCCCCTGCCGAAGATACGATTCCGTACGTGGAAGGACAGGCGAAGCTCTCATTCCTTCTGGGGAGCGCATACGACATGAGCGGCAGCCCCGAAGAGGCCCGCAAGGCGTGGATGGCTTCGACGCGCGGCTGGGAACGCCTGATGCTCGAACAGCTAAGACGCAAGAACCTCTCTTCCTCCGCCGAGGCTACCTTCGAAGTTGGGCGCCTCTACTACCTCCTCGGCCGGCGCGACGAAGGTCTGCGAAAGCTCGACGAGGCGATTGCCCAGGACGAAGACCGAGACCAGACCTACCTCGATTCCATCGCGTTTCTCGTGCAGCGCGGAGAGGGTGAGGCGGCGCTGGATATCTACCGGCGGGCATCGTCCCGGCCCGAGCGTTCGGTTTCGGAGTACGTCAAGGTCTACGCATCCCTGTGGATCGCCGATCTCACTCGACGCAGCAGCAATGCGCCGGACGCTGGCGCCATCAACTACCTGCGTGCCATTGCCGACCGCAAGATCCTGCTACGGCCTCCACATGCGGCGCCGTGGTACGGCGAGCTGGCCAGATACGCTGTCGGGCAAATCGACTACGCAACGCTTCTGGCGAAAGCTGACAGCGTTGGTAAGCGGGCGGAGGCGTACTTCTACGAAGCCATGCGCTGCCTCTCAAGTGGCCAACGTGACGAGGCGCACGCGCTGTGGAGCAAGGTGGTCGAAACCAAGATGCTCTCGTTCTTCGAGTTCGAGATGGCATCTCGATACTTGCGAAAAGGCGCCCCGGCCCGTCCCGAGACGGTGGGCGGCGACGAGGTCATCTAACCGTAATGTCGCAGCAAGATCGGTTGACCGGTCGGTCGGACTCTGTGCTACATACTGGGGGTCCAAGACACGGTGCCGTGGCCAAGTGGTAAGGCAAGGGTCTGCAAAACCCTCACTCCCCGGTTCAAATCCGGGCGGCACCTCTAACCCCACCGCAGGGACGACTGCCCTTAGGTGGCTGTCGCGGGAGCTCAGAAGCTCGGGCTCCGATGAACCTTGCCTCCCCTAAGTCGGCCGACCGATCCACAGCACAATGTCCCGCCCGCATGCAGCCCTCATCGTCGATTCCGATCCCAAGGGCCTGGAGTCTTTGGTGTATGGGTTTCAGGGCGCAGGCTGGAGAATCACGGCCTGTCCGGCGCCTACCACCGCGTCGTTGCTGGTGAAGGCCTCGGGCGCCCAGATTGTGGTCATCGCGTCGCGGGCCGGCGACGACAAGATGCACACTCTGCTAAGGCAGCTTCGCGGCAGAGACGCGCACCGCACCTTGCCGGTCTTGCTGCTCGGCCCGAAGGACCTGCGCGAGCCGATCAAGGTGCACGGGGATGTGGACCTACTGCCCTTTCCGGCTTTCGTTCGCGACGTGCTTACCGCAGCTCAGCTTCTGGTCGGCGCGGGCGTGGCGGCCGCGCAGAGGCCGGGTGAGGAACCGCGCTTCGAGGATTCCATCACCGCCCTCGGCACCCTGTCGCTCGTGCGGACCATGAACGGCCTGGCGCGATCGGGTTCCCTTCACCTTGTGCGCAAGGGCCGACACGGCGAGATTCTGTTTCACAACGGTGAGCTGACGGCGGCACAGATCGGCCAGCTTCAGGGCATGGCCGCGGTCCAGCACCTGCTGGTCTGGGCAGACGGCAGCCTTGAGCTTCGCCTCCGGCCGGTGGCAAGGCGCGGGCAGTTACACCAAACCGCCCACGAGTTCGTGGAGGAGTTCGACCGCTTCCAGCGGGACTACAGCCACGGGATGAGTGCCATCGGGCCCGCCAGCACGGTGTACACGGTCAACGAGGAGAGCCTTCAGCGCTCGACCGGCGTGGTGCCCGGTGAAGTGACCCCGGTGGTCCGACTGTGCGATGGACAGCGCCCTTTGTGCGACGTGATCGACGAGAGCCCGTTCCGCGTTCTCGATACCATCCGAATTCTGAGTCGCCTGGCCGAGCTGGCCATTCTAAGTCGTCGCGATCCACCTTCCGAGGAAAACCACGAACGAACCCCCCTTGACGAATTCTGGGCCACGGCTCGCATTACCAGCGTGGCCCAGGAGCAACCGGAAGAAGTCGGCGCCACGCCGCCGCTGGGGCCATCGGCGCCCGAGCCGCCCGCGCAGCCAGCGCCTGAAGCGGCGCCCGCCAGTCCCTTCGACGTGAAGCCAAGGCGGAAGAGACAGACCCTGGAGATCGGGATTTCGCCCTCGCCTTCGCCGAGGAGCTCTGGCGAGCAGCCTGGCCCGGCGGTTCCAGCGACCGGGGACTTGCAGGCCACGCCCAGCGAGGATCATACGACGCCAGCTCCCGCAACTCCGCAACCTGCGGTCCGAAAGACGCCGTCACCCATGCTGCAGAACACACCGCTACCCAGGGTCCGCAATACCCCGCTGCAGACCAGCCTGTCTAGCCTTTCCCGCCCCAGTCCAGCGGCAGGTGTGCCGGTCGTTAGGCCCAGCCAGACCGCGAATACGCAAGCCAGCGGTGCCTTCGAGGCTCCCAAGACGGGCCGTCAGACCCAATCGGCCACGCGAGCGAACCAACCGCGCAGGTCGGTCGTGATCGACACCCAGCTTGTCAACCTCGTGTCCGAAGCGCCTGCCGCACCGGCGCCAGTGCCGACCACCGCGCCGGCAACCGAGTCGGGTCCTTCGGTGAAAGTGGCGGGTGAGCTGCAGGTCGCGCCGTCGAAGAAGAGCGTGCGAACCGTTCCAGCACCGGCGCGAATCACTGTCCAGCTCGACGCCTCGCTGACCGAGGAGCCCCCCACTCCGAACTTGTCGGCGATTCCGGTCGCAGAGGCGAAAAAGGAATCGTCAGGTGCGCGCGTGAACGAAAAAGTGAAGGATGCCCCGTCGGGGAAGGCAGCGCGCGCAGCCTCGGAATCGGGCGCGCACGGGTTGCATCGCCCGAGCGGCAGTTTCTCCGCGGTCGAAAGCGACTTCTTCGCGCGGGAGGCCGATATCTACGAGGAGCACAAGACCGAATCCTTCGCGGACCTCGAGGAAGGCAAGGGCAAGCCCGGCGCGAAGAACCGCAAGCCCGAACGCAAGTAGCGAAGATGGCTTAGAAGTTGATGGTCGCGGTCACGCTGTCCGAATAGCTCCCGGTGGCAACGTCCTGCAGCGCCGGGATGAGACCGTACACGGTAAGGGTGGCCCCGGAGTTCCAGACGAAGTTCGCGGTGTACGCATTCGGTGATGGATCGCCCCAGACTTGGGTGTGTGCGGCGTCCAGGTAGAGGTTGTAGTTAAGCCGATTGGCTCCGCTGGACATCTGCCTGGGATTGTTGCTGCCTGCTGCGCCTTTGCCGAGGTAAATGCTGACGGTCCAGGCCCACGAGCACCGGTAGGTCACGCTGCCTGTGCTGGCGGTTGCGACGGTGTTGAAGACATTGTACGAGCCGAACGAAACCGAGGTAGTGGATATCGTGCAGTCACCAAACTGCGCCAAAGCCGGTCGCGTGCCTGCGAAGCATATCGCCCCGAACACGACCAACGCCAGAAGCCAGCGGCGAGCCTTCATTTCGTCTCCTTACCTGTGACAGTACATTTTACCGCGCCCACGTCGACCAGGGCGACCGAACCTGCGGGTACCACCAGCTGGAAACCGCACACGCCCGTCGCATATTGCACCTCGGCCGGGTACGAGCCCGGTGCCACATCCTCGAGGTAGAAATTGCCGACCTCGTCGAGCGGCGAGATGACCCGCCGCTCGCCCGCCGTCACCACGATCTGGCCATACGCGGTCGAGGCCGCCACACCGCCTTCCTCAACCGTGATGCTCCCCGATACGCTCTGTACACGCCGCACCGGGAAGGTCACGACCACACCGCCGCGATACGGAGGCGCGATGGTCCTTTCGGTGGCGCCGATGTCGTGATCGAGCGGAATGTCCTTGTCGTCGATGCCGATACGGTTGCCGTAGTAGTGGAGCAAATTCGGGATCAAGAGGTCGCCGTTGCTGTTGGTGGTGCCTACTACCTGGTTGCTCATGGTCCCATGCACGGAGGGCACGCCCGGCACGCGAATCAAGGCGTAGCTGTCCTGCACCGCCCGGGTCAGGAACGGCCGGCCACCGATGAGAACGATGCCGCCGGTGGCGCTCAAGGTGGCGTGGCCGCTCTCGTCGGCGCCGTAACCCTGGTGCAAGTAGTCGGCCTCCACCCTGCCGTAGGCGCCCTGGTACTGGACCGTGGCTTGGTTGATGTCGTTCTCGCCCTCCGCGAGGACCATGCGATAGCCGAGCCCCGGGCCGATGGGCAGCGACTGCTGGACGATCGCCTGGGTTCCGCCGCCGTGGTTCGAGCCTCCGCTCCAATTGTCGGAACGCGTGGCGCCCGCGGTGACCCGATCCGCCGGCGCGAAGCTGAGCCCGACGAAGGTGCCGTATTGGGCGGGGACGCTGCTCTGGTAAGTGTTGGTCACCGTCGCGAAGGCATACATCCACTTGGTGATGCTTCGGTTGCACATCAAGGTGACCTGGTTGGTCCAGCCGTTGCCCCACCAATCGGTGGCCTCGTACTGGATGGAGACGCTTGCAACCCTGCCGATGTTCTTGGCGACCGAGGTCAGAAGGTTCAGTCGTTGCCGGTCTGTGGGCGATGGCGCGCCAACGGGCAACGCATTGGCAGGGGGCAGGCTCGAGGGCGGAATTCCGAGATTCGCGTAGTCGCTGCTTTGATAGCGAATCCCGGCTTGAAAATAGAAGGGCTTTCCCATGTAGGAATAGGAAAATAGCCCTGCCCCGCCGACGTAGCCCTCCTGATCGCTGACGGCCCCAACCGCTGCGACTTCGCCAAACGGTAGGCGTAGGGCGAGGCTGGGGCCGCCGCTCGCCATGTGCAAGGTGCCCTCGAGACGTACCCCGACCGTGAGCCAGTCGGTGAGGCCCACGCGATGACGGAAGAGCAAGGCAGGATGACCGTAGCTCCAGCTCTCGGTCCCGTAGCTCTGGCGCACGAAACCCAGGTTGTAGCTAAAGTCGTGCAGGCCCTTGGCCAGGGTCCCGAGCGCCATATAGTAGGGATTCGCGATGGTTTGCGTGGCACCGAACGCATCGCGCACCACCACCCGCGTCTCGCCGCTGCCGCTGGTCACGGGCAAGTTCTGCATGGTGAATTGCCCGGGCGGCAGGTTGTCGCGCCGGACGAGCTGGCCGTTGACGTAGACCTCGACCGTGGACGGCGTAAGCGCCGTGCCGGTCAGCCGCTGCATGGGCAGAAACATATAGTACGGATCCAAGCCGAAGTTTCGCGCCACGCTGAGCCCGCCCATCATCGCCACGCCGCCGATGGCGTCGCTGGTGGCATTGACGTCGCCGAGGATGATGCTGGCCAGTCGGCTGCGCAGGTCAAAGGTCATGTTGGTGAGCATGCGTTCCCACGATCCGTCGACCGAGCTGCGCTGGCCACTGGCGTAGAGCAGATGACCAGCGAGGCTCAGGCCCGACTCGGCGAATCCGGACACGCGGGCTCCGCCGCCGCTTTGCAGCTCGCTGCCGGTCACGAAGTAGTTGGCGAAGAAGCTGGGTGCTGTGCCGTAGATAATGCCTTCCGGTCGCCTGCTCCGGAGATCCAGGACCGTGCCCTCGAACAGCTTGGGATCCGCGGTGACCGTCAGAGTGAGATTTCGCTCGTCGACCACGAACTTCACCCAAGGCGATAGCGACGCAAGCGAGACGAAATCGTCTTCGCCGCGCCTGTCCCGCGTGCCGCCTTCGACGCGCAGCCCGGATTTCTGGAGATCGGCGGTCTTCGCCAGCGCGTCCTTGCCGCGCAGGATGACCAACACGTCGTTGACGTCGACTTGATTGACGGTCAGGTGCAGGAAGGCCGGCCTTTCTTCCTCAGCGGCTTGCCCCGAATGACCCACCGGCCCACTTGCTTCGCCCGCTGGGCCTGCCTCTGGAGCGCGATCGTTCGAGCTATCCTGCACGTCCTGTCCAGGCCCCCCGTCCTCGAAAGGCGCAGCGTCCCGTTTTCCGCTCGGAAACGGCGCCGGCAGCAAGGACGCAGGCGGCGCGGCGGCCGTCTGGTCGATGCCTCCGTCGACGGGAGTCGAACGGAGCGGCTCAGCCAACGCAGGAACTTCCAGGCCTGCGCAGGCCACCACCACCAGAGCGGGCCACCGGTATGTTGTCGGGGGCCTGCACATGCATCCGTGCTCTACGGAGACTTACGGACCGCAGGCGGCAGCAGCTACCTCCGTGCGGCCGCTGAACTTGGTCTCTTCGGACTGGACGTCGAAAGTCAGGGACTTGGATTTCACACACACGTCCTTGGGAAAATCCAGGTCCCACACGCGCGTGCCGCCAGCCAGCAGGTACCAGCCTTCCACGCTCTTTTCAAAGGTCGTCGCGCCGGCGGCATCGACCGCCTTCACCTTCACCGACTGCACCAGAAAGTACACGTTGCCCTTGTTCTTCACCGTGAAGGAAAGCTTTCCCTTCACGATCGCCATGCCTTCGACCGCGCCCGCTGCCTGAGGCTTGGCCGGCCTGATGAAAATCGGGATCCCCATCTTGGTCAGCACCTTCACCTCCGACTTGGTCTCGCTCTGCGGCGCTCGCAAGGCAGGTAGCTCCTCGACGAACACGCGGTAGGTCTTCTCCACCGCCCCGGCCGGCACGGTCGCGCCGATGCGCAGCTTGCGCTCTTCCTTCGGGCCAAGGGTGAGCAGGGCGGGGAAGACAACGATGTCCTTGGTGTCCGTAAGCTGCATCTCGCCTTGCGGGTTCTGGCTCCACGCCTTGACCGCGACCTTGAAGCGCAGCTCCTCGCTGCTCTGGCTTTGCAGCGAGAGCAGAGCGCTCTGGTCCTTGCCGGACAAGGCGATCTTGATCGGATTGACCGTGAACGCGCTTGCCTCGGCCTTGCCGCCGAGACCGAGCGAGCACGCGAGCAGCAGGACCGATGTGAGCTTGGTCTTTCCCATGGCGAAAGAGAATACGCTGGTTTCCCGGCTATTGGAAAATTCGCGAAGTGAAGGGCATCTCCGCTAGAAGAGGATGGTGGAAACCAGCGTGTCGTTGTAGGTACCGGCGGTTGCCTGGAGTTGGTGGGGAGGAATCCGGCCGTACATGGTTACGGTGACGTTGGAACCGCTCCCGTTGAGGTCTGTCCCCGAGCGAACCGACCCGCTATCACCTGGGCCCCAAACCGTGGTCCGGCCGGTTTCCTTGTACACCTCGTAGTCGATGGTCGCAGTGCGGTCGCCCGAGTTGACCATACGCCGCTGCAATCCCGTGTTGTTGGCCCCGTTGCCCAGTCCCACGGTGATCCCGCTCGCCGCGGTGCTGGTCG
>CAZBIU010000215.1:0-11729 GCA_964491625.1 uncultured Myxococcales bacterium
ATTGAAGCTGCCGCCGAAAATTGCCACCCGCATGGGGCAAAACATACAACAGCGACGGCGCTGGCCCCATTCAATAAATCAGGCAGGTCCGTCGCCGCCGGTGGAAGGCATCCTCGTCGGGCTGCCAGGTCCCGCGCAGGTCGGCGAGCGACCGGCCGGCTTCGATGCCCTGGCGGATCTCGTCGCCGCCGGTCAGCAAATCGATGGCCGGTTGGTCCGACACGAACTCGTATGCTTCGGTTCGCCAGCGGAAGGCGTCGCCGCACAGGCCCCGTAAGGCGCGCAGGATCGCGATCCCCGTCAGGTACGGGCGAAAAGTGCCGCGGTCCGTGACGTGGATTTGCACGCCGCCGCAGACCTGCCCGGCGAACTTGTGAAAGGTCGGCCGAAACGACAGCGGACGAAAGCGCACGCCGGGAAGCGCGTCTGCACAAAGCAGGTCGGCCAGCCGGTACCCATCCAGGAAGGGCGCGCCGAAGATCTCGAACGGCCGCGTGGTGCCCCTGCCCTCGGAGATGTTGGTTCCTTCCAAGAGACACATGCCGGGATACACCAGCGCCGTATCTAGCGTGGGCATGTTCGGCGACGGAAGCACCCAGGGCAATCCGGTTGCGTCGAAGAAGTCCTCGCGACGCCAGCCGCGCATGGGAACGACCTCTAGGTCGCAGTCCACCGGCCGCGCGAAGCGTTCGCCGCCCCAGGGAATACCCGCGCGAACCAGCCGCGCCACTTCGCCGATGGTCAGGCCATGGCGAACCGGAATCGCCCCGAGGCCGACGAAGGATTCCGCCCAGGGCGCGACGGTTCCACCTTCCACAGCGGCGCCGCCAATGGGATTCGGCCGGTCGAGCACCACCACCGGAATCCCGGCTTGCGCTGCCCGTTGCAGGGATAGCGCCATGGTCCAGATGAAGGTGTAGTAGCGACTGCCCACGTCTTGCAGATCGACCACCAACACATCGATCTCGGCCAAGGCTTCGGCCGTGGGCGAGAGCGACTCGAAGCGGTCGCCGTAGAGACTGGTCACCGCAGCGCCGGTGCGAAAGTCGCGCGTGGAATCCACACCGACCATGTCCTGCGCCTCGCCGCGAATGCCGTGCTCGGGCCCGAACAGCCGGGTGATGTTGATGGACGCGGCCGCCAGCGCGTCGACGACGTGAGCGAGCCGGGCGTCGACGCTGGCCGGGTGGCACAGAACCCCCACGCGGCGGCGGCGCAAGAGCGTCAGCCTTTCGCTCAGCAAGACGTCGAGACCGGTTTGGACCATCGTGGTCCAAGCCTAGAGCAAGCTCGGGTCAGGAGCTAGTTACGCGATCTTGACGGGCCGGAAGCCGAGCTGGCTGCCTTGGCTGGCGAGCAAGAACCGGACGACCTTGCACTCCCACTTCTGGCGCAGGCCGGCCTCGGTGAGGCTGAGCTTGGCCATGAAAGCGAGCACACTGATGCCTTCCGTGGGCTGTCCGAGCCGACTCAGGGCCGCTACATACTCGGCGTAGAGTCGCGGGTAGTAGGCGGCCTCGCCCTCTTCCGCGAGGGCCTGAACCGTGGATGCCGGCGCACTGCCGTCGCCGTCTTCGACGACCATCGCCTCGGCCTTCCACATCTGCTTGCCACCGTCTTCCTCTTCCTCGACCGCTTCTTCGTTCGGCTCCTCGCGACCGAGAAGGCGCGCCAGCATCACGTTCAGACTGTTCGACAGTCCCTCGAAATCCGCTCCGACCGGCTTGAAGGTGTAGTCGATATTGCCATTGATGACCTCCGCGACGCCGAGCTCGATTTGATCGAGGGGACGAATGAATCGACGCGACGTAAGCGTGGTAGCCCCGATGGCGACCAAAATGGCCACGATGCCGAGCCAGATGACCTTCATCCCGGCGGCGTGAACGTTGGCCATGCCTTCTGCCAGCGAAGCAAGCACCACGAATCCGCTGGTCTTATCGGCGAAGTTGCCCGGCATGGGCGCAACCACCGCCGCAAACTCGCGTCCGTCGATCTCCCAAATGTTCACCGGCGTCGGCGTTCCCTTCTGCAGGACCTGCTCGGCGATCTTGTTGCCGGAGAACAGGAGATTGGAAAGCGCCTGAGACTTGCTGACGTCTTCCTTCGCCTTGTCCTCGCTCGACACGAAGCTGGAGGCGTAGACCTTGCCCGCGTGAAAGAAACCTATGTCGGCATCCAACAACTCGTGGTCGGCCTGCGCCGTGGTTGCACTGACGACCCAGGCGAAGAGCAGGGCGCCGACAACGCTGTGGTCCGCCCTGGTAATCGGAGCCACGGCGACCTCGTGCACCCGGTTCTGCCAGGTCCAGACGTCTTTCACCGCACGCCCGCCCAGCGCTTGCGCGACCGCCGGAAACTGGGCGCGAAGGTCCATGCCCACGTCCGCGTTCGGGTTCAGGTCGCGAGCCACGATCTTGCCGGCCTCATCGAGGATCGCGACGATGTCCGCCTTGTGACCCTCTTGCTTCAGTTGTTGGTTAAGCGCCTCGCTGACCTCGAACGCCGCTTGCTGCCGCGCCGCCTCGGTCTTCTCGAAGACCGAAAGGGCGCTCGAGAGGTCAGGCCGGGCAGCCGGGAGCTTCTCGTGGGCGCGCGCGGCCGCCAGGTTGGCCAGCTTGAGCCCGTCGAGCTGGCTGATGTCGCGGTAAATCCGCTGCGCCCGCGCAACCCTCGATTCGACGTTCTGCTGGTTCGCTTCCCGGAGCGATGCCGTGATCCCGACGAAGGACGCGGCGGTGATCGCGGCCAGAATGACCGCAGCGACGAGACCGACTTTCATTCGGTGCATGTGTTTCCTCGCTCTTTTCGGAGTGGATGGGCCGCGATGCGTTTCCGAATTGAAACCGCGACGGAGCGCAAACGCGGCGGGAATTATCAGCATCAGGTCGGCGGCCCGTCAAGCGAGAGGCAAGGACATCGTCGGCCGGGCAACTACCGCCCGAGCGTAGAAACTTGACAGGTAAGGGTGTGTATCCTACATGTAGGAGTATGCATACATCATCATTTGCCACGGGAAAGCAGCCGAGCCACGACCGCCGTGCCGATCCCCGGCGCGAGATTGACGTCCTCATGAACCGGTTCCTCAATGGCTATCCTTACCTCAGCCGCGCGACCGACATCAGCCGTACCGGCATGCGCATCCACCCCATCAGTGGGGCCGGGGCTGCCAGTCGGTTCGTTGGTCTGCAATTCCAACTGCCGGGCTCGTTGGACGTGATCACGGCCTCCGGCGAGGTTGTTTCCTCGGCCAGCGACGAGGGCCCGGTCGGCGTGCGCTTCACCCGGATGCCGGCGATCTCGAAAGAGCGAATCGGACGGTACCTGTCGAGTCGCGGACTCGACTAGAACAGCCCAAGTCCCGGCCAAGCGGCCCTTGGCCCTGCTTTTCCAAGCGGTGCCATCTTCTATTGTTGGGCACGGAAAAGCGGTTTCGGTGCTTGAAAGACGTGCTAAAAGATGTGCCCGGCTTTGGCCGCTCAGTATTTTCGACCTAGTTTGACTTCGGCCCTTGACAGGTACGCCCTGTCCTCGCTCATATCTTCACTCGTCCCCGCGGGGAGTTCCCCGGAGCAAGTCGACCCCTCACGCACGGAGATACTGCCTTGGATCAACCGAAGAAGCCTGGTCCTGGAAGAGACATCGCTGACCTGAAAGCCCGATTGGGTTTGGCTCGCGGACCTGCGCCCGGCCCGGCCCCAATGCCTGGGGCCCACCCCGTGCCCGGTCCAGTTGGTATGCCCGGGATTCCAGCTGTCCCGCCACCGCCGGCGGCGATTCCCAATCCGATGGCTCCCATTCCAAACCCCATGGCGCCGCCTCCCATGGCCGTGCCTCCACCTGCCCCACGTGCCGCGCCGGCGTTCGACGATCCCTTCGCCTCCATGCGTCCGCCCGAGGGCAAGCACTTCGATCTGCGCTCCACCGACGACGGAAGGCCGGCGATCAGCGTGGCGCAGAGGGGCGGCTTGGCCGGCAAGATCATCCTCATCATCGCGGTGCTCGTCGCGGCAGCGGTCGGCTTTGGCTTCGGCGCGTCCGCCGTCGGCCGCCGCATGTTCAACGCGGCCAACTTCGGCGCCAAGCGCGTGAAGACCGAGCTGGATGAAATTCAGAAGACCGTCACCCAGATCGGAAGCGCGGTTGCGATGAGCCAGCAGCGACTGGCGGCTGAGAAGAAGGATACCCTCTCCTACGACCCCAGGCTAATCACCGACCTGGAGATGGTGAAACTGGATCCGCGGCCTGACACCTCGCGTATCTTCAAGGTGAACTACTACCTGCTTGAGGATCTCGCGGTGGATCGTCTGATGAACTACTACTACGACTCGATCAACCTCTATGGCGAAGTCGAGCGCCACATCAAACGCACGAAGGCGGACAAGTCCACGCTTGAGGCGTTCGCCGAAAAAATGGTTGAAAAAGGCGGCGAAGGCTCGGGCAAGCCTCCCGTGAACTACGGCGTGGTGTTCTCGTCCAGCGGCAAGCTTGCCATCGCCAACATGGTCGAAATCGGCAAGCCGGTCTGCAAAGGCGGCAGCGAGACCTGCGCGGCGTCGGACTATGAAGGCTTCCAGATTCGATCCAACACCGGCGCGCCCTGGAGCCCGCGCAAAATCGGACCAAAGCCCGAAGGTGACAAGGTGGTTCCCATTGAGCGCACGCCGCTCTTCGACGCTGTTATGAGTGGCTCGCCCGACCAGGTCCGCATGGAGCAGTACAAGCAGCGCTACAACAGCATCCGGCAAATCTTGGCCCGCCTGGGCTCGACCAGGAAGGAACTGGGCGACGCCATCGACAAGGCAGCATCCCGTCCCGACCTGTTCACGTTCTAGCCAATCGGATCGGAATCAGTCAGACGGCGGCGAGAGCAATCTCGTCGCCGTTTTTGCGTCGGCGCTGACGCCTAATCCAGCCCCACCGCCGCCAGATCTTCTTCTGACATGCCGAAAAAGTGGCCGGTTTCGTGGAGCAGCGTAATTCGGATCTGCTGCGTCAGGTCGTCCGCATCCAGTGCCATGCGCTCCAGGTTCTTGCGGAAGAGCAGGATCTGGGTGACGTGCGGCGGGGCACCCATCAGCGACGCGTCCCCGTAGGCGGTTCCCGTGAACAGCCCTAAGAGGCGCGGGTCAAGCCCCTGCTCCACTTCGTCGCGCGCCGGAAGATCCACGATCAGGATGGGTACATTTTCGATCAGGCGGCGCGCCTTGTCGGGCAGCTCCTTCAGCGCCCGCTCCGCGACCTCAGCCATTTCCTGCTCGCTCATGTGCGGCTGGTCGAGCGGCGACTGCGCATCGAGCGCCAACACGTGCAGCCACGCCTCACGCTTTGCATTCTCGTCGCCGCGGGCCTCCGCGCACAGTCCAAGGCCGTAGTGGGCCTCTTCGTTGTCCCGATCCGCCTCGGCCACGGCGCGAAAACGTCGCTCGGCCTCGGCGGTGGCCTCGGCTTCCAAGAACAAATAGGAGAGATCAAGCGTGGTCTCGGTGGAAAACTGGGCTTCCTCGAAGGGCGGCAGCTCCGACAGGGTGTCGCGTGCCGCCCTGGTCTTGCCTGTCTGAATCTCGAGTCCCGCCTTGAGCATGACCGCGTCGATGAACTCGTCCTCGTCCTCGGCAAGGTCGAGCGCGCGGGCGGCATGTTCGAGGGCATCGACGGGCCGATCGAGATCCTGCGCGAGGATTTCCGCCATCCACATCTCCGGAGCACCCCAGTCGTCCGCAATGGCGGCTGCACCCTCGATCACCTCCAGCGCGCGGGCGGGCTCCCCCAAGCCGCGGCAGCTCGCGCCCAGCAGAAGCAGCGCCTCGGGGTTCTCGGGATCGCTACTCAATTCTCGCTCGGCGATCACCCTCGCCTGCTCAAACTCGCCGTCCTCGAAGCTGCACCAGCCCTTCTCCAGGGCAGGATTCTCGTCGTTCAAATCACTTTGCTCCGTGCGATTTCCACTGCCTCAGCGATCATCTTGTCGTGCTGTTCCGGCTTCGCCCAGCGCTCCCGCCCTGACAGCGGCAGGAGGTGAATGGGATCAAAGTAGCAAAAGAACTCTCCGGGATGCACCACCGGGGAGACGAACACGCTGATGCCAGTGGTCGGGTCGTAGTGCTCATAGGAATGGACGCCCCGCTTGCCGCCGCCGGGCGTGTCGACGACGAAGGTCGGCATGTTGAAGCCGCCCACCAGGCCGCGGATCTGCTTCTCGATGTGCGCGCCGGTGGCGACGGTGGTGCGCAGGTCCTCGACGCCCTTCACCATGTCGTGGACGTAGACGTAGTACGGGTGGATGTTCAAATAGGACAGGCGCTTGATGAGCATGCCCATGGTGGCGACGGAATCGTTCACGCCGCGCATGAGCACGGTCTGGTTACGCACCATAATGCCCCGTTCGCACAGCCTGTTGGCCGCAGCCTCGGTGATCCAGGTGATCTCGTTCGGGTGATTGAAGTGGGTGTGAATCATCACGTCCACGTGGCCCTTGCGGCCCTTCTCGACGATGCGGGTGACTGCGTCCATCCAGGCGTCGTCGGAAAGGAACTTCTGCGGCATCACCGCCGGCCCCTTGGTGGCGAACCGGATGCGGCGAACGTGCGGTATGGCCAAGAACGCTTCGCCCAAGAAAGTGACCTGATCAGCCCGGAGCTGGGATGCATCCCCGCCGGAAATCAGGACATCCTCCACCTCGGGCCGCGACCCGACGTAGGCGATAGCCGCGCGCCAACGGTCGGTGTCGACGCTGAATTGCAGCTTGTGCACCTCCTCGGTGTCGAGGCCGACCGCGTAGCTGCGGGTGCAGAAGCGGCAGTAAACCGGGCAGGTGGCTATGGGCAGGAACAAGACCTTATCCGGGTAACGGTGCGACAGCCCCGGCACCGGCATGTCGTGTCGCTCATGCAGCGGGTCCAGGTCGACCTTGGGATGGTCCGGTAGCCGACGCGACAAGAGCGGGATGAACTGAATCCGGATGGGATCCTGGTAGGGATTGTTCCAATCGATGAGCGAGAGCAAGTACGGCGACACGCGCACCGGCATGGGTGCGTGGTGAAAGCCGTTCTCGGCGTCGCGAATGAATTCGGGCGACACCAACCCCTCCAGCGCCGCGAGTAGCTTGGGAATGTTGGTGATCGAGTTCTTGGCTTGCCACTGGTGATTCAGAAACTCGTCTTGCGAGACCTTGGAATAGGCGTGCAGGCGCTGCCAGAAAGGACCGCTCGTCAGATCGCGATGTGCCAGAGCCTCGGCCGTCACCGGCGGTTTGTGGGCCGGCGCAAGGATAGGCGCATGGGACTGTGTGGATCCCAGCTCCTGGGATTCTGTTCTCATGGACGCTTCGAGCATGACGTTTCTTGTTCTGTCACAAGAACGAAAACATGTCGCCCAAATTTCGCTTGCCGCGGGCGACCATGTCTTCTTGTCATCGCCTCGGCGCCGGCCGCGGCCGAGGCGGTGGCGGCGTCGCGGTGGCCCCATCTTCAGGCCACGCATGCCGCGGATAGCGACGTGCGAGCTCGCGCCTGATGGCCGGATAGTGTTTTTGCCAGAAACCACCGAGGTCGTTCGTGACCTGGACCGCGCGCTGGTTGGGCGCAAGAAGATGCAGCGTCAAAGGAACCCGGCCGCGACAGATGGCCGGGCTCGACCTCATGCCGAAGAAATCCTGCAGGCGCGATTCGATCCATGGCGGCTTACCCGATTCGTACTTGACGGTCACCTGTCGGCCAGCGCCGAGCGGAATCCGGTCAGGCGTGTCGCCGCGCAGATGGCCGACCACCGCGGGCGGTAGCCTTCCGCGCAAACGCTCTTCCATCGGTACCGCCCGAAGCTCCGCCATGCTGGTGAGTCCATCGCACGCCGCGAGCACGAGGCTGCGCACCTGGCCTTCCTGCAAAGTGGGCACGTCCAGCTCAGGGAACGCTGCCCGAAGAACTTCAAGCTTCACTTGAAGTATGGCTAGCGTTTCGCTGTCCGCCATAGCCATTCCGGCAGACAGCGCGGCCTCGGCGAGGAGCCGGCTGGCCTCGGCGGAAGGTCCCGCCGGACGACGGGTTTCGTCGAGGATGAGCGCGCCGTAGGCGAGCCGGCCCACGACCTCCACACGCTCGCGCTCGCCGTTCCATTCGGTCGCTTCACTCTCGCAAAGCCCCGCGGACAGAAGGTCGAGCAGCCAGTCGGCCTGGATGGCCACCGCCAGGCGCACCGACAGGTTCGATCCTCCCGGCCGCGCCGTCCCCCCGGAACGTTCTTCGGCATCCACCGCCACCAGCAGGTCGGCCGCCGGCAGCGGCCCAACCTCCGCGGCGCCGCCAGCGGACAGAACCGCCTGGTTTGCCCCGGGGCTGCGCCGCCGCATCACCCGATCCGGGAAGGCAGTGAGTGCCGCCATGGCCAAGGCCGCATCGACCGCATCCGGCGTGCTGGGCTTCGCGATCCGTCGTCCGGCCGCTCGCCCGTCGAGCGCACTTGCGTATTGCCGGCGCGCACGTTCGGCGGCCATGACCGCGTGGTGGTCCACACCGAGGGCGCGCAGTCGCCCCTGGTCAAAGTTGGCAGCCCGCGCCTGGCCAAAGCGGTCGAGTCGCTCGAGCAGATCGCCGCCTTCGCGGGCCGGTCCAGATCGATGAGCCTCGCCAAAGCGAGCGCGGGCACTATCGCTGATGTCTCCCTCGGAGAGAATGGCGGCCAAAGCCGCCGCTTCCCGCCCCACCCCGCGACGCTCGCCTTCCAGCAACAGTCGAGCCAGCCGCGGATGGGCGGGAAACCGCAACATCTCGCGGCCCGTGGCCGTCAGGTGCCCCTTGGCATCGATGGCGTCGAGCTTCCCAAGCAGGGTGGTCGCGGCCTCCAGGGACGCAGCACTCGGCGCCTCGAACCAGTCGAATCGGCTCGGTTGGTTGACACCCAAAGCGGCCAGGGTCAGCACCGCCTCGCAAAGGTCGAGGCGGCCAATCCCGGGAATTTCGTAGGGCCGTCGCGAATCGAAGTCGTGGCGCGGGTAGAGGCGGATCGCGCGCCCCGGTCGGGTTCGCCCGGCGCGCCCGGCACGCTGAATCGCCGACGCCTGACTGATTTTTCCCACCGCGAGCCTGGGCAGCCCATTCCACGGCGAATACGACGCGATCCTGGCCAAACCGGAATCAACCACCGCGACCACGCCGTCGATGGTCACCGAAGTCTCGGCAACGTTGGTGGAGAGGATTACCTTGAGCCGTGCAGCTGGGCTGACCGCCCGTCGCTGCTCGGCGGGTGACAACTCGCCGTGCAGAGGAACCAGGAGCACGTCTTTGTCCCTGCCCCAGGCTGCCAGGGCATCGCTCGCCCGGCGGATCTCACCCGCGCCGGGCAAGAACACCAAGGCATCGCCGTCGCATCCTTCTTGATGGAGGCGCCGCACCGCCGACGCAACGCGATCTGCCAGCGGCCGACTATCCGCTGCCTCGGTGTATTCCAGCGACACTGGAAAAGCTCGCCCTTCGCTGCGAATGCCCGGGCAATCCCCCAAGTATCCGCGTACCGGCGCGCTTTCTAGGGTCGCGGACATGACGACCACGCGTAGCTCTGGCCTTTCGTGTCGCTGCAGCCGTGCAAGAAGCGCCAGGGCGAGGTCCGTCGCCAGGTGGCGTTCGTGAAACTCATCGAGGACGACCACTGAAACGCCCTCGAGCAGCGGATCCACGAGCAACCTGCGCAGGAGGATCCCTTCCGTCATAAAGCGAATTCGTGTCCCGGGCCCGCCCACGGCCTCGAAACGAACCGTGTAGCCCACGGTCTGGCCCACTTCCTCGCCCAGCTCCTCGGCCACGCGCGCGGCTGCCATGCGTGCCGGCAGCCGCCTCGGTTGCAGGACGATGATCTCGCCGTCGGCAAACGCCCGATCGAGAAGAGCCGGAGGAACCCGCGTCGTCTTCCCAGCGCCGGGTGGAGCCTCAATAACCAGGCTCGACGAACTCGCCAGAGTCTCTAGCACCTCCGCCAGCAGCGGATCGATCGGAAGTGGTTTTCGCGACACGGTTCGCGTCAGGGGAAGAACTGCGCGCCCTGGCCGCGCTGCAGGTCGAAATCGAAGCGTCCGGTGGTCGGATCGCCGCCCAGCGTCCCGCCGATCTGCGACGCCGGCCGCGGGAGAATGTCCTCCGCCGCTTTGACGACGCCGTCGTCGATGAGGGTCACGAAGAACGTGGTCGCGTAGATCCGCTCGCCAAACTCCACGCGGAACTTACCCCCGATGGGGGCGCGCTCGGCGGGCACCTTGTCCGTCTGGGACGCCGCGCCGAACTCCTGAAAATCGACCCACGAGCTCCAAGTGCCGTCCGTGACAACCGGTGGCGTGTAGGTCGCGTAGGATGGCGGCACCGGCGCCGAGATGGCGTCTGCGACGAGGTTCGAGGTGACCGCCTTGGCGATACTGGTGGGACAGGTGGCCTTCAGGGTCAGGGAAGTGTGAATGCTGCTGTCAAATTGCATCCGCATCCGGCCCGGCCCGTTGTCGGACGCTCGGTAGCATTGACTTTCGTCCCAGTCGTTCGCGCCGGTCGTGGGATCCACGCGCCCTCGAACGCAGCGGGCGACTTCATAGGAGCTGACCACGTCAAAGGTTAGGATGTCGTTTTGTTCGATCTGCTTTCCCGAGCTTTGCAAGCGAATGATGAGCCGGTTGCTCATAATCTCGGATCCCGAGCTGATCTCGCGCAAGTCGTCGATGGGCTCGCCCGCGAAGAAGCTCGGCCTCAAGTCGTAAGGCGCGGGCGTATCCGGGGTGCCGCAGACGTCGGCGGAGCAGTAGTCGCCGGTGTCCTTCGAGCAGCCGTAGGCGTAGATGAGCCCGCTGGCGGCGCCAACGCCCTTGCCGGCCGAGCAGGCGATTGGCAGGGCCAGAACGGCCAGAGCTAGCAACGAGGGTCTCATGACAGTCTCTTCAACTTGATGGGCGTTCCTGCTTTTGCCTGGGTCAGCGATGCGGCCGACGCCTCGCGAACCGCGACTTCGGCCTGACCGCTGCTGCCAGCATAGAGGACCCAACCGCCCCGGTCCACGTCGGAAAACGTCCGCCCGGCCCGAAGCTCGAATTGGCGGTTCTGACAACGCAGTTCCCACTGTCCGCCGATTTTCGCGCTTGGATCGGCTGCGAACGACGTGATGAGGTTGCCGAAGTGATCGACGTGTAGCACCTCGCCGTCGCCGCCGTCGCCTAGCGCCCCTGCGGCCGGCATCGACAGTTGGGTCATCGCCGGAAGCGGGGCGCCAGCCTCCTCGATGTCGTAGCCGGCGGCAAGCTGTCCCGCGGTCGAGGCGAAGACATCGCGGCCGTGGAAGGTGGGGCTCGAAGGCTCGCGACGGAAGAGAGGGTTGTCGATACGAAACACGCGCCTCGGCCCGTGGGCCGCGAGTGACAGTAGCCCATTGTCCGGGCCAACTAAGAAGCACCCCGCGGCCTCGACGGCGATCGCGTGTCGCGCGCTTCCGACTCCAGGATCGACCACCGCCACGTGGATCGACCCGGCAGGAAAATATGGCGCCGCAGCAGCCAGCGCCAGCGCGCCCGCCCGAACGTCGTGCGGCGCCACATCGTGCGTGATGTCCACCAGCACCGCACGGGGCGCCAGGGACAACACAACCCCTTTCATGGCGCCCACATAGGCGTCCGAAACGCCGAAGTCGGTGGTGAAGGTCACGACGGACATTTCCGCAAGTCTACCCCACCTCTCGCACATGCTGGAGAAACCGATCAGCGCGCTCCA
>CAZBIU010000216.1:0-11646 GCA_964491625.1 uncultured Myxococcales bacterium
CGGCATGCTCAGCAAGATGCGCGATGGGGGCGACAAGACCCCTGTCCTCATGCTGACCTCGGAATCGAAGACCTCGATCGTCGCCGCGCTGATGAAGCTAGGGATTCAGGACTATGTGCTCAAGCCCTTCAAGGCCGACGAGCTTCGCGCGAAGGTCCTGAAATCGCTCAAGCTGCCGCCCAACTACACGGCCGCGAATCCGACCGGTGCAGCCGCGCCCGCGGACGCCGACGACGGCAAGCTTGCGGTGTTGGTCATCGACGACATGGAGAACGTGCATAAAAAGCTGCGCTCGATGATGCCCGAATCGGCAGTGCTGGAAACCACGATGAACCCGCAGGATGGATTGACCGCGGCGCGCGCGAAGAAATTCAGGTTGCTTCTTGTGGACGCCGAGATCCAAACCGGAGGCCCGGCGTCGCTGGTCAAGCAGCTTCGCTTGCTTCAACCCAGTGCGGGCATCTGGGGCATGGCCCTGCGCAGCGGTAACAACGTCAGCAAAGAGATGCGCGACGTCGGCTTCGACGAAGCGCTGCTGAAGCCCTTCGCGCAGGAATCCATCGACGCGCTCATCGAACAGTATTCGAGCCGAAATGAAAGCTACCTGGTCGTGAAGGACGACCTCATCCAGGTCACACAATTCCTCGGCAAGGAGGACAAGCTGGAACGATATTTCAGCAAGCTGACCTCGGATGTGAAGACGGTGTTGCAGAAGCTGGGCGAAGCCTGCTTCGAAAAGATGGTGCTCGACTCGACCCACCTGCCACTGCTGCAGCCCGCGCGCGTGGCGCAGTTCCTGGTGGATACCTTCAAGACCGCCGCCGAGCTCGGCATTTCAGTTAGCTTGGTGGCCTCGGACGAGCTGCCGAGGGCGATGCGCGGCTTCCAGGAAACCAAGGATATCCACTGCTATTCCTCGATCGAGCAAGCGCGATCCAAGGCGGCCTAGCGTAGGAGAAGTCCATGAACCGTTTCTCGCTTGAGCGCGAAGGTTGCAAGGTCAAGGTGATGGTTGGTTCCGAGCTGAACGCCGAGACGGCGCCCGAGCTTCGCGACCTGCTTTGTGCAATCCAGGAGGACGGGGTAACCGATCTGTCGCTCGACTTCTCAGGCACCACGACGCTTGATGCTACCGGCATCGCGCTGCTTGTGGCCGCCGCCAACAGCTACGGGAATGGTGAGAAGCAGATGTCCGTGTTGGCGGTCTCTCAGGGCATTTATTCCTTACTCGAAACCTTACGGATTGCTCAGCGCCTGAATGCGCAGACGGGGTGATGTGTCGTGGGCCAGATGGACGATGACATTCTGAAGGAATTCGTCGCGGAGGCGCGCGAGCATCTGGGGACCATCGAGGCGGATCTGCTCGCCATCGAAGATGCCGGCGTCAATATTGACGAGGACCTTGTGAACAAGGTCTTCCGCGCGGCGCACTCGATCAAGGGCGCGAGCGGCTTTTTTGGCCTCGACAGCATCAAGGCACTGGCCCACAAGGCCGAGACGGTGCTGGATCTGATTCGTTCGCGCAAGCTCCCGCCGAACGCCGAGATCACGAACCTCTTGTTGGCCGCGTTCGACAAGCTCCGCGAGATGGTGAACGATCCCGCGGGCTCGGAGGCGGTGGATACCTCCGTGCTGCTCGCCAGCCTCACCGCGCTGGCAACCACGGGCGTAGCGGCCAGCTCGGTCGGCGTTGGCACGCGCGCAACCGATCCGGATTTGCCTGCTGTACAAAATGCCACCCGAGGTGCCGACCGCGTAGGTGACCGGGACGGTTCAAGGTTCATCTACCACGTAGAGATCGACTTGGTTGCCGACGTGGAGGACCGCGGACGCACGTTGTCGGAATTCTTCCACGATTTGCAGGGCATCGGGGATCTTCTCGACTGCCGTGTGGACGAGGAGAAGTGCGGACTTTTGGACCAGCCGCGCGGCAGGCCTTTGGAAGCCCAGATCATTCTCGCCACCAAGTCGCCCGTAGATTTGTCCGCGGATCCGTTCCACATCGACGCAGGGAAGGTTCGCCTGGTGAGCAGCCCCGATACATCTTACGTTCCGCCGCCAGCACCGAATCGCGATCTGACCGCGATGACGATGTCGATGCCCGCGGTGTCCGAGACGCGGGCTCCGCAAGCGGAAGTCGTATCGCCACCTCCGAGTCCTGTGCCCGTGGTCGCGCCGAGGGAGAAGGACAGGGAAGCGGGGTCAGCGGCGGAGGGAACCTTGCGGGTCAGCGTCGAGCTGCTGGAGTCGCTGATGAACCTGGCGGGCGAGCTGGTGCTAAGCCGCAACCAGTTGCGATCGGTCCTGAACCAGTCCGCATGCAGGGGCGTGATGGCCAGCTTCCAGCGCATCAATCTGGTCACCTCCGAGTTGCAGGACGCGATCATGCACACCCGGATGCAGCCGATTGGCAACGTGCTCGGCAAGTTCCCGCGGGTCGTGCGTGACATGGCCCACGCCATGAAGAAGGACATCCAGCTCGACATTCGCGGCAAGGACGTGGGCCTGGACAAGAGCCTGATCGAGGGACTCTCCGATCCACTGACCCACATGGTTCGCAACGCCGCCGATCACGGCATCGAAAGCGTGGAAGAACGCCTGCGCGCCGGCAAGCGCGCCACCGGCACCATGCGCATCGAGGCCCGCCACGAGGCCGGGCAAGTCGTGGTGGAGATCGCGGACGACGGCCGTGGTTTGGATCCCGGCAAGATCGCGGTCGCTGCGGTCAAGCGCGGATTGCTTTCGCAGGACGCGATCGCGTCGATGTCGGACAAGGAGAAGATGGACCTCATCTTCTTGCCCGGCCTGTCCACGGCCGAGAAGGTCACCGACGTCTCCGGCCGCGGCGTCGGCATGGACGTGGTCAAGACCAACCTGGCACGCCTGGGTGGAAAGATCGAAATCGAGTCCGAGCCGGGCCAAGGCACGCTTTTCCGCATCAAGCTTCCGCTCACCTTGGCGATCATCCCATCGCTGGTGGTCAGCGTGAACGGCGAGCGCTTTGCGATTCCGCAGATCAGCGTGGTGGAGCTTCTGCGCATACGCGCCGACAAGATTAAGGAACGGGTTGAGATTATCGGCGAGGCAGAAGTCCTGCTTCTGCGGGACGAGCTGATTCCCATCGTTCGCTTCGCGGACGTGCTGGGCATCGAGCGCCGCTACGACGACGGAGAGTCCGGCGAGCTTCGGCGCGATCGGCGCAATCGCTTGGCCGACCGCCGGTCGCCCGCGCAGGGCAAGTCGGGGTCGTCGGACTCCGGTTCGTCGAACGACCTCGCTCTCGTCGAGCGGAAGATCGAGGAGCGGCGACAGCGGACAGCCAGCGATCTCGAGATCGTGGTGGTCACGACCGGCGCGATGAAATACGGCCTGGTGGTCGAGTCCTTCCACACCGGCGAAGAAATCGTGGTCAAGCCGCTGGGGCGCCACCTCAAGGGGCTCGCCGAATACGCCGGCGCCACCATCATGGGAGACGGCACCGTCGCGCTCATCGTGGACGTGGCCGGGCTTGCCGCCAAAGCCGAGCTCGCGAATGCGGCAGCCGCGGCCCGCTCCATCGTGAGCGAGACCAACACCGACGCTCTCGTGGAAGCCCGGTCGTATCTGCTTTTCTACAACGCCCCCGAAGAGCTTTGCGCGACGCCGCTCGAGAACGTGGTTCGGGTGGAAAAGGTCACCCGCAAGCAGGTCGAGAACATCGGCGGCAAGCGCACGATGCAATACCGGGGCGTCTTCCTGCCGCTGGTCGCCCTTTCGGATGTGGCGCGCGTGGGTAGCATCAACGATGACCAGGATTTGGCCGTCATCGTCGCGCGGGTCGGGAATCGCGAGGTGGGCCTGCTGGCCGCGATGCCAGTGGACGTGATCGACACCAAGGCTTCCGTCGACGTGGCTACCCATCGCCAGACCGGCATCGCCGGGGCGGCGATCCTTCGCGACAGCACCGTCTTGGTCGCGGACATCTTCGAGCTGGCGCAGACGGTGTATCCCGAGTGGAACTTGCAGCGCATGGCCGAGCAGAGCGCGCCGGCCGAGCAATGTCAGATCTTGCTGGCCGAAGACTCGGACTTCTTCCGAGCCCAGGTGCAGCGCTACCTGGAATCGGATGGGTACAGGGTGCTGGAAGCCGCCGATGGCGAAGCGGCGTGGGATTTGCTGCAACAGAATCCCGACACGGTCAAAGGGATCGTTACCGACGTGGAGATGCCACGCATGACCGGTCTCGAGCTGGCCAGCAAGGTTCGCAGCGACCCACGCTTCGGGCAGGTGCCCATCCTCGCCCTCAGCAGCCTGGCTAGCGAAGAAGACGTCGCCAGGGGCAAGGCCGCGGGCGTGGACGACTATCAAATCAAGCTCGACCGCGACCACCTGCTCGATGCCCTTCGGGCGCTGTTGTCGAGCCGCGGAGTCGTGCTGCCATCGGCGGCGGAGAGCAAGGACGGGTTCGCGTAAGCGTTGGCACTGACGGAAGAAGGATGAACATGAGCGCAATGGGAAATATCAGGTTCGGGAAGCGGTTGGCCTTGGGCTTCGGCACGATAACGGCCATGATGTTGCTGGTGGCGGCTGTCACGCTTTGGGGGAACGGCACGGCCTCCGAGCTGAGTCAGGCGGCCCTGGACGCCCAGGCGCGAGCTTTCCTGATGTCCCGACTGGACAAGGAGTCAGCGGCGATTTCCCGCGAATTGGTCGTCATGGCGGCTTTGCGGGACAAATCGGCGAGGGAAGAGCACGACGAAACACTCAAGGATGGTCGGCGTCGGTTCATTCAGAGCCTAGAGGGGATGAAAACAAGCAATCCGTCGCCGGTTGAGCTGGCGAAGCTAAACGAGCTCAGCGACGTGGTTGCGTCAACCCGCGAAGCAAACCTCAAGATCGAGAGACTCCTGCTTGCGGGGCAGGATCTGGAGGCGACGAGCATCCTGACGTCGACGAGCCTGCCCAAGTTCGCTGATGTGGATAGAGTGGGCCACGACATAATGGAAATCCAGGGGCATGAGGTTCGCGCGGCGACAGAAAAGGCTCAGTCCTTCGCGGCTACCTTGCGCCGGCTCATCATCGGCATCGTGCTCGTGGCATTTGCGCTTTCGATCATTTTCGCCGTGACGATTACCCGCAGCATCGCCCAGCCTATCGCAACGGTGTCGAACGTGATGGGCGAGATCGGCAAGGGCAATCTGGCGGTTGAGATCGGGGCTTCGCTGGTGGAGCGTCGGGACGAGGCAGGTGACCTGGCCAAGGGAGCGCAGGAATTGGCGAAGAACCTGAGAACGATGATCGGTGAGGTTGGTTCGGGCGCTCAGACTCTCACCGACGCAAGCAGAGAGCTGACGTCCATTTCGGCGACCCTGTCCAAAGGCAACAAGGACGTTGCATCGCTGGCGACCACCGTCGCAGCGGCGGCCGAGGAATCGAGCGCCAACACCAGCTCGGTCGCTGCGGCCATGGAACAGACCACCGCGAATCTGTCGTCGGTGGCCAGCGCGACCGAAGAAATGAGCGCCACCGTGGGCGAGATCGCGTCCAACGCGGAAAAGGCGCGCGCCATCAGCAGCGAGGCGACCAACCAGGCGGAGGCCATCTCGGCTGTGATGCGGGATCTGGGACGTGCGGCGCAGGATATTGGCAAGGTCACCGAGACCATCACCAGCATCTCGGCACAGACCAACCTCTTGGCGCTCAACGCAACCATCGAAGCTGCGCGCGCGGGCGCGGCCGGGAAAGGCTTCGCGGTCGTGGCCAACGAGATCAAGGAGCTGGCCCAGCAGACCGCCTCGGCCACCGAGGATATCAAGAGCAAGATCTCGGGCATTCAGGCATCGACCGGTGGCGCGATGGGCGACATCGAGAAGATCGCCCAGGTCATCAAGGAGGTGGGAGATATCGTGTCCTCCATCGCCGCCGCCATCGAGGAGCAGTCGACGGTGACCAAGGACGTGGCGTCAAACATCGCCCAGGCGACCGCGGGCGTAAAAGACGCCAACGAGCGGGTGGCGCAGACCGCTGCGGTGGCGCAGGACATCGCGAAGGACATCGCCAGCGTGAATGCGACCGTGACCGAGCTGGTCAGCGGCAGCGAACAAGTCAAGACAGCCACCGGCGAATTGACCACCATCGCGGAACAACTGAAGCAAAGGTCGGAACAGTTCAAGGTGTAGATCATGGAAGCGCGGATCGCAGACAGCGACCATCAGGTTCTTGCCATCACATTTCTCGTGTCAGGATCGCTGTTCGGGATGGAAACGGCCCAAGTGCAGGAGGTCGTGCGCCTGAGCGTGGTCACGCCCGTGCACGATGCGGCCTCCTGCGTGGTGGGCGTGATGAATCTGCGCGGGCACATCTCGACGGTCATCGATCTCTCTGCGCGACTTGGGCTGGGGCAAGTGGATCTCGCAGGAGAGAAACGCATCATCATCGTTGACTGGATGGGCGAGCGCATCGGGCTTGTGGTGGATGAAATGCAGGATGTCTTGTCGGTTGACCGGGACAACATCGGCCCTCCTCCAGAAAACGTTCGCTCTGCCCAGAGCCATCGCATGACCGGGGTGTTTCGCTCTGGCGAGCGCATCGTGGCCATGCTGGACTTGGACAAGGTTCTTACCCTGGAGGGCGACGTGGACAAGGGAGGGACTTCGCCGTCGTAGGCGAGTCCGGCCGGGGGCAACTCTCAGCAGCAGGCCGTTTCCGCGTAGCCGAACAAGCCAATGCCACTTCGCGTACTGGTTGCAGATGACTCGAGCCTGTTTCGGCGCGCAGTTGCCGAGGCGCTTTCGAACATTCCCGACGTAGAGGTGGTGGGAAGCGCTCCCAACGGCAGATTGGCCCTACAGAAGGTCGCCGATCTCAAACCGGACGTCCTCACCCTCGACATCGAGATGCCCGAGCTGGATGGCCTGGCCGTGCTGGAAGCTTTGCGCCAGGCGAGCTCGACCACCTCGGTCATCGTCATCAGCGCTCTCACGCAGCGAGGTGGGCGCCTGACCATGCAGGCGCTGGAGAAGGGCGCGTTCGATTTCATCACCAAGCCGCAAGGGAAGAGCGCGGAAGAGAGCAAGGCCACCTTGGTGAGGGAGCTGACGCTGAGGCTGCGGGCGCTGTCTCACCGCCGGCAAATTCGCAACATCCTGCAGCCGGGCGCCCCGGTTGCTGCCGCCCGCGCCTCTGGCCAAGCCGGCGCCGCGGGTGCTCGGTCGTCGCTTCGGAGCGACCGGCCGGCGTCGACGGGGCGAGCGCCGAGCTCGCGTCCTGACGTCGTTCTGATAGGCGTGTCGACCGGCGGTCCGGTAGCGCTCATGCGCGTGCTTCCGCCCTTGCCGCGCGATCTGGGCGTCCCCGTCGTGGTGGTCCAGCACATGCCGCCGGTATTCACCCAGTCGCTGGCCGAAAGCCTGGGCAGCAAGTGTACCCTGCAGGTGCGTGAAGCTGCCGACGGCGAAAAGCTCGAAGCAGGTCGGGTACTCATCGCACCTGGGGGAAAGCAACTTCGCCTCGTAACCGGTCCTGACGGGGCATTGCGCGCGCAAACCACCGACGATCCGCCGGAGAACAACTGCCGCCCGGCGGTCGACTATCTCTTCCGTTCGGCGGCCAACAACCTTCCCGGTCGAAGCATGGCCGTGATCCTGACCGGGATGGGCAGCGACGGTACCCTGGGTCTGCGCCTGCTGCGTCGCCATGGTTGCTTCAGCATCGCGCAAGACGAGTCGACCTCGGTCGTGTTTGGCATGCCGAAATCTGCCATCGAGGCGGGGCTGGTGGACGTGGTGTTGCCGATCGACGCGATCGCGGCGAAGATCCTGGCCATCGTCAAAGGGCGGGGTACGTGAACCGACTGGAAGGCAACGAGTTCTCGTTGTGGTCCAGCTACGTCTACTCAATAACGCGGATCTCGCTTGACCCGAGCAAAGCGTATCTGATCGAGACCCGGCTGTCCGCGCTGCTGCGGGACACCGGCAGCCGGTCATACCGGGAGCTGTTCGACAAGGTCTTGGCCGACAACACGGGCGCGCTCAAGCGCAAGGTCATCGGCGCCATCACCACCAACGAAACCTCGTTCTTTCGCGACACCGCGCCCTTCGATTTGCTTCGCCAGAAGCTCCTTCCTCAGCTGGTGGATGCGCGGGTCAAGCAGTTCGGTCGAGCCAAGCCCGTCACCCTACGCATTTGGAGTGCGGCGTGCTCGACGGGGCAAGAGGTGTACAGCACGGCGATCACGTGCCGCGAGACCCTGGTAGACATGAGCAAGTACGACATCCGAATCCTCGGCACGGACATCTCCGACAAGGTGGTCGCGCAGGCGAGTTACGGCAAGTACACGAAGCTCGAGCTCGATCGCGGGTTTCCTCCAGAGAAACTGGCCGCGTACTTCAGGCAAGACGGGCCAGACTACAAGGTGTCGGACCAGATTCGCGCCTTGACCTCGTTTCGCACCATGAATCTGCTTGAACCCTTTTCCTTTCCCAACCGGTTCGACGTGGTCTTCTGTCGCAACGTGGCCATCTACTTCTCCGAGGCGGACAGGCGGATCTTGTTCGATGCCATCACACGCGTGATGGCACCAGACGGGTGCCTCATTATCGGCTCGACCGAGTCGCTCACTGGCATCTCCAACCGACTCGATCCGAAGCGCTATCTCCGATCGATCTACTACCAGCTAAAGTAGCTCGCCCGCGAATTCTGCAATGCGCTGAGCGAGATGACCGCGCGATAGCGGTGGTCCTCCCTCAAGATCGTTGGCCGAACTGACGCATCTATGGATGGACAAGTCTCGCGCCGCCCCGGCGACGCGTGACAGAAAAGCCACATCGGCCGACGGCATGATACCGAGTAGCGACCCATGAAGCTGGCAGAACAGCTCGAGCTCATCCTCGACAACCGCATCGCGCAGGACAACCTCACGCTGCCGCTCTTGCCTGCCATCGCCGCGAGGGCCAACGACGTGGTCCGCAAACCCGATGCCAGCATCAAGGATTTGGTGGCCACCGTCGAGTTGGATCCCATCCTCGCGGCCTTGGTCATGCGGCAAGCGAACGGATCGGGAGCGCGGACGCTAGAGCAGGCCGTGAGCAAGCTCGGCCATCAGAAGATCCGCAGTATCCTCGCCGAATCCTCGTCCCACCGGGTGATGGAATCGCGCGATTCCATATCCGCCGATGCGACTCGGCTGATCTGGGAACACGTGCGCGCGGTGGCCATTCTTGCCCAGAACGTCGCGGTGCTTGCGGGGGTCGAAGAGCCGGAGCTGTGCTACGTGGCCGGGCTGCTGCACGACATCGGCAAACCGGTGGTTGCGATCATGTTGCTTGAGGCCGAGGCGCAAATCGCGCAGCGGAACCCCAAGCTATGGATCGACGCCGACACATGGATAGGCGTCATCGAGCGAACTCACCGCAAGATTGGCGTGAATTTGGCGAAGAAGTGGCAGTTTTCGGAAGAGGTGCAGAAGTCCGTGCTCGAGTTTTCCGACTACGACGCCGCCAACCGGCAGTCGATCGCGAATGCGGTTCACTTCGGCAATGCTCTGGCCAAACAGCTTGGCATCTACCTCGGCGAGGTCTCGACGGACGACAACGACGCCCAGGTCATGGTCGGGCGGTCGCTGCTCGGCATCGACGATGATGGCATCGCGCGGGTCGCGGCCGACATCAAGTCACGCTGCAAACTGGTCTAGCGCCCTGTGACGCGATTCGGCGTTAGCCTGCTATTTGAATAGCCGGGCCCTTGTGTTAGTCAAAGACGAAGTAAGACACGCACGGTCCGGATTTGTGGACTCAATCTAGCTCGAAGGAGGAATGCGACCATGAGGACTTTCTTTTCTGCGATGATGGCACTGGTGTTTGCTCTTGGCACGGCGGGTGCTGCGCGAGCCGACGGCACGGAGATGTTCGGCAAGAAGTGCGCCGGCTGCCACGGCAAGGACGGCAAGGCGCAGACTTCGATGGGCAAGAAGCTCGGCATCAAGGATCTGACCGATGCGAAGGTTCAGGCTGGGTCGACTGATGCGCAATGGGAGAAGATTATTCTCGAGGGATACAAGGGCGCTGACGGGAAGATGGTGATGCCCGCCATGAAGGTATCGCCGGATGAGGCGAAGGCGTTGGTGAAGGCCTGCCGCAGCCTGAAGAAGTAGCGCGGGTTGCACAGCCCCGGACGGGCCGCGTCTTCTTCGCGCGGTCCGACTCCGCTCGTGGCGGTTGGCCACGGTTTGCGTTTCAATACCGGTTCTTGGCGGCTACTATGCGGCCCCATCAACCATGGGTGCGCAAGAGCAACCGATAGAATCAAGATTAAGGCCCGCGGCGGTCGTGTGCGCCGACGTTGAGCGCTATGCCTCGCTGGCCGATCAGCACGAGTGGCTGCTCAAGTTCGACCATCTGATGGGCCGCCTCGGGCGTGGTATCCGCGACGACCTGCGCGCGACCTTGGGCGACGACGTTGCCGCGCGCTACGTGGTCAAGCCCGCCGGCGATGGCGTCCTCTTGGTCTATCCCGCCGATATCAGAAACGCACTCGAGCATGCCTGGCGCATTCACAACCACTTCAACACGCGCGCCGGCCGCGAGCGGCAAAAGCAGTACGGTTTGTGGCCCTTCCAGGCACGCATCGCGGTTCATTACGGCGACGTGGAGTTGATCGAAAGGAGCCCCTTCAACGATGCGCCCGATGCGTTCGGCAAGACCATCGTGACCTGCGCGCGTCTGGAGCCCACCACGGTTCCCGGCATGGTATGGGCGACCAACGCCGCCGTCGACGCCGCGCTGGCCGCCGGGCTTGCCGGCAGCTACCACTTTCAGCAAATTGGGATGGTCGATTTGGCCAAGCAGGCGGGCAGGGTGCTCGCGCACAACCTGGTCAAGACCGACGGCAAGCACCCGCAATGGGGCAGCCTATCGGTCAAGCGCTACCCGAAGAGCATCCAAGGCGACGCCTACGTCGTGGTCCATCGGCCCCCGGATCGACTGCCGACCGTTCACCTGGCCTGGGGCGCCTCGCATTGCGTGGTCCATCGCTCGGAGCTCGACCCTGGCTGCCGCGCGTTTCGCATCAAACACAAACTGCTCGGTTCGTCTACCGACCTGCCTCTCCTGGTCGTGCACACCGATCCGGCGTGTCAGGTCGAGTTTCCCGAGCTGCAATTTTCCTCGGACGGTCGGGCCACGCTGGGCGGGGTGCCATCCCAGCCACACGACGGAATTCAGGACGTGGACACCGAATCCGATCGCTGGTACCTCCTGCCCAGGCGCTGACGCCGATGCAAATTTGACAGCGCGGGCAGAACATAGTCCGCTTGCACCTGAAGGTGTGCATGGCCCACGATCCGGCAAGAGAGCTCGTCGACAAACTCCGCGCCAAGGAGGGTAAGCGAATTTCGACCTCCAGCCTGGGGCGGTTGCAGAAGACCGCGACCGCTGCAGCGCGGGTGGGTATGGACATGCTGGCGGGCAGGTTGCGGGGGGACGACTTCGGCCTGGGTCGCCTTTCGCCCGAGGCGCTCGCCAAGATGGTCGAGTCCTTCGGCGAGCTCAAGGGCGTGGCCATGAAGCTCGGGCAGATTCTCTCGTACGTCGATCTCTCGCTCAGCCCCGAAACGCGACGAATGCTTTCGGTGTTGCAAACCATGTCGCAGCCCGCTGCCTTCAGCGAGGT
>CAZBIU010000217.1:0-11618 GCA_964491625.1 uncultured Myxococcales bacterium
CCCGAGGCTGGCGCGCTGGGAGCTGCCGCCTTGGCGGCTGACTCGGCCCCAGCCTCAGGTCCCGCCGGTGCTGTGGCAGTGGTGGGCGCGACGGACGCGGACCCCTTGAGCGAGGCAACGTGCTCCTCGACATTCTTGCGATTGGGGGCCGTCGGCATGTCGGCCAAGAACTGCTCATAGTCCTTGAGCGCCTCTGCGTCCTTGCCAAGCCTTCGGTAGCACTCGGCGCGGTTAAAAAGGATGGTCGGATCCTTGAACAGCTTGTACGCCTTGGTGAATTCCAACACCGCGGCCTTGCACTTGTTCTTGGCCGCGAGCTGGCCGGCCTTGCTCGCGTGCTTGCGCCCAAGCTCCGCATTGTCGGCGAATAGTGGCCTTGCAAGCAGGCCCGCAACGCAGAACACGATCCATGCGGCTTTCTCGGCGACTGTCCTTGCTGTCATTTGGTGGCCTCCTGCCGAATCGCAGCCTCGCCCTCGGCGGGTCCGCGCTTGTCCGCTGCTCGAGACCCGCTGGCCGACGCCGCTTGTTTGGCGGCGCAGTCGCGCAGATCCTGCGTAATCCTCATGGCACAGAAGTCCGGGCCGCACATGGAACAAAAATGCGACTCGCGTGCGACCTCGGTCGGTAACGACTCACCATGATACCTGCGCGCCGTCGGCGGGTCGAATGAGAGCGCAAACTGGTCCTCCCAGCGAAAGCCGAACCGTGCCCGTGCCATCGCGTCATCGCGTTGGCGTGCCCCCGGATGTCCCTTGGCTACGTCGGCGGCATGCGCGGCGATCTTGTATGCGATGACCCCTGCCTTCACATCCTCCCGGTTCGGCAGGCCCAGGTGCTCCTTTGGCGTCACATAGCAAAGCATCGCGGTCCCGTGCCACGCGATGATAGTCGCGCCGATCGCGGATGTGATGTGGTCGTAGCCGGGGGCAATGTCGGTCACCACAGGCCCGAGCGTATAGAACGGCGCACCGTGGCACGCGGCGACCTGTCGATCTACGTTTTCTTTGATTCGGTCGAGCGGCACGTGTCCCGGCCCTTCGATCATGACCTGCACACCGTGTTTCCAGGCAATCTCGGTCAGCGCGCCCAGAGTCTCCAGCTCGGCGAACTGGGCTGCGTCGTTGGCGTCGGCGAGAGACCCGGGACGCAAGCCATCGCCCAGCGAAAACGCGACGTCGTATTTCTTGGCCACCTCGCAAAGCACCTCGAAGTGGGTGTAGAGGAAGTTCTCCTGGCCGTGCGTCAGGCACCACTTGGCCATGATTGAACCGCCGCGCGACACGATACCGGCGGTGCGCTTGGCGGTCAAGGGAACGTGCTCTTTGCGAAGCCCAGCATGAATAGTGAAGTAATCCACCCCCTGCTCCGCCTGCTCGATGATGGTCTGGACAAACGCATCGATGCTCAAGTCCTCGATGCGGCCGCCCACTTTCTCCAAACACTCGTAGATGGGGACCGTGCCGATGGGCACCGCGGAGTTGCGCAGGATCCCCTCCCGGGTCTCGCGGATGTTGGCGCCGGTGGACAGGTCCATGACCGTGTCTGCGCCCCAGCGGGTGGCCCAGCGAAGCTTCTCGACTTCCAGCGCCAGCGACGACGACAACGCGGAATTGCCGATGTTCGCATTGACCTTCACCAGGAACTTTCGACCGATGATCATCGGTTCGAGCTCCAGGTGGCAGATGTTGGCGGGTAGAATGGCGTGCCCCTTGGCGATTTCGTCGCGAACGAGCTCGGGCGACAGTCCTTCGCGCAGAGCGACGAATCGCATCTCCTCGGTTACTTCGCCCTTTCGCGCGCAGTGGAGCTGGGAAAGGTTCTTATCTCCCCGAGCTAGACGGCGCTCCACCCAGGGTACCCGCAGCTTGGGCAGGCCTTGACCAAGGCACGCTCCCTCGTGACCCGTCGTGTCGTAGGCTAGAATCGGCGGCTCGCCTGCGGAAAGCCGGATCTCCCGCATGGGCACCCGCACGCCGTCGCCCTCAAGGTAGACTTTGACCGATCCCGGAAAGTCGGCTTCTATGGGCATGGGCCCAGGGTTCGTCGGCTCGCTCTTCAATCGATGGTCCTCCCTACGCCGGCATTGCCCGGATCAGGTTCAAGGGGTCGCGCCGAGGGTCGGCGCCTCTCAGCCACCATGGCTCCCCCGAGCGAAGTATCGAACTTGCGGCGGACGATTGCAAACCCGGGTTACGGCTGCCCGGCGCAAGCGCCCTGACACTGCGCCGCAGCGCCCTTGCGCGCTGGCTGCGCCGCCGCGCGGGCGGACTTGCCCTTCCTCTGGTGATCCGTGGGCGTGGCGAATACGTTGCCGGTTGCTGGACACCAGGGGGCCCTGATTTGGTCGTACCGGTGCGCCAAGAGCGGCGGTCCGCTGCTCGGTCTGTTCTTGGAAAAATCGCGCATCGCCGTCATGACCGGCTCGTTGCGCATGGTGGGGTTCCAGAACAGGAAGCCTCCACTTCCGGCGCGCTGGGCAGCCAGGATCTGCTCGAGCACGAAGTCCGAGCCCCACATGTGCTCGACACCGTTCGAGTACCCCTGCAGATACGGCCGCAGCACGATGTCCTTGGCCTTGTGGCGTGCCCGCTGCAGCCCGCACTGAATCAGCTCGATAACGTGTGGGGTAATGTGATTGTTCCGGAAATAGGTATCCATGCCGTTGGCATACATCATCGGCGAGATCGCCTCGACGTACTTGGCTATCCGTTCAATGTGCTGGCCGAGCCCGCGCGGGTCGCCATCGACCAGGGTGGTCAGCCCGAAGACGTCCGCCGAAATGGGGATGCTGAGCGCCCGGTCGGCCTTCTCCAGGAAGTTGGCGATCACGGTGGCGTGGCTTTCCGGCTTGCCCCCGGAGTGAAGCCACACACCGTAGGAAGATGGATAGCCGCGCGGGAAGCGGATGTAGTCGAATTGAATCTCGTCGAAACCGAACGACTGGATTTCCAGAGCGATATCGACGAGGTAGTCCTGGACCTCCGGGGAGTACTGGTCGAGCCAGTTCTCGCCGACGGAATATAGGCGCTCCGCATGCGGGCCTATACGCACCGCGAGGTCGGGACGAACGTAGGGCAGCCGGCTGTCCTTGAACGACACAATACGCGCAATGACGTACATCCCCTGGTCGTGGAAGGTCTTTACCATTGCGGCAGGGTCCTTGATGAGAACCTGCATCTGCTGTTGCCCGAGCGGGATCTTGCTGGGGTAGACCAAGTGGCCAAGGTCGTCCTTCATGTCGATGACCACGGCGTCGAGGTTGCCGCGCTTCATGGCGGCTGCCGTGCGCTCGGGGCCAAGCATGTGGAGGTACATGGGCGTGATGTAGAAACCGCGCGCATTTCGACCCTTGTCGGTCATGGTGTCGGCCAGACCGTGGTCGGTGTACTGCTTCGGCGTGTAGGGACGAAGCTCGGTATTGAGGCGCTTGATCACACAGCCGGGCAGCGTGCTCTTGGGCGTGCATGGGGAATAGGGAAAAGTGATTCTGCTTTTCGCGAATGCAGACAGTCCCGCAAACGTGGCGACCAGAAACAGAAAGCGTGCACTGTCTTTCGCGGAGAGAACCTTCGCCATTCGACAGGAGCCAGCAACGACAGCCATACCCATGAAACAACTTCCATTCTCGTCGCGAGGAGCCATCCGTGGCGATGCACAGCCGCCTCCGCAGGAACCGCCTTCTCCGTGATGTCCCGCGACCTCTTTTACATATCCATGAAAATCGGCGGCTACGCAACTATATTTGCGTGGCCGCCGGCACAATTTTCTACCGACGGAAAGTCGACGCTATTTCGTGGTCGGGCCGGCAGGTGTGGCGGTCGGACCGGCGGGGGCCGGCACCGGCTGGTCAAGCCTGTCCTTGATGGACTTCGGCCTGGGGATGAAGGTGGACCGGAGGCCCTTGATGATCTGATCCTTGGCGGAATTAGGATCACGCCGCATGTCCATGTTCTTGATGCGGTCGAGCGTGTTCTTGAGAATGACAATGCGGCCGTGGTCCGCCTCGTCGCAAGGGGCAATGGAGCCGGATTCACACAGGGTGATCGCCCGCATCGCTTCGGCGTAGGCGTAGCCAGCCTCGAAGTGGTCGACAAACGCCAGGCTGCGCGCCAGGTGGATGCGGTGGTCGTCGGGATGGGCGGCAAGAACCGAGTCCAAGCTGGCCAGCGCCCACTCGGGATGGCCAATATCCATAAAGATCCCGGCCAAATCGAGCGCGGCGTTGGTATCGGTGGGATTGGCCATCGCCTGCGCCTGCAGTTCCGCAATGCGCTGGCGCGCGGGAGAATCCTCGGGCAGCGCGGGCTTCACCTTGATATCGGGCCTGGGAATCAGGATGGCGACCGCCAGCAGCACCAGCACGGCTAAGTCGAATACGCGCGTAACCACGTCTTTACTCGTACCGCAATCCGGGGTCCCGGTCCAGGGGCGGAAAGCCCGTTCTCCCGCGATAGCCGCAGAAGGGCGTAGCTGTCGCCGTGGCCCACGTTGCTCGCTCCGGCATGCCCGACCACCTCTGCCCTCGGCCCCGCTGCGCTCGGCAGTCCCATTTCACCCCGGACTGTGGAAAAAAGCCCCGATCCGGGAGGTGCCCAAAAGAGCGAGTTTCGAATTTCCCGGCTAGACAAGATTTCTGGGCTGTGGCATTTGAAATGCACTTCAGGATTTTCGGGCGTATCCGGGTGGGGCAAACCGCGGCGTTTCTAGTCTTCAATAAGCTCCCACGCTTTTTTTGTTCTCGTTGGTCGGTGGTGTACGGGTGGCAGAGCATCAGCGCATCACCGACGAAAGACCGAAGGAGGAACACATGACCGTTCTGAAGCTACTGGCCGACGCCTTCCACGAAGGCGGATGGGGGATGTGGCCCATCCTCACTCTTCTAATGATTACGGTTTCCATCATCGTCGAGCGCGCGGTTGTCCTGCGCAAGGCCGTGATCGACAAGGAGAAGCTGCTTGCCCTCCTTCGTTCGCAGATTTCGCAAGGCAACATTCAGGGTGCGATCAAGGTTTGCTCGGGCAACCCGACGCCGCTCACTCGCATCGTGCAGACCGGCCTGATGCGGGCCAACCGCTCCGAGGCCGAGATCGTCTCGGCCATGGAAGAATCGTCGCTGCGCGAGCTGCCGGCGGTTGAGAAGCGGACCGGCTACCTGGCCATGCTCGGTAACCTCGCCACCCTCGCCGGCCTCCTCGGCACCATCACCGGCCTCATCAAGTCGTTCGCGGGCGTCGCCGGCGTCGACCCATCGCAGAAGGCCACCCTGCTCTCCAAAGGTATCTCCGAGGCTATGAACTGCACCGCGTTCGGCCTCAGCACCGGCATCATCGGCCTCGCGTCCTTCGCGTGGTTGAACGGCAAGACCCAAGCCATCCTCGATGACATCAGTGAAATGAAGAAGAACGTAGTCAACCTGGTCGCCGGCGCCAAGGCCGCGAAGCACGGGTAACTATTCACCAGTTTTGAAACACGCTTCGCCAAGGAAAAAGGAGATCTCACAATGTTTTTGATGGAAGCTTTCAAAGAGGGCGGCTGGGGTATGTACCCGATTCTCACGCTCTGTATCATCACCGTTTACCTCACCATCGAGCGGTCCATGTTCCTCGCCAAGTCGAAGATCAACGTGGATCAGCTGATGTCCGTGGTGAAGTCGCAAATCGTTGCCGGGAACATCCGCGGCGCCATTTCGACTTGCGATGCGACCCCGACGGGCGTCACCAAGATCATCGCGGCCGGCCTGCGCAAGGCTGAGCAGGGCGGCGGCGAGCACGAAATCCAGCAATCCATGGACGAAGAAGCGCTGCGCGAGCTGCCGAAGATCGAGAAGCGGACCGGCTACCTAGCCATGCTCGGTAACCTCGCCACCCTCGCCGGCCTCCTCGGCACCATCACCGGCCTCATCAAGTCGTTCGCGTCTGTCGCGGGCGTCGACCCCTCCATGAAGGCAACCATGCTCTCCAAAGGTATCTCCGAGGCCATGAACTGCACCGCATTCGGTCTTGGCACCGGTATCTTGGGTCTGGCTGCCTACGCCGTGCTCAACGGGAAGACCCAGCACATCCTTGACGGTGTGAACCAGTCCTCGGTCGAGGCGCTGAACCTTGTCGTCATGGGTCGCGACGGCGGCGCTCGCCACTAGAACACTGTCCGGCGACGGCTTGCCGCCGCCAGAGAGGACTAAGCCATGAGCGTTTCTGTCGATACAGGAAATAAGGGTGGCAAGAAATCACTCAATGCCAACCTGAACCTCGTCCCCTACATCGACCTGCTCACTTGCATGGTCGCATTTCTCCTGATCACCGCCGTCTGGACCCAGCTGGCGCGTTTGCCGACGCAGCAGAAGGGTCAGGGCCAAGCCGGTGAAGAGACTCCTCCGGAGCTTCAGGTGAAAGTGGTCATCCTGGTCAACCAGGAAGGCTTCAACCTCGTCGTCGGCCAAGACCAAACCCCGATTCCAAAGAAGGGCTCGGACTACGACTTCGAACGCCTCGCCACCGAGCTGAAGAAGGCCAAGGACACCCACCCGGACAAAAACGACGCCCAGGTTGCTTCCGAGGACACCATCAAGTTCGACACCTTGGTCAAAGCCATGGATACGGCGATGCAACAGCGCTTCCCCGACATCTCACTCATCGACAGTGGCGCTGCGGGCATCTAGCTAGAGGGACACCATGCCTATCGATTCACCCAAAGCGCATCTCTACCACTCGATCAAGCTGGAAGTGGCCAAGCTAAAGCTGGGCCACGGCGGACGCAAGGCCACCAATGCGGATCTCAACCTGGTCGCCTACATCGACATGATGACGATGCTTGTCATCTTCCTGCTCATGTCGTTCTCGGCCACCGGCGAGATCCTTTTCGTACAGAAGAACATCACCCTGCCTGACGCCCAAAACTGGACCGACCTCGAGCGCGCACCGGTCATCGGTGTGACCAAAGACGTCGTTACCTTGGACGGCCGGCAGGTGGCCACCGGCGAGGACCTGATGAAGGACTCCGCCACCGGCGACATGAAGATCACCGAGCTCCATGACGAGCTGGTGACTCAGAAGAACAACTACAAGCTCCTCCACCCGTCCGAGGATTTCAAAGGCGTTTGCATCATCCAGTCCGACAAGAACGTGGAATTCAAGATGCTGCGCAAAGTGATGTTCTCGGCCGCGGCGGCGGGCTACCAGAACGTCAACTTCGCGGTCCGTCCCAAAGCCAAGGGAGGCGCAGCAGCGCCAGCCGCCGGCGAGTAGAGTAGACGCGGGCTCCTCCCAGGGCCCTTCCACTCGCTCAGCTTGTCTCGTAGCGGCCGGCTCCACTAGGGGTCGGCCGCAGGTTTATGTGGTGTTTTCTCTTTTCTGGGGAGGTCCCTCGATGCAGATCCGACAGCTCGCAGTATTGTCCCTGATTGCCGGCCTAAGCCTGCCTGCTTGTACTGGAGATCCCAATGATCCCATGACCTGGGCCAAGAAGCTTGGCAACGTCCGCGACCAGCAGGAAGCGCTCAATCAGCTGGCCCGCATGGGCGTAGAGCGGGCCAGGCCTGCTCTGCCATCGCTCGTTGCCCTGTACAAGGAGACCAAGAAGCCCGAGCACCTGGAAGCATTGGTACGCTTCAAGGATCCGGGCTGCATCCCCCTGTTCGTGGACGCGCTCGACTTCACAGAGGACGACTTCGACCGCGCCATCGTAGCCGCGGGCGCCTTGGGCGACTTGCGGGAAAAGGCGACCGATGCCGTGCCGGCTTTGGTCAAGGCCGTCGAGCATCAGTTGCCCATCAAATCGCGCGCCAACAACGTCCGGCTTGCCGCCGTCCGAGCGCTGGTCAAGATCGGCGATAAACGTGCGGTTCCCTCCCTGATGAAGATCCTCAGCACCTCGGCCGATGAGCAGGACTTCCTGCTCAACCAGAAGTCGGCCCTGGGCTTGGCCGAGCTGCGCGACCCACAGGCGATTCCGGCGCTGATCAAGGGTATGTTTATGACCGGCCGGGGCGCGAACATCTTCCAGGAATGCCGCCTGGGCCTCGTGCGCATGGGCGAGCCCGCGGTAGCACCTCTCGTCCAGCTGCTCAACGAAAAGAACCCCGAAATCAACGAGATGGCCAAGAAGCTGGACTTCGACAAGTACAGCCCCGGCATCGTCCGGTTCAAGGCCGCGATGATTCTCGGCGACCTGCGTGCAGCGAGCGCAGTAAAGGCGTTGGCAGCCAATCTGAAGGTTCCCGCAAAATCCGGCGAGCACAAGTCGATCCTGATCTCGCTTGGCTTCATCGGCACCAAGGAGGCGGTGGACGTCCTTCTCAGCGTTCTCAAGGACAAGAAGGCCGACGCGCCCACCCGCCAGGCTGCTGAAGACGGCATCTACCTCTCTGGCGATCGTCGCGCGGTACCCATCCTGATGGAAACCGCAAAGTCTGGCTACGTCGTGGTTGACGGCCAGAAGGCTTCCGATCTGCGCGCCAACGCGGCCATCGACCTGGCTCGCATCGCAGGCCCTGAGCAGTACGACGAATTCAAGGCCCTTGCCGACAAAGAAAAGGAAGTCCAGGGCGTGTTCGGCGAGGCGCTCGATCGCATGCAGGTTGCCCGGGAGTGTGGCAACAAGATCGAGTGCTACGGCAAGCACCTCAGCGACCCGTCGTGGCCACGGGCCGAGAAGGCCTCCTTCTGGATCGGCTTCTCCGGCAACGCGAAGCAGGGTGTGCCGTTGCTTCTGGCGGCACTCAAACCGGTGTCCACGCTCAGCCAGGACCGATACCCGGTGCAGCAGGCGCTGCTTCAATCGTTGGCACGGTTGGCAACCAAGAATGACAAGGCCGTCATCGAGGCTCTGGAAAAGCAAATTGAGCGCGACGAGAACGCGGTTCGCCTGCCGGGGGCGCGCGACCTGCTCGGCGAAACCCGCGTGACCCTCGCCGTCATCGAAAACAAGGCCTGATGCTCGGAGATGCGGTCGACCTCACTGGGCTTCGCCCGACGAAGCCCAAGCGAGGAAAAGCATGGGAGCCCAGCGCGGGTCCCGATCTCCGCGTTGGCGAAGGCAGGCTTTGCCCCCGCGCGAAGCGCGCTGTGGCCCGGCGCGGGAGGGCTTGGGAGCTCTTCCAGGGTTCCCACGTCGACGAGACGCTACCGTGTTTCGTCAGTGTGCTCGGCGACGACCACGGTGTGAATGCCGCCGCGGACCATGAAGTCGCCCTCGACGCGCGCCCGGCGCGGCTTCGTGGCCGAAACCAAGTCGTCGAGGATCTTGTTGGTCACGGCCTCGTGGAACGCTCCTTCGTTGCGGTAGGACCACAGGTAGAGCTTCCACGATTTCAGCTCGACGCACAGCCGGTCCGGAACGTACTCGATCCGGATGGTGGCGAAGTCGGGTTGGCCCGTCTTGGGACACAGGCACGTGAACTCGGGACATTCAAAGCGAATGACGTAGTCCCGTTCTGGGTTCGGGTTGGGAAAGGTTTCGAGGCTCTTGGACGGTGTCGTTGCCATAGAGCCCCTAAGCATACCAGTTCATGGCGCACGGCCGGCGTGACGTCGTCTTCTTGCCGCGGAGGCCTCCCCCTATGAAGCGATACCTTCCTCACCCCCGCCCCTTCCTACTTGGGATAGGCGCTCTCGCATGTGCTCTGTCTTGGCCCGCGGCAACCGAAGCGGGCGCGACAGCCACCGTGAAAGACACGATTCGACTTCCAGCCACCCTCAAGAGCGGAAGGCGTTTCTTGGGCCATTGGCGGGTCGAGAACACCAACGTTGCCGTGCAGCACGGGGGCATGAAGGGTCAAACCCTGGTTCTGCTCACGGGGCCCCAGTTCCAGTCGGTTCCACCCAAGAGCGTATCGGTGGAGATCGCGGGACTCCAGGCCACGCCGCCGGCGGTCGTGATCAGCGAGGGCTCGGTGGTCGAGTTCAAGAACTCCGACAAGGTTTCCCATGACCTGTCGATTCCGGACCATTCCGAGATCATGCCGCCCGAGCGGCTGGCGGCTGGCACGGTCCGCAAGCAGCGCTTCGGGACCGCCGGTGCCTACGTCGTCCGCTGCACCGAGTACCCGCACATCGCCATCTCGGTCATCGTTACCAGCTCCCCGATGTTCGCCATTGCCGAGGAAAAGGGGGCTTTCAAGATCAACGACGTTCCGGAAGGACACGCGACCTTGAAAGTCTGGAGCAACGGGCGTTGGGTTCACGAACAAGAAGTCGATATCACGTCGCGAGGGTTGGATTTGTCCATCAAGGTTGCGGGGGCGAGCGACAGGGAAAGCACGGACGAGGAGAAGTAAACGATGTTCCTCTCCAAGATCTGGTTCGTCCTGGTAGGTCTCCTGGCCGGCGTGGCCGTCACGGCCGCCTTCGTGGCGCCGCGGCCCGCCGATCGTCACATCGAGCAGCTGGAAGGCCAGCGATTGGACCGCGCGCAGTACGCGGCCGAGCAGATGCTGAAGAACGATGCGCGCCGTTGGATCGACTACGTCGCCAAGCTGGGCACCGATGGCAAGCTGATCGATGCACTGGATTCTGCCAGCCGCGGCAGCGACTTGCACCCGTTGCACGACGCGGTTCGGAACCGACTGCGCGATCTGGTGCCGGATCGCCAGGGCATCGGAGTGGAATCGATCATTGCCGTGGATTCGAAGGGCCGGGTGGTTGCCCGTGTCGGTGACGACGAAGGCGAATTCGGTGAATCGATTGCCGGTGCCGAGGTGGTCGCAGACGCCCTGCGCGGGTATCTCTCCGACGACGTCTGGGGTGCGAGCAATCGCCTGCGGCGAATCGCGGCGGCGCCGGTGTTGTCCAAGACCCACGACAGGATCGTCGGTGCACTGGTGGCTGCGGTGGAAACCGGCAAGCGCCTGGCCGAAATGTGGCGGCAAAACCTCGGCGTCGAGGTCGCCGTCGTCCTGCGCAAGCAGGTGCTGTCGTCCACCCTGCCCGAGGCGCTGCTAAACCAATTGCCCGAGGTGATTGAAGAGCACGCAGCCGAGATTGCCAGCCACAAGCGCTCTCGCGCGCTACCCCTTTACATGGGCAATGAGCGGCTACTCATGGTCGCAGCGCCCTTCATCGGCGAGGCCGCCGAGCAGCACGCGTACTACGTTCTCTTAACCAAGAAGTCGCCCGAGTCCGACCCGTGGGCGCTCCTATCCAGCACCTCATCGGATGATCTGAGGTGGGGCAAGTTCCCATGGCTCCCGCTCGGGGGCGGCCTCTTGGCTGTGATTGGGATCGGGCTTTTCTTGCAGCACCACGAGGTGGAAGGTCCGCTCTCGCGCCTGCGCGCCGAGGTGCGCGCGATGTCGAAGCAGGAGATCTACAAGATCGGAGACACCAAGTATGGTGGAAAATTGGGTGGTATCGCCCGCGATATCAATGCCTCCGTCGAACACTTTACCCATGCCCCGCTGCCCAAGAGCGAGACGGCGAAGAAGGATATCTCGGCCATCCTCGATCCTAGGGCTGCATCGTCCGACGGGAAGTCGTTCGACGTGTCCAGCATGGCCGCATCCAAACCGGCGGTGCCACCGCCGGCCGCCATGGCGGCGTCGCTTTTCGGCGTGCCCAAAACGGCCCCTGGGCCCGCCGGACAACCACCCGCGCTGGCAGCCTCGGTAGCAGCACCACAGA
>CAZBIU010000218.1:0-11564 GCA_964491625.1 uncultured Myxococcales bacterium
TTGCCGTTGTCCTGCTCGGATACCTGCACGCCGCGCAACAGTCCCAGGCCAGCTCGAACGCGCCTACGCCTGCGAACAACCATCAGGACGGCATTACCATTCTTTTCGCTTCACAGACGGGTAACGCGATGAAGGTGGCCAACCAGGTCGCGGCGGCTGCGCTGGCGCGCGGCTTGCCGGCGGCGACCATCAACGTCGCCGACTACAAGACCGGCAGCCTACGCAGCGAGCGCAATCTCATCGTGATCGCCAGCACCCAGGGCGAAGGCGACCCGCCCGACTCCGCGGCGGAATTCCACCGCTTCTTGTTCGGCAAGCGCGCCCCTGCCCTCGCTGAGCTGCACTACGCGGTTCTGGCCCTCGGTGACTACAGCTACGCCAACTTCTGCAAGGCAGGCAGCGACTTCGACCGCCGGCTGGAAGAGCTTGGCGCCCGGCGGATCCTCGCCCGGGTGGATTGCGATGTCGAATACCAAACCGCCGTGGACGCTTGGCAAGAACAAGTCTTGGATGTCTTCGCAAAGCTGTTGGGCGCTGGTGGCGTCGAGTCCTCCACCCAGCCGGCGACCGGGGTCGTGCCGAACACCTCGACACCGGTTAACTGGGACAAGTCCCATCCTTTTTCTGCCCCGGTCCTTGAGCGCGTAAGCCTCAATGGTCGAGGCGCGGCCAAGAAGACGGTGCACCTTGAGCTGTCGCTGACCGGGTCTGGCATCACCTTCGAGCCCGGCGACGCCCTGGGTATTCTACCCCGCAACTCACCCGCGTACGTGCAGGACCTGCTCACTGCGGCCAGGATGCAAGGCGACGCGCCCGTCGAGGTCGAAGGCCAAACCGTGCCGCTCGCGCAGGCGTTGGTCGAGACCTTCGAAGTCACCACGGTCACGCGACCTTTCGTGAAGGCCTACGCCGCCGAGTCGAAACGGCAAGACCTGGCTGGGCTGCTCGACAAGGGCCGCGAATCGGACTTCCGGGACTACGTGTACGGCCGCGAGATCGTCGACGTGCTCACCGCCCATCCGCCGAACGGCCTTTCGCCGCAGGGCTTGGTTGGGATGTTGCGCAGATTGCAGCCGCGCCTGTATTCGATCGCCTCCAGCCTGCTCGCGCACGAGGAAGAGGTGCATCTTCTCGTAGGCCTGACCCGTTACCAAAGCCACGGCCGGCAGCGCGAGGGCGTGTGCTCGGGGTTCGTGTGCGAGCGTCTGGGAGAGGAAGAGCCGTTGCGCGTATACCCGTCGCCCAATCCCAGCTTCAAGCTGCCCAAGAATCCCGACGCACGGGTCATCATGATTGGCCCGGGCACCGGCGTGGCGCCGTTTCGCGCCTTCGTCGAGGAGCGCGAGGCCCTGGGCAGCCGCGGTCGCAACTGGCTGTTCTTTGGCGACCAGCACTTCGACACGGACTTTCTTTACCAAGTGGAGTGGCAGCGCTGGTACAAGTCGGGCGTACTTTCGCACCTTGACCTGGCCTTTTCGCGCGACCAGTCGGAAAAGATCTACGTCCAAAACCGCATGCAGGAACGAAGCCGCGACCTTTACGCGTGGCTGCAGGACGGTGCGCACGTCTATGTCTGTGGCGATGCGGGACGCATGGCGGCCGACGTGGAAGCCGCGCTGGTCGCCATCGTCGGCAAGGAAGGCGCCAAGTCACGCGAGGCGGCCGAGGAGTACGTGCAGGCGCTGCAGGCGAACAAGCGCTACCAGCGCGACGTGTATTGAGAGGTTCTTCGATGAGTGAGCAAAAACCAGCCCCAGGGAACAGCGAAAACGAATTCATCAAGGACGCGAGCAACTATCTGCGCGGGACCATCGCGGGCGGGCTTGTCGACCCGATCACCGGCGGGGTCGCGCCGGCCGACCAGCAACTGCTGAAATTCCATGGCATCTACCAGCAGGACGACCGCGACGTTCGCATTGAACGCCAGCGCCAGAAGCTGGAGCCACGCTACAGTTTCATGGTGCGCATTCGCATGCCGGGCGGCGTGTGCACGCCCAAGCAGTACCTCGACCTCGACCGAATCGCCCGCACCTATGGCGGCGAAGCGCTTCGGCTTACCACGCGGCAGACCTTCCAATTGCACACGGTTCCCAAACGCGATCTGCGGCGGACGGTGAAGGCCATCAATCAGACCCTGCTTGACACCATCGCCGCCTGCGGCGACGTGAACCGCAACGTGATGTGCAATCCCAACCCGCTCTTGTCGCCGATTCACGCCGAGGTCTACACTTGGGCCGCGCGCCTCAGCGAGCATCTTTTGCCCCGCACCCGCGCCTATCACGAGATCTGGCTTGGCGACGAGCTGGTGGCCGGCGGCGAGGCGCTCGACGATCACGAACCGATCTACGGCAAGCACTATCTGCCGCGCAAATTCAAGATCGCCATCGCCGTCCCGCCTTACAACGATGTCGACGTCTTCGCCAACGACCTCGGATTCATCGCCGTGGTGGAGAAGGACAAGCTTGCCGGGTTCAACGTGACCGCGGGCGGCGGCATGGGGATGACCCACGGCGAGCCCGCAACCTACCCGCGCCTTGGCGACCTGGTCGGATTCTGCCGGCCCGAGGACGTCATTTCCATCGCCGAGGCCGTGGTCGCAATCCAGCGCGATTTCGGCGATCGCAAGAATCGCAAGCACGCGCGCTTCAAGTACACCATCGACGACCGCGGTCTCGAATGGTTCAAGGCCGAGCTGGAGCAGCGGCTGGGGCATGCGCTCGGCGCCGCGCGGCCGTTCGCATTCGAAAGCAACGGCGACCGCCTCGGCTGGGTCAAAGGCGTCGGCGAGACCTGGCACTACACCCTGTTTGTGATGAATGGACGTATCGCCGACAGCAACGGTCGCCCCCTTCTGTCCGCCTTGCGCGAGATCGCCTTGGTTCATGACGGGGACTTCCGGATGACCCCGAATCAGAACCTGATGATTGCGAACGTCAAGAAGTCGAACAAGAAGCGCATCGACGATTTGCTTGCCCGCTACGACCTGGGAGGCGGGGAAAGACTCACTGGCCTGCGCCGCAACGCCATGGCCTGCGTGGCACTGCCCACCTGCGGTCTGGCCATGGCCGAATCTGAACGGTACCTGCCAAGCCTTCTCGACAAGCTGGAGCAGCTCTTGCGTGCAGCGGGCCTTGGCGACGATCCCATCGTGATTCGCATGACCGGGTGTCCGAACGGCTGCGCGCGCCCGTACATTGCCGAAATCGCCCTGGTCGGAAAGAACTTGGGCAAGTACAACCTGTACCTCGGCGGCGGTTTCATCGGCGATCGACTGGGCAAGCTTTACCGCGAAAGTATCGGCGAAGAGGAGATCCTTACCTGCCTCGGACCGATGTTTGTGCGCTATGCGCGCGAGCGGACGCCAGGCGAGCGCTTCGGCGACTTTGTCATTCGCGCCGGCTACGTGAAGGCGACCCTGCAAGGCAAGGACTTTCACGCGTAGCGGCCGCGCGATCACGTCGGCTTCCGGCCGCGGCGTCGGCATGGACGCTATCCGTGCTATCGCTCGCGAGCTGGGTGGTGACGTCAAGCTGTCGTCCACGAGAGGCAACCGGCTTTGACTTGAAAGCGGAGCGCGCTAGTCTGGTTTCTCACCAAAGCTGGTGAGAGGAGACACAGCGCAATGTCGAAGCACGAATCACCCACCAATGGGCGCGAGACCGCGGTCGCGGCCCTCACGCCGCCGCCCGACTTTCCCGCTTCCACCCGCGTCTTCAAGACCGACGGCATCGTGAAGGTCCCGGTTCGCAGAATCACCCTGGGCTCAGGCGAGCTGCCGGTCGAGGTGTACGACACGTTCGGACCGCGCACGGCGGACCTGCGCGCTGGATTGCCCGGGCTGCGCCAGCCTTGGATCGAAAAGCGCACCGCCAGCGACGACGGGAACGTGAGCCAGATGCACTACGCGCGGCAGGGGCAAATGACCGAGGAGATGCGCTTCGTGGCCCTGCGCGAGGGCGTGGCGCCAGAATTCGTGCGCGACGAGGTCGCCCGCGGTCGCGCCATCATCCCAGCGAACCGCAAGCATCCCGAGGCCGAGCCGATGGTGATCGGGCGCAATTTCCTGGTCAAGGTTAACGCCAACATCGGGAATTCTGCGGTCAGCTCAACCATCGCGGAGGAAGTCGACAAGCTGCGCTGGGCGGTGCGCTGGGGCGCCGACACGATCATGGATCTTTCCACTGGGCCCGACATCCATGAAACCCGGGAATGGATCCTGCGCAATTCGCCGGTGCCCGTGGGAACCGTGCCCATCTATCAAGCCCTGGAAAAGGTGAAGGGCAAGATAGAAGACCTCGACATCGACGTCTTCATCGACACCCTGGTTGAACAAGCCGAGCAGGGCGTGGACTATTTCACCATCCACGCCGGCGTGCTTCTGCGCTACGTGCCGCTCACCGCGAAACGTGTCACCGGCATCGTCTCACGCGGCGGTTCCATCATGGCCAGATGGTGCCTCGGCCACCACGAGGAGAATTTTCTCTACACCAACTTCGAGCGTATCTGCGAGGTCATGAAGACCTACGACGTCTCGTTTAGTCTTGGTGACGGGTTACGCCCCGGCTCCACCGCCGATGCCAACGATGCGGCGCAGTTTGCCGAGCTCGAAACCTTGGGCGAGCTAACGCAAATCGCCTGGAAACACGACGTGCAGGTGATGATTGAAGGACCCGGGCACGTGCCCATGCACAAGATTCGGGAAAACATGGACCGTGAGATCGCCGCCTGCCACGAGGCCCCGTTCTACACGCTGGGGCCGCTGGTCACCGACATTGCCCCGGGCTACGACCACATTACCTCGGCCATCGGCGCGGCCATGATCGGATGGCACGGCACCGCGATGCTCTGCTACGTCACGCCCAAGGAACACTTGGGGCTGCCGAACCGCAAGGACGTCAAGGACGGCGTGATCGCGTACAAGATCGCGGCCCATGCCGCCGACCTGGCCAAGGGACACCCTGGTGCCAACCTGCGCGACGACGCCCTATCCCGCGCGCGATTCGCCTTCCGCTGGGAGGATCAGTTCAACCTGGCGCTCGATCCGGAGACCGCGCGCGAATTTCACGACGAAACCCTGCCGTCGCCCGCGGCCAAGGGCGCGCACTTCTGCTCCATGTGCGGGCCACAGTTCTGTTCCATGCGCATCACCGAGGACGTGCGCCGGGAAGAAATGGCCCAGGGACTGCGCGACAAGGCCACCGAGTTCCGGGCGGGCGGGGGTAGCTTGTACGCATCGCCGGAGACCGCGAAGGCCGGCTAACCTGAGGGCACAGAGAATGGGGGAGGACACAGAGATCGTCTGTGTCCTCCGCGACGGTTACTGCTGCAGGATGATGAACTTGCAGTTGTTGTCGCAGGGTTGACCGTCTTTGCCGTTGTTGCTGCCGAGGTCGCATTCCTCGCCGTGGCTGGCGTCCACGATTCCGTCGCCGCAGTAGTGCGGCTTTGTGCAGCCGACCGTGCAGCCACCTTGGCCGTAGGACGTACCATTGTCCGCGCCGTTGTCGCACTCCTCCGGGCCGTTGACGATGCCGTCGCCGCAGAAGGGACCGAACTTGCAGCCAGTGGTGCAACCGCCGTACTGGTTGTCGTCGTTCTTCTTACCGTTGCAGTCGGAGGGAATCTTGGAATCGTCCAGGCTGCTGTCGCCGCAGTCGCACTCCTCGCCACCGGAGGTGACGCCGTCACCGCAGCGAGGACCGCAGTCGGACTTCGTGGTCTCGAAGCCGGTCAAACTAAGCTGATAGTTCGACTCGGGCGGGTGCCGGTCGGCGCCGAAGATGGCGATCTCGTACACCTTGCCGTCCTGGAGCCCCAGGGTGACTGTCCGGTTTCGGAAGTCGTCCCCAGTCTTCGCTGGCTGTCCCATCGGCTTCGGCGGGTTGTCGTTCGACTGCGGCCCGCATACCGTGGCGCCGTCCGTGGCGCCCTGGATGTTGCCGGCCGAATCCAGACAGCCACCTTCGACGACCTGGGCGTCGTTCTTGGTCGCGGTGCTGACCGTGACCTTGCCCGGAAGCCGCTGGTGGACGCCACCCAAGTCCAGCACCAGAACACCGTTGATGTACACGAACATGTCGTCATCGCCGAAGAACTGCAGCGAGATCCCGTTCGAGGCGTTGTACACGAAGTAGTAGCGTGCCTCATCGGTGAACCAGGAGTCGTGAATGGTGCCCTGAATGGCAATGACCCAGCACCCGTCGTTGAGCGAATCGCCCGAAGCGCAGTCGCTGGCAGTGATCCGCGGCGTGAACAGGTACTGGTCGCCCTTGCAGGTCGTCGTCGTGGTTCCCCAAATCGGTTGCCCGTTGCCGTGGTTCCAGTATGGCCAAAGGTTGCACAGGGTCTTTTGCGACGGGTTCAGCGTGTCGAGCGGGAAGAATCCTTCAGACGCCCCCTGCTTGATGAGGGTTCCGCTGGCGTATTGGTAGAGGTTGGTTCCAATCGATTTCATCTCGAGCACCCCGTTGAACGTCTTGTTGACCGAGGTGTCGTCGGTGAACCACTGCTTGACGCTGTTCGCGTCCTTGTAGGCCGGGGTCGTGCCAACCCAAATAGGCCCGCCGGGGCTGCTTTGGGTATACCCCGTCAGGGTCCCGGCGTAGGGCCCGGTCGTGCTTGTGGTGCTGACCGGGGTGTTGGCAGTGCCGCCCTGAACGCCCTTGTTGCCGTCCGAGAGCGGACTGTCGTTTCCATCCAAGGTGTATCCGCCCGCTATTCTGCTCGAGTTCGCGATGTTCCAGTCGCTGAACTGACAGTCACAGGTCTTGGTGGCCCCCGCCTGGGGCTTGCCGTTGACCAGGTTGTCCGCCAGGATGCTCCAGCAGCGCTTGGTCGAATCGTTCCCCTTGGCAGGACCGCCCGAGTTGGGCACGCAAAGGGTGGTGGGCTTCGACGACCCGTTGTACTTGGTGCCGAGGAAGTAGAAGTCCGGGTGTCCACCAGGGCTGACGTTTTCGGGCTGGAAGTCACGATAGATCATGGGCAGCTCAAGGCAGTCGCTACCATTGGAAGAGTCCGTGCACGCGGACTTGTCCGATGAGGTAGTGGGCGAACAGGTGAATCCGTCTTCAACTTTGCAGTCGTGCGAGCAGCCGTCGCCGTCCAGCACGTTCCCGTCGTCGCAGTCCTCCCCCGGATCGATGTTCCCGTCGCCGCATGCGGTGGAGCACGCCTGGGTCTTTCCGCTCGAATCCAGGCACTTCGGCTCTTTGGTGCAGGTCTTCGAGCAACCGCTGCCATCGCCGTAGAAGAGCCCGTTGATCGCCTTGCACCCGGAAGGAAGATTGCTGGCATCGGTGCCGCAGTCACACTGTTCGTTGGTCTCTTTCTTGCCGTTGCCGCATTGGGCCTTGTTGCAAGGCTTCCCCGCTTCGGGGCAGTCCGCGCCAGGCTCAAGCTGGCAGGTGCCGGAACAGCCGTCGCCACTGATGGTGTTCCCGTCGTCGCACTTCTCGCTACCGAAGATGATGCCGTCACCGCACTTGGGCGTGCATTTCTTGCCCGGCACGCGGCACGAGTATCCGTTTTCGACGGTGCTGCAATCCGACGAGCATCCGTCGCCGCTATCTTGGTTGCCGTCGTCGCAGGTCTCGGGCGAGGTGAGGACGCCATCGCCGCACACCGCGCTCTTGAAGCAGGGCTTGCCCCAGTCGGGACACGAGAAACCGTCTTCGACCTGGCAGGTTCGGCTGCAACCGTCGCCACCCTCCGTGTTGCCATCGTCGCACTTCTCGTTTTCGTCCTCTTTGCCGTTCCCGCAAGTCGCGGTGTTGGCCGCAGTCACCGGCGTCAGGGTGATGCCGCCGCCACTGCCACCCGAGCCTGTGGAGCCACCTTTGCCGGAGCCGCCACCTTTGCCGCTGCTGCTGCCGGTGCCGCTGCTGCTTCCTCCGCCGATGGCACCACCCGACTGACAGCCGAAGCCACCCATGACGAACGTGGTTCCGACGGTGATTGCACAAAAAGAAACCGCCAGCAAGAGACGGCTCTCCCCCAAATGGGCAACGTTACTTCGCATGTGAACCTACCTCTCGTGAGAGTGAACGGAACTGTCGTCCAAGCGCTGAAAAGTGAGTATAGCGGAGCGGTTTTCGACTTTGCCAAGAAAATACTGGCATCCCTGCCCGACCGTGACCTCGATCCTGCTCTTACACAACACGCATCGCCCCCAATAGTGGAAGCGGCCAGACCAGGCCTGACTCGCCCGGCGGGTCAGCGGGTGGTCAAGCGGCGGCCGGAGGTCGGGTGGCAAGCCCGGGTGTGACGGCGGTACCGGTCGAAAGCAGCTCGTACCGCATGTTGCGCCGGCGCGGAGTGAACCCCGCCTCGATCACGCAACGTTCGATGTCGGCGGCGGACAGCTTGAACACCGCGCCGGCCTGGGAAACCACGTTTTCCTCGATCATGGCCGAGCCGAAATCGTTGCCGCCGAAGCGCAGCGCCACCTGGCCGATGGCCGGCCCCATGGTCGGCCAGGAAACCTGCAGATTGGGGACGTTGTCCAGGTAAAGCCGGGCCAGGCTGAAGGTGCGTAGGTAGCGCTGGGCGGTCGTGTCATCGGCAAGCTTGAGACGGGTGCCCTCGGCCTGGAAGGGCCAGCAGATAAATGCGGTGAATCCCGCGGTTCCGTCCTGTAGCGCACGCAGGCGCTCGAGATGGGCGATGATGTGACCGGGCGTTTCTCCGAACCCGAACACCATGGTCGAGGTGGTGCGCAGACCCAGGGCGTGCGCCTCGCGCATGACGGCGAGCCACGTGTCGGTCGAGCACTTGAGCGGCGAGATGCGCCGGCGGATCTCGTCGTCCAGAATCTCCGCGCCGCCGCCTGGCAGGCTGTCGAGCCCGGCGTCAACCAATCGTTCCAGCACGCGTCTGATGGAAAGTCCCTCCAGCTTCGCGATAAAGCTCACCTCTTCTGGGGAAAGTGCATGTAGCGCGAGGGGAAAGTGAGCCTTGGTCCAGCGAAACAAGTCCTCATAGTAAGACAGTCGCAGGTCGGGATTGACCCCGCCCTGAAGCAGGATTTGAATGCCGCCCAGGTCGACAGTCTCCTGAAACTTCTGGGCCAGCTCTGCCCGCGACAGAGTGTAACCGTCATTTCTTCTTTCACCGGGCGTACCGGACGAGACACTCATTCCCTTTCGTACCGGCCGATAGAAGTTGCAGAACTTACACGCAGTGACACACAGGTTCGTGTAGTTCACGTTCCGGTCGATGATGTAGGTCACAACCCCGCCCGGATGCAGGCCCCGGCGGCGCTGATCTGCGGCCTGGCCAAGGTCGAAAAGCAGCGCCTCTTGCTGCAGACGAAGCCCTTCTTCTGGAGTCAGACGCCTACCCGCGGCGCCGTCGGCCAACAGCGAGTCGATGGTCGGGTGCGCACGCTCCGGTTTTGTCATGGGCCGACTCTCGGACGCGACGCTCGGATCCCCATACGCGAAGTCGAACAAGCGAACCCGCCGGCGTGACCCCGGCCCGCTTCGAAGCTGATCAACGAAGCTAGCCAGGCCCGACAATTCTTGCGACCCGAGCTGAAAGTTCATGCTGCCAGAAAGACAATCGACGTAGCGAGCGGCATCGTGGCTCTCTCCGTAGCCCGCCACCACGTCGCCAAGACGCTGGAGGCCTTGGTCGCGCTTGCCGGCAAGCGCAACGGCGATGCCATGGTCCACGGCGGCAGGCCGGCCGGCCCAAACCAACGACACGAACGGCAATCCGGTCCGGGCGCGCCACTTTTCGACAGCCTCGGGCAGGGGGCCAAGATCGTGCTCAGCGGCAAGCTCGGGCAGCATTGGCCCGCACACCGAAGTGGCGATCCCGGGCACCAGACGCAGATCGAGGTCGAGCAGCGCATAGCGCGCGCTGGGCAGAAGCGCCAAATCGACGGTTCCGTCGAGCAAGCGCCTGGCACAGCCGTGGGCATCATCCAGCACCAAATCGAAGTGCGGATCGTCCGCACCGATGGCAATGGTCAGGGGCCGTGCGCAGAGGGACGGCACGGCGCAAAGCCGAACGCGCCTGGTCATCGGAGCGCCTCCTCCAGCAGCGACCGTCGGAAGGGTCGCTTGGGCACCAGCGCCGAGCCCTCGGCTACCACATTATAGAGGGTGTCGCGCTCCACCGGCACGCGACCGGCCCGTTCAATCAAGTAGACCAGCTCGGCCAGTGACAGCCCCTGGGGCGTCTCGGCGCCGGCCATGTGGTAGATGCGTTCCTCCTGAACGGTTCCGTCGATGTCATCGGCGCCGAACCACTGCGCTGTCTGCGCGGTCTTGAGGCCCAGCATCACCCAGTAGGCCTTGAGATGGGGAATGTTGTGGAGCAGCAGCCGGGCCACTGCGAAGGTGCGCAAATCGTCGACCCCGGTCGGCCCCGGTAGCTTGCGCAGGTCGTTGCCGTCGGGATGGAAGGCCAGCGGAATGAAGGTCTGGAAACCGCCGGTTTCTTCCTGCAGGGCCCGCAAACGCAAGAGGTGCTGCACCCGCTCTTCCGCAGTTTCGATGTGTCCGTACAGCATGGTGCAGTTTGACCGCAGGCCCAGGCGATGCGCGATCCGGTGTACTTCCAGCCACTCGTCCGCGTTGCACTTGTCGGGGCAGATCTTCCGGCGCACGCGCTCGGCGAAGATTTCCGCGCCGCCGCCAGGCAGCGAATCAAGCCCCGCGGCGCGCAGTTGGCCCAATACCTCGGCGATGGGCATCCGGTAGTGGCGGTGAAAGAAGAAGATCTCGACCGCGGTGAAGGCCTTGAGGTGCACGGTCGGGTGGATGCGCCGAAGCCCCGCCAAGAGGTCGGTGTAGTACGAAAATGGCAGGCCGTCGTGCAGGCCGTTGACGATGTGGATCTCGGTGACGGGATCGCGCGCGGCCAGGCGACCGCGCAGCTTGTTCCACGCCTCGTCGAGCGTCATCGTGTAGGCGCCTGCGTCGCCGGGCCGCAGCCGGGCGAAGGAACAGAATCGGCAGCTCGCCACGCACACGTTGGTCGCGTTGATGTGGAGGTTGCGGTTGAAGTAGGTGCGCTGCCCGTGCAGGCGCTCGCGCACCTGGTTCGCCAGCCGGCCGACGTCGAGCAGGTTGGGGTGCTGGAACAGGTCCACGCCGTCCTGCAGGTCGAGCGGAATGCCGGCCCGAACCTTGTCCTCGATGTCCGAAAGCTGCATGGGCAAAAAGCTAGCAGGCAAACCGCGGCACACCAGCGCAGACAGGCAAAAAGCGGACCTTTTCTATCCTCTTTATGGGAACCTCGTTGCACCGCGGGCGGGAACAGGACATGGTGTGAATCGCCATGCTGTCCCTGCCCTGCGCGCCCGACTTTCCACCCGAGCTTGCGGCCCGCCTGGCCGCCTTACGCCCGCAGGAATCCCACCACGCACGTCATCGCGACGAGACCGGCGGGCCCCGCTACACCAACCGGCTGGCGCTGGAAAGCAGCCCCTACCTGCTCGGGCATGCGCACAACCCTGTGAATTGGTATCCGTGGGGCGACGAGGCGTTCGCCGAGGCCGCGCGGCTGGGTCGGCCGGTGTTTCTTTCCATCGGGTATTCGACCTGCCACTGGTG
>CAZBIU010000219.1:0-11541 GCA_964491625.1 uncultured Myxococcales bacterium
ACTCGTGTTGCGGGGGCTTATCGAATCCTATGTCTAGCGCGACGCCGGACTTGGTTTTGCGTGTCGTGCGCGAGGGACTTTTGCTGGTGCTGTTGTTGTCGGCGCCGCCCCTCCTCGGCAGCCTGATTGTCGGACTCGTGATGGGCGCCCTCCAGGCCGCGACGCAAATCCAGGATCACGCTATCGCCTTCGTGCCGAAGTTGGTCGTGGCCATCGCGGTCTTGCTGGTCACGGGGCCAGTGCTGGGCGCACAGTTGGTTCGATTCACCGAGACGCTGCTGGCCGCTATTCCCATGATTCGCTGAGGGGGGCCGCGTTGCCGGTTGAAATCGAGCGACACCTGGTTCTGCTTGGGTGGGGACTGGCACGGTCCCTGCCGTTGGTGTGGCTCGTCCCGGCTTTTGGCGGGCCTGCGGTGCCGGTTCAGGCACGGCTTGCGCTCGGCGTCGCTCTTGCCGGTCTGTGCGTGCCTACACTGTCCGGGCATTTGCCAACCGGACTTGGTCTGCTGTGGACGGTGTTGCTGGCGCGCGAGGTATTGGTTGGTTTTGCGATGGGCTTCATCTGTGCGTGTTGGTTTCGAGCCGCCGAGGCGGCTGGCCGGCTGACCGACGTGTTGCGTGGGGCGGATTTTGCTGGAGTCATCTCGCCCGCGAGCGGTGGCCGGAGTAGCCCGTTCGCGGCGCTGATGCTGTTTGTCGCAGTGATTGTCTTTCTTGAGCTCGGCGGTATCGGCCAACTTGCAATGGCGCTGGCGCATAGCTACGAGGCGATTCCACTCACGGCTGGACTTCGCCTCGAAGCCCAGCCGCACGCCGCTGCAACGGCTGCGGTCATGGCATCGGCGCGTCTGTTCGAGGCCACCCTCGGCCTGTGTGCCCCCATCGTGGTGTCGCTGCTGCTCGCCGACCTGGCACTGGGATTCATGGGTCGCGCGGTACCTCAGATGTCGATCTATTCTCTCGGGGCACCCCTGAAAGCGCTGCTCGCAATCGGCGTATTTCTGCTCGGCCTCGGTGGAATTCACGCTGCCATGCAGAGAAGTCTGGGCGGATTTCTCGCTATCCTGCGCGCCGCAACTCACCTGGGACACTAGTCGAGAGGGCATGGATCACACGTCTGACGACAACCGCAGGTTCGAGCCTAGCGCCAGGCGCGTGGCCGAGGCGAGGTCGGCAGGACAGGTCGCCACGAGCCGCGACCTGTCGTCTGGCTTCGTGCTGGCTGCGGCCTGCGTGGCGTTCATGGCGGGTGGCAAGGCAGTGCTCGGAGGTCTGGTCGTGGCCATGCGTGAATCGGTTGGGCGCGCGGGCGGGGGCTTCTCGGCTGGTTCGGCGATGGGCGCCGCGGCCGTGGCGTTGCTCTCGGCGCTCGCGTTGCCCCTGGCGGTGGTCACGGTGGCGGCGATCGCCGTGGGACTTGCGCAGACGCGAGGGTTACTTGGCGCCCGTCCGTTCCGGCCCGATGCGCGTCGGATCGCCGTGAGCTGGCGTCAGGTCTTTGCGGCCGACAAACTGGGCCGAGCTGTGCGGGACATGGGTACGATCGGCGTTATTGCTGCGGTCGCCGTGTTGTCAGTCGCTTCCAGCGCGTCGGCAATCGTCGGCATGGTAGGGACCAACGCCTCGCGCACCGTGGAAGCGCTGTTCGTGTTGGCAAAGCACCTTGGACTCGCCTTGGCTTGCGCGATGCTTGGAATTGGTGCCGCCGACTACCTCTGGCAGCGGCACCGCCATCAGAAGGCGTTGCGTATGACCTACGCTGAGGTAAAGCGTGAGCACAGGGAAACGGAGGGCGATCCTGTTTTTAAGTCCGAGCGACAACGCATTCACCTCGAGCTATCGCAGGCCTATGCCTTTGCGGAGCTGGCGGAGGCCGATTTGGTCCTGGCCGACCCGGGTCGCGCCACGATAGCGCTTCGCTATGCGACGGCTATCGCCGAGGCGCCGTTGGTGATGTTCAAAGGGCTGGGTGACGTCGCGGCGCGGGCACTCGCCATCGCGTCGGAGGCCCGCGTCCCCGTGATGGTTGATGCGGCGTTGGTCGCTCAACTTGCAGCGATCCAGGAAGGCGACGAGATTCCGGAAGCGCTGTACGAACACGTGGCGCGGCATCTGGCGGACGCCCGCGCGCAGCTTGGGGACGGCGCCAATCCGTCGGGCGGCGGCGACACGTATTCGTCACAGAAGGGCTAGTGAAGGCGCGGATGTCCATCGCACGAGCCACGGACGAAGATCCCCACGAGCCAGAGACCTTTCTTGAGGTCGCGGTCGCGCTTCCCGTGTTCGAGACGCGGACCTATCGAAGCAAGCAGCCCGGTGTGGTGGTTCCCATCGGTACCCAGGTGCTCGTTCCCGTGCGAAACCGCACTGTCATCGGATTCGTGGTCGGCCACACGCAGGACGTCGCTCCCGATCTGCGTGCGAACCTTCGTGAGGTCGCCCAGGTCGTGGGGGACATCTCGGCCATCGACGAATCGGTGCTCGAGCTGTGCCGTTGGGCGGCGAGCTACTATTTGGCACCGCTCGGCGAGGTTCTGAGCGCGGCGCTGCCGAGCGGCGAGCGAGCATCCGCGTCTCGCCGATTGCGTCTGACCGAGCTCGGGACGCGCACGGTAGAGTCGGCGGTCCCGTCGGGACTATCGGCCCTCGCCCTCGACCAGCCTGACCGGGAGCTCTTGCTTCGCCTGAAGAAGGCGCGCACCCTGAGTCTTTCCGCCCTGGTGCGAAAGGGACAGTCGTCGCGGGTCGAATTTCTGGAAGGGCGCGGCTTCATCGAGGTCGCGGAGGACATTCGCGGAACCAAACGTCGGCGTGGTGCCGATGGGCCGACCTCGTCGGACGCGGTCCCCGAATCCACTCTGCCGGCCCTCAATTCGCACCAGAGTGCCGCCTTCGGCGCGCTGCTGGCAGCGATGGATAGGGGGGGCTACGCGACTTTCGTACTGCAGGGAATCACCGGCTCCGGAAAGACCGAGGTCTATCTGCGCATCATCGCGGAGGCGCGCCGACGCGGCTGCGGCGCCCTGGTATTGGTCCCTGAAATCGCACTGACCCCTCAGCTTGCCGCCCGATTTCGGGCCCGCTTTGGCGACGACGTGGCGGTCTTGCACAGCGCTTTGCCCGCCGGTGAACGCGCGGCGGCCTGGCGCAGGCTTCGTCGCGGTGAGGTTGGCATCGCCGTAGGCGCCCGTTCGGGCGTGTTCGCGCCGGTGCGCAACCTTTCCATCGTCGTGGTCGACGAAGAACACGACGGTTCGTTCAAGCAGGACGAAGGCTTTCGCTACCACGCCCGCGATCTGGCCGTGATGCGCGCGAGCCAAGCGGGGGCAATCGCTGTGCTCGGTTCGGCGACCCCGTGCCTGGAAACCTACCGGAACGTGCAGCTCGGGCGGTTTTCTCGATTGCTCCTGCCGGTGCGCGCGAATCCAGCGGCCGCGGAGCGACCGCTGCCGCCGGTCGAGGTGGTGGACCTGCGGCGACATCCACCGGGACCGGACGGGATACTCTCTCCTCCGCTGGCGCTTGCCATCGACCAAACCTTGGCCGTCGGCGAACAGACGATTCTCTTTCTGAATCGGCGCGGCTTTTCCACGTTCGTCCACTGCCATGCCTGCGGTCATGTGGTGCGCTGCAAGGCCTGCGCGGTTTCTCTCACCTTGCACCGGTTGCGCGGGCATCTACTGTGCCACTACTGCGGGCACTCGGAGCCGATTCGCGAAATCTGTCCCGAGTGCAAGTCCCCCAGCTTGCGCGGCATGGGCAGTGGGACCGAACGGGTGGAGACGCAGGTTCGCCAGCGATTCCCTTCCGCCCGGGTGGCGCGATTGGATCGAGACACGGCAGACCGCGTCCGCGGCACCCTGGAAGGGATTCTGGATAGGGTGCACAAACGCGAGGTCGACATTCTGGTCGGCACCCAGATGGTGACCAAGGGGCACGACTTCACCGGGGTGACCCTGGTGGGCGTGCTTCAGCCGGACCAGGGGATCCACTTGCCCGACTTTCGTGCAGCGGAGCGAACCTTCCAGGTTCTCGAACAGGTGGCGGGCAGGGCAGGGCGGGGCGACAGGCCGGGCCGAATTGTCGTACAGAGTTACTGCCCCGAGCATCCCGCCATCGAGTTCCTGAGGCGCCACGACTACGAAGGCTTCGTGCGTGATGAGCTCGCCCGGCGGGAAGCAGTGAGCTATCCGCCATTTTCCCGCATGGTCGTGATCCGTCTCGACGGCACCGAGCCGAGTGCGGTGCGCGAATCCGCCACAGCCGCGGCGGCCTACGCACGCGCGGCGGCTGATCCCGCAGTTCATGTCCTGGGGCCATCCGAAGCGCCCATTGCGCTGCTGCGCGGCCGTACGCGATTCCAGGTCTGGCTCTCGGCCGCGGATCGAGGGAAACTGATGACCGCGGCGCGAGCGGTGCAGCGCATGCCGCTTTCCAGCCGCGTTCGTCTTGAGGTAGATGTAGATCCGCAGAGCGTCCTTTGATGAAGCAAAGCAGTGAAGAACCGGCTCGGTTGCTCGGGCGACTGGCCGAGAGTATCGACGGCATCCTCGATGCCGAAATGTCGAGCGCTTTGCAGAATCTCGCCACGCGTGAGGCAACCATCGAGGACGACCTGTCTGATCGGGACATGCCACTCCTGCTCGGTCGCATGTTCACCGAGGGAGTGACTGGCCGGTTGTGCCTGCAAAGCGGCGGCGGAGAAAAGTCGGTGTACTTCGAGGCCGGGTTGCCCGTGATGGCAGCGTCAGCTGACCCGTTGGATCGTATGCTGGCCATGCTCATGCGCGAGAACGTCATCGACGTTCGTCAGTATGACGAAACCGTGCGCATGGTCGATGCGACGGGGCGCAAGGTCGGCGCTGTGCTGGTCGACCTTGGGTTCCTGCGCAGCGACGAGCTCTTGCCGGCGGTTCGCCGCCACTACGAAAGCGTCATCCTTACGCTGTTTTCGTGGAGCGAAGGTCACTGGCACATCGAGCCCAACGTCACTGCCGGGCCCGATCGCACGAGGCTTTTGCGCCATCCCGCCGCGCTGGTGCGCGAGGGCCTCGAGCGCGGGTATCCCGCCGAACGAATTGCGATGCGCCTCGGTGCTGGGAAGAATGTGTTTCTGTTCGACAATTCCACCAGCGCCGCGGACATCACGGAGCAGGTGATTCTCGAACGCGCCGAGAGCCGCGTTCCTATGCTGTTCGACGGTGTTCGCTCGCTAGAGGAAGTCGCCCGGGTGGCTGATGCGCCCGAAGCGACGGTGCTGCGTATTGCGTTCGCGCTCTTCTGCTTCGGGGCTTTGCGCCCTGTCGAGGGCAATACGACGGTGCGCATGGGGGCGCGCGCAGGGCTGCGCGATCTCGACATCGACCGCGAGCGAATCCAGGCCCGCTATGCGCTCGCCATGGAGAGCGATTACTTCAAGATGCTCGGACTCGACCGGTTCGCCGATAGCAGCGAGGTGCGCCGCGCATACGCCCGGCTGAGACGAGAAATGGCACCTGAAACTCTGGGCCCCGAGATCTGGCACGAACTGAGGACGCCGATCGAGACGATTCGCGAGGTGCTCGACGAGGCGCTGCGGATCCTTTGCACGCCGATGTTGCGCTCAGCCTACGAGTTCAATCTTGCCCACGGCCCCGACGCCGACCGCGACACGGACGCGAAGGTCGCGACTCCATCGCCCTCGCTGCTCTCGAAGGGATGAATCGGCTTGCGCGTCGTCTTCTTCGGTTCGCCCGAATTTGCCGTTTCGTCTCTTGCCGCCGTGGCCGAGCGCTACCAGGTTGCGGCAGTGGTTACCCAACCGGATCGCCCGGCCGGGCGAGGGGGCAAGTTACAGATACCGGCGGTCAAGGCCATGGCGCTGGGCAAGGGACTCTCGGTGCTCCAGCCCACCAAGCTTCGTGACGGCGTGCTTGCGCACGAGCTTGCCGCGCTTTCGCCCGACTTGTTCGTGGTGGTCGCCTACGGCCGGATTCTTCCTCCCGATCTGCTCGCCGTGCCTCGGTTCGGGCCCTGGAATGTGCATGCCTCGGTGCTGCCGAAGTTGCGAGGGGCAGCGCCGATTCAATGGGCGGTGATTCGAGGGGAAGAGGTAACCGGCGTGAGCATCATGCGCATGGAGGAAGGGCTCGACACAGGCCCGGTTGCGGCCCAGGCGACGGAGGTGATTTCCACGTCCGACACGGCCGGCACCCTGTCCGATCGGTTGGACCCCCTCGGCGCCCGATTGTTGCTTGAAACTCTGCCCAAGATTGTCGAAGGGAGCATTGTGCTTCGCGCGCAGGACCACCTGGCGGCAACGCTGGCACCACCGCTTGAAAAGACCGACGGACAGCTCGACTTCGGCCAGCCAGCGTCCGCGGTTTCGGCCCGTGCGCGCGGCGTGGACCCGTGGCCGGGAGCGACCGCCATCATCGAAGGTGAAGCCGCGAAGCTGTTTGTGCCGACGGTGGTAGCCGGCCAGGGCGTGCCGGGGGAGTTCCTAGGTCTTTTCCCGCAGGGGATGGTCATCGCGTGCGGCGAGGGAGCGGTGGCCTTCGGCGAGGTTCAGATGCCCAGCCGCAAGCGGATGCCCGCCAAGGCGCTCCTGGCCGGGCGTCCCATCCGGCCAGGCACCCGATTCGGAGCAGGCTAGAGGATCTCGCGCTTGGCCATCGCCTTGCGCATCTTACCGAGGGCCTGTTCCTGCAGCTGTCGCACCCGCTCCCGCGACAGGCGGTACTCGTCGCCGATTTCCTTCAACGTACGTTCATGATCGTTAATGAGCCCGAAACGCTTGCGCAAGATGTCCGCCTCGATGGGCTTGAGGACGCTCAGGAGCTTCAGCATCTCCTGCTGGGTCTCGCTGCTCATCATCTGTTCGGGCGGGCTTGGCGCCTCATTCGGATCCACAAGCACGTCGATGAGACGGCGGCCGTCGTCTTCCGAGAGCGAGCGATCCAGCGAGACTGGATTGTCCGCGAGGAAGGTTCGCATCTTCTCCAGCTTTTCGGCTTCGATGCCGGTGACCGAGGCGATCTCCTCGGTGGTGGCCGGCCGTTCGAGCTTGGACTGGAGCTCGCGTTCGGACTTGGCGATGCGGTGGTAGGCGTCGATCATGTGGACCGGTAGACGAACCGCACGACCCTTGTCGGCCAGCGCCCGGCTGATGGCGTGACGAATCCACCAGCTCGCGTAGGTCGAGAAGCGGAACCCGCGGCGGTAGTCATAGCGTTCCACCGCCTTCATGAGGCCGATATTGCCCTCCTGGATCAAGTCCGGAAGCGGCAAACGTCCGTGGTTGAAACGGCGGGCGATGGAGACCACCAGACGCAGGTTCGCCTTCACGAATTCGTTCTTCGACCGCTTCACCACACCCGACTTGCGTGTGATGGTGGAGGCGAAGTCGTGGAATGACCGGGTCTCACTGCTGAAGCCGAGGCCTTCGACGGGACGATGCATGCGCGCTGCACCGCTCAGACGCTGCAATTCGGCCAGTGCCGCGTCGACGAAGACGCGATCGATGTCGAGCTCCTTGATCTGGGCCGAGAGGGCGGCAATGACCTTGGTCAGTTTCTTCTTGTCGGCCGGAGATGCCTTGCGAGTTGCGCGGTCGCACAGGGTTCGGTAGGCCTTGAAATCGGGCAGGGTGCTGCCCATGGCCGTCTCCACCGTCGAAACCAGGTGGCCCGCCCACGGGGTGTAAGAGAGCAGCGACTGCCAAAGGTCGATTTCAAGCTCCTCGATGTTGCGCGCAGTCTCGAACTCCTGCTCGGGTTTAAGCACCGATAGCTCGGCCATATCCCGGAAATACATGGCGAGGAAGCTCTGGGGTTCGTCGGACTTCGTCGCTCCGGACGCGGTAGCGGCCCCTGCGTCGGATTCCCCCTCCTCGGTGGCATCCAATTCTGGGTCGTCGCTCTCCTCGTCTGCAACGTCGGGCAGATCGGGCGCCAGGTCGGCTTCCGCGGGGTCCGCGCTGGCGGCGATGATCTCGGGTAGAGGTTCTTCGTCGGCCTCGACCTCGGCTTCCGCCTCGACCGCGGCCAGCGCCTCTGCGGTGGTCTCAAGATTCTCGCTGCCCGGTTCGAACTCAGGCTCCCCGGCTGCAAATTCCGGTTCTAGGGCCGGCTCGGCAGCGAAATCGACTTCCAGATTGGTGTCATTCGCAGGCCGGTCGAGGGATCCCGGCACGTCCGCTGAGGGCGCTGATCCTCGCCCGGACTTCATCCGCCTCTCCGGTCGGAGAGTGCGGTGCTTCCGGGTCTTTGCTTTTGTTGCTGTTCGGTGCATTGCGCTTCCCGTTTCCGCGTTTGCCTATATGTCGTATGAAATCCTACACCATCCGCCCAGGTGTTGAACTGATTTGTTGCAGAGAATATTCCTGGCATTCGCAATCATCAGCACTACCATTAGATGCTTAACCTAGTGATCGGTTCTATTGCGTCGCAATTTAGGTGCCATCAACAGGTTGGTACCCTTCCGCGCGTAGGGTTGACCAAACTAGGGTACCCGCGTTGTGATGCGGATCACTGGGACGTGGCGAATGTGGACGTGCCTGGCAGCTTACCTAGGGCACAGGCCGCTCGCACACTGCAATAATGTTCCTGGAGGCGGCGCCGAAAAAGCGCGATTTGGTTGACAGTCCTCCAGAAACTTCGAGCACCCGCAGACCCGCCTGGCGCAACAGTCGTCCGACCTCGTGCAGGCTGTAGGCCCGCATCGATAGCTCCTGTTCGCTCTGGCGGCCGCTTCCGAACACCACCGAGCGTCGGATCAATACCCGGCTCGTGTGGTAGTTGAAGTCCACTTCTTCCAGAACCACGCAGCCGTCGCCCTCCCACCACACGCGGCTGGGAAGTCCTCCGACGACGTAGTCGCGGTTGAGGATGTCGAGCAGGAACTTGCCCCCAGGCTTGAGCGCACGGCACACGGCCGTGGCCACCCTGAGGTTGGTCTCCTCGTCGAAGTAGCCGAACGAGGAGAGCACGCAGTACGCGGCATCGAATTGCGCGTTGAAGGTCATTTCGCGCATGTCTGCGTGGACGAAGTTGACCGCCAGTCCGCGCTTTTGTGCATGGTCCGCCGCTTTGATAAGCAAGGGTAGCGATAGGTCGAGCCCGGTGACGTGGAATCCCTGCTGGGCCAGCTCGACGGCATGACGCCCGTAACCGCAACCCACGTCGAGGACCTCGGCCCCCGAGCGCAAGGACAGACTCTTGCGAATGAAGTCGATCTCCCGGGCGGTTTGGTCGGGGGTCATGAAGGGAACGGTTCGCAGGTAGTCGTCGTCGAAGACCTCTTCGTACCAAGGCTTTGATCGCTTTTGCAGCGACCTTCTGGCCAATGCCTCGGGAACGGCGTCGGCGCCCGACGATGGCGTCTGGAACTCGTCGAACAGCGTGGCAGCGATGATCGGAGAGGCCGGCGGCGCGGCAGGCGCTGCGGGCAATTTTCGCGCCGGTACCACGGCAGCCCCCGGCACTTCGCGCGATCGAGCGGCGGTCTGGCTCGCGTCGGCTGGGGAATGGGCTGCCGCTTTCTCGACAGTGGCCGCTTTCGGCGCAGTTCCTGCGGCGACCTCGGGCGGCACCGGCGGCGGGGTTGTACCCACTGCCGCAGCTCTCAGAGGAGGTGGGGGGGCGGCGCCCAGCGCGTGCTCGGTGGAGTCGGCCATCATCATGACGGCTTCCGGTTCAACCTCACGGGGCTCTGAGCCTTGGGGCCCTGCAACTTCGGGGGTGGACATTCCGGCCGAGATGCTTTGCTTGGGAGCGTCCGCCGCTGGCTGGGTTGACAGAGCTGCCGGAGCGCCTTCATCCGCAGAGGGAGGCAGCAATTCGACGGATTCGGCGGAGAGCTCGGCGTCGCTCCCCGAAGAGCCCGGCGCCAGGGCCACCGGCGCCGCTCCAACCTCCTGCGCCGGGAGGGCGGGGCCGGGCGGGGGCGGCGTCGGCTCCGAGGCGAGGAACTCCGACGGAGCGGCTCCGAGAACGGGTTCCGCAGGCTCCGTCGCAAACGCACGGGCCAGGGGCGCCGAAACGTTCGTTAAGGCCGGCGCCGGCAGAGGCTCATCGGGGGGAGGCATATTCGTGCGTGCAGCCAGTCGTTCTTCGCGGGTCGGCGGTCGCGGTGGTGTGGCTGGAACGCCTGGAGGCGGGGTCCTCGTGCGCGCGATCGGGTCTTCGATCGGCGCCGGGGCCGCCGGCAGTGCGATGGGGGCGCCCCCGGGCGGGGTCCTCTTGCCCGCGACTAGGTATTCGATCTGCGCCGGCGGAACCGGCGGCGCGATGGGCACGCCCATGGCCGGCGTCTTGGTGCGCGTTATCGTGCCCTGGGACGTGCGTGCCTGGGATGTCGACTGTTTCTTGACGGATGGCGAGGCGTTGTCGGACAGCGAGTAGTTGTAGGGTGGCGGGGTCTTCGCTCCCTGTGGCAGGAGAACCGCATCCTGAGCGCCCTCTTTCACCACGAACTTGAGCGGGGACGGCGCAATGGGCTGTTCTACCGGCTCCGGAGTTTCGCCCAAGGCCATGTGGTCGGATAGGACCCACTTGAGGGTCGGGTCGTGCGAATCCGATGTGTCGAGTTCCGGCACCGCGCCCTTGGCCGAATCGACCTTGGCGCTAGATGCTGCCGGTGGGAGCGGCGGTGGGGTGGTGGAGACGCGGGCCATGATGCGATCGAGTCGATGTCCTCAGAGACCTATGATACGTCCAACGGGCTGCCCCATCCGAATTGCCTGATCGGACGCGAGCTCTTCAAGAGTAACGCAATTAGGCTCGAAGATCGCAATAGTGGTCGAGCCGAGGTTGAAGATTCCCAGCTCCTGGCCTCGCGCCACATCGACCGGTGTGGAGAATTGCCTGCGACGCACGGAGTCGTTACTGAAGCCGTCAGTGTGGGTTGAAACCTCCGCATCATAGGAGGCAGTGATGTGCCCAACCCCGACCGCGGCGACCATGACCACCGCATAGCGCCCACCCACGCCGTCGACGACGGTAACGAAGCGCTCGTTCTTTGCGAACAACCCAGGTTCCCGTCGCACGCTCTTGCTGCCCACCGGAAAGAGCTTTCCCGGGATGTGGGTCCACGAAATGACCTGGCCCCGCATGGGGAAATGCACCCTGTGGTAGTCGCGTGGGGACAAGTAGGTGACCAGATAGGGCCCGCCGGTGAGGCGCTCTGCCAGCAAGTCGTCGGCAAGAAGGTCGCGCAGCCTGAACAGCGAGCCCTTGGCTTCCAGCAGCTTGCCCTCCACGGCGTCACCGGCATCGCACACGGTGCCATCTGAAGGGGCAACTATCAGGTCTTCGTCGGCCGGTAGGGCGCGGGCGCCCCGGGCCAGTCGGCGAGTGAAGAAGGCCTGGAGAGTCCGGTACTCGCTGATCGGACTTTCTGCTTCGCTGCAGTCGAGGCGATAGGCCCTCGCGTAAGACCGGAGAAGGGCGCTTCTTAGTGGCCGCGGCAGCCTGCGCCGCGCGCTCCAACCGATCATACGCGAAAGGAAGCGCTTGGGCAGGACGCGGGGAAGCCGGTCATCTTCCGCCAGCTCCTTGGC
>CAZBIU010000220.1:0-11525 GCA_964491625.1 uncultured Myxococcales bacterium
CCCGAGAGGCGCTGAAGGTGCGCTGAACGTCACCGGATGGCGCGCCGAGGCGACGCGGCCGAAGCTGGTGGCATGCGCGTGTCAGCGCCATTGAATCCTCGGCAACGGGCCCAACATCCCAAGGGAACGGAGGCGCGCTGGGCGACCTGCGCGATTCGATTTGCGCGATTCGATTCGGATGATAGACAGCAAAGCCATCGCGGTTTACGTGTTCGCGGCGTCCTGCGCCCTGTGTGCTTGCGGCGGCAGCGGGGGCTCATCGCAAGAAGACGGCGCAGTATCGAGTAGGGCGTTGGACGAGGGGCAGCCCGACATAGCCCAGGCCGACGCACCGGCCGCAACCGGCGTCGTGACAGCCTGCGCGGCCGTGCCGACGGCTTGTACGATGCCCTCCCCGGGCTACGCCAAAGACATCGCCCCGATTCTGAATGCCAAATGCAACACCTGTCACGCCAACCCAGACTCGGGCCTCTGGCCGCTCATCGACTACGAGGACGTAAGCGACTGGCAGACCCTGGTGTTGTCCGATGTCGAGTACTGCACGATGCCGCCGCCCGACTCGACCCAGCTCACACCGAACGAGCAAGCAACCATCTTGTCCTGGGTCGTATGCGGAGCACCTGAGTATGGGACGCCATAAGCCATCGCGACTAGACCAGCGGGAGCGAGGATGGGCCGTGAGTGATGCGCTGGCTGTGGCCGCGGTGGTGTGCCAGCTCGCCTGCTCGAGCGCCGGCGCGCCCTCGTTCACCCGGGTTGCCACGGATGCCGGCGTGTGGACGGGAATCGTCGTGGGCCCGGCGAACCCGCGCTGCGTGTCCGACGCAGGTCTCTCGGTGCAGGTCACCGACCTCGCAAGCTGCAGTGCGGGCTCGACGTCCAGCGCTGGGACGTCGAGTGACTACGGCGACACGCTCTTCGGGAGCGAGGGTTACGACGACGATTGCAAGTATCACGCGTCCTGGACGTCGAGCCCGATCGCGCAGAACCAAAACGTCACCTTCACCCTGTCGGCGACCAAGCTCGGCGACGGCAGTCCGGTCACCGGGGCGGTTCCCTACCAGGTCTTCGCCGAGGCGTTCCTAAGCGAGATCCATCCGGCTCCGCCGCTCAAACAGACCGCCACCGAGGCCGAGCCCGGCACCTACACCATCGCGCCGGTGCTGTTCGATGCCACCGGACGCTGGACCGTGCGCTTCCACTTGTTCGAGGATTGCGATGACGGCCCGGCGGACTCACCCCACGGCCACGTCGCGTTCTTCATCGACGTTCGGTGAGCGATGCGAGCGCATCCGCCGGCCTCGCCCAAGTCGAGGAGCCTCGTGCTCCTCACCATCGCTGCGCTCTCGTGCGCGGTTGCTTGCAGGCCGGGGTCACAGGACTGCCCACGCGATCTGCCGGCGGCATGCCCCGACCATCCTCCCAGCTACCAAAGCGAGATAGCCCCGCTATTCGCCCGGACCTGCACGAGCTGCCACGCCGCCGACGCCTCGGAGAGCCAGCGCGACCTCTCGACCTATGCCGGCCTCTACGCCAACCGGGGCGCCGTGCTCGATCAGGTCTACGCATGCAACATGCCCCCGAGCGGAGCCTCGACTCTGGACACCGCTGATCGCGTGCTGCTGCTGACCTGGCTCGTGTGTGGCAGCCCCGACGATTGAGCCACCGGCGGACGATTACCGCGGCTCCCAGGTCGCGGCGATGTAGTTGAACGCGTGGTCGGCGTAGGCCCCTCCGCGCTGGAAGCGACCGTAGCCGAACAGCGTCGCCGCCGCGACCAGCACCGCCAGCGCGGTCGCAACCCGTTGCCGGCGCGTCCGCCCTACGACCAGGAAAAGCGCGAGGCCGGCCACCAGGACGTAAAGAGGCAGGACGGCCCAGAATCCGCGCAAGCCGACGAGCGCACCGACGGAGTAGACGCCGTAACCCTGGCGCAGCAGCCGGAAGCTCATGTCGAACAGCGGATTGGCCATTTGATCCGGCCAGTGCGGGTAGGTCGTGGCCGCCACCACGAAGACGACCACCGCAGCCAGCACCGCCGCCAGGGCCGCGATGCTGGTGGCCAGGCGACGGAAGGCTACGTCCAAGCCCGCGGCTGCCAGCCAGGCCACAAAGGGCAGGGCGGTGGTGAGATAGCGCGGCCCCACGCACCACCCGCCGCGCGACATGTATCCGTCGAGCGAGCTTAGAAACACGAAATAGGCCACGACGATCAAGAAGCAAACCAGCGACTCGGCACCCGCGCGACGGCGCGCCTCGCGGCTCCGCCAAATGGCGATGAAGCCGACCAGCGCCAGGATGGTCCACGGCGCGAGCGCGAACAGGCCGTTCGACGGCAGGAACGACACGTTCCAGAATGAAGTCCGACTTAGCCCCACCATGCCTCCGAACGCAGCGCGCGGATGCGGATCGTCGGCGAATGAGTACCCGGTCTTCCAGGGCGATCCGAAAGCGCGCCATTGGTAGAGCATGAGCAACCCGAGCGGCAGGGCCGCACCGAGAGCCGAGAAGACGAGCGCACGCAGACGGGCGGCCGAGCGCAGCAGCAGGTATGCCCCGACGGCGAAGGCCGCGAGGAACGCCTGGTAATCCATGGTCAGCGACGACGCCGCAAAGAAGCCCGTCGCAAAGGCGGCCAAGCAAGGCCGCCGAGCTTGGCCGTGAACGTACGCCACCGCAGCGAAGAACGCGGCGCCGGCCAGCACCGCCGACGGCTGGTGCGACATGAAGAGCAGCGCATAGACCATGGCCGGCGATCCCAAGGCGTAGGCCACCAGGGTCGCCCGCCGCGCCCGCTCGTCGTTGGTGAAGCGGCGACTTAGGCGATAGAAGAACGGCAGAAACAGGATAGCGGGCAGGATCACGGCAGTCACCCGAAACGCCCATGTGCACACCCGCAGAGACTTTTCGCCGAACGCCTTACACACAAGGTAGGCCGGGACCGCCAAGATCGACGGCCCGGGCGGCTTGTTGGCGTACTTGTGGCCATTCGGCGAGCTCGACAAATCGTTGCGTGAGCTCAGCTTGCCGAGGCGCGCATCGATCCAAAAATGGCCGTGATCGACCAGCTCTTCCGTGGTCAGCACGCGCGGCAGCTCGTTCGCACTCTTGAGCAGGCCGAAGTAGGGAAATGCGTAAAGATAGATGACCGCCAGGAGCGCAAAGACCCACCAGCGCGGCGTTGCGGTCCGCGGGCGCGAGGCCTTGTGAGCTCCAAGTTTCATGTGGGCGGCATCCTGCCGGAAGTCGAGCGGCGGGCGAAGAGCAAATCTTCGGATATCGACCCTACGTCGAAATGCGCAGCGGGGTGACAACCTGGGTAGTTGGACCGCTGGCGACGGTTAACCAGTTTCCCTTTCCGGGAAATCCGGGGTAAGAGCGGCGAATGCGCTGGCGCGTCTTCTCCGTCGCGGTTGGTCTCGCAAGCTGCTCGACCATCGCCCTCGAGCTGCTGCTCACACGTTTGTTCAGCGTCACCATGTACTACCACTTCGCGTACATGGTGATTTCCGTCGCGATGCTCGGCCTATCCATCTCGGGCGTGTCGGTCTACCTCATGCCCAACCTGTTCCGCGCGCGGCGGGCGCCGCTTTGGGCGTCTCTCTTTATGCTGCTCTTCGCCTTTGCCGTTTTGTGGACCCTGCGGACCGCCCTCGGCAATCCCATCAGTCTCGCCCACTGGCGGGAGAATATCGGTCGACTGGGCGCGCTCTACTTTGCCGCCGGGCTCACCATGCTGGCGTCGGGCCTGGCCATCTCGCTGGCCATCGCAAACGCCGGCGAACGCATCGGCAAGGTCTACGCCTTCGATCTGATCGGCGCGGCGATTGGCTGCATCTTGATCATTCCAGCGATATCGGCCTTCGGCGGCCCGGGGGCGCTGGTCGCGTGCGGCGGCGTGGCAGCCCTTTCCGCCATCATGTTCGCGCTTTCGGCCGAGGCGAACGAAAGGCCGCGGCTACGCATTGCACTGACGGCCGTGGCCGCCGTGACCGCCATCGCCCTGTTCGTTCTCGCGGCCGGCGAAAACACCTCGCATCGATTCGGCCTGGCCCGCAATTCCGAGAAATTTCTCGGCGATCGCGAGGTGCTGTTCGAGAAGTGGAACTCGTTCTCGCAAATCACGGTTGCGCCCGCCGGCGCGCCGGATCATCGCTGGATCTTCATCGACGCCGACGCCGCGACCCGGTTATGGTCGGGCGACGTGAGCAAAGGGCACACGGTCGAGCCCCTGCGCTACAGCGAAGTCCGGGCCTCCTCGCTGGTCTACGCCCTTCGCCACGAGCGAACCGCCCTCATCATCGGGCCGGGCGGCGGCACCGACGTGATCGCGGCGCTTCACCACGGCGTCCCGCGCGTGGTCGGCGTCGAGGTCAACCCGATCATCGTGAACGACGTGGTCCGCGGCCAATTCGCTGACTACGATGGCGACTTGTATCGCGATCCGAGAGTTCACGTGGTGGTCGACGAAGGGCGCAGCTACATCCGCCGCGCCCACGAGAGCTACGGTTCGATTCAGGCCACGTTGGTGGACACCTGGGCCGCCTCGTCGTCTGGGGCGTTTACGCTGTCGGAGAACAACCTCTACACCGTCGAGGCCTTCGAGGAATTTCTCGACCATCTGGCCCCGGGTGGAATCGTCGACATCACCCGCTGGCATGATCCATCGCGCCCCAAGGAGTTCCTGCGCCTGGTGGCCCTCGGCCGCGAAGCCCTAGAACGGCGGGGCGTACCGGCCGAGCAAGTCCAGCGCCACGTCATCTTGGTCGCCGACGGCGAGCGCCACGGCACCCTGTTGCTTTGCAAAGATCCGTTCACGCCGGGCGACGTCGAGACCGTCACGCGCTTGGTCCGAGAGCGCGGGTTGAGCCTGCTCTTCGCCCCGGGCGCAAGCAACCCCGGCGAAGATTCGTTCATGGCGGCCTACCTGCGCGCACCGTCGGGGTCTGCGTACCTCGCCGCACTTCCTTACGATGCGTCGCCCACCAGCGACAACCGCCCGTTCTTCTTCTTCAACCTGCGTACGGGCGACATGGCCTCCGCGTTCTGGCATCTCGCCGACATGGAGAAAGACAACCTCGGCATCGTCGTGCTTCTCTTTCTGTTGGTGGTCTCCGTGGTGCTGGTGGTTGTGTTTGTGGTCCTTCCACTGCTTCTGTTCGAGCGAAAGGCCCTGCAAGAAGAACGTCGCACCAAGCTGCGCGTGCTGGGCTACTTCCTTGCCCTCGGCATCGGCTTCATTCTGGTCGAGATCGGCTTCATGCAGAAGTTCGTGCTCTTCCTCGGGCATCCCATCTACTCGCTGGCGGTCGTGCTTGCGACCCTGCTCTTGGCCTCGGGAATCGGCAGCGCGCTTTCGGGCCGCGGCGCCGCGCGCTGGGGTAACCTGGGCTACGTCCGGCGCGTGGTTGTCGCGCTCGCGCTGGTTTTGCTGGCCTACGGCATCCTGCTGACTCCCATCTTCCACGTGCTCCTTGGCCTTCCCCTCTGGGCACGCATTCCCGTCGCGGCCCTGGCGGTGTTCGTGCCCGGCCTTCTGATGGGCGCCATGTTGCCGTGTGGTGTCCGCACCGCGAACAGCCTCGGTGGCGGAATTGTGGCTTGGGGCTGGGGATTGAACGGGGCCGCCGGCGTGGTCGGCTCGGTGCTGGCGGTGATTCTGTCGATGAACTTCGGCTTCAACGTGGCGCTGTTCGTCGGCATGGCGGTCTACCTGGTCGCCAGCGCCATGTTGCCAAGGTGATGGTCCGCACCGCTGAAGGCTGCTAGGTTGACCGCATGAAGTTGCGCGTCCTGTTTCACGGCAATTGTTTCGACGGCTCGGCGTCTGCGGGGCTGTTTGCGCGTTTCTTCCGCGAGCACCTGGCCAAGGGGCCCGCCGAAGTCGCCTACACGCCGATGCAGCACAAGGGCGACGCCCAGCCCATCGACGGCAAGGTGCTCGACGGTGACGTCAACGCCTGCGTCGATTTTCGCTACAGCCAGGACTCGCGCCTCAACTGGTGGTTCGACCACCACGCCTCGGCGTTTCAGCTGCCCGGCGACGAAGCGCACTTTCGCGCCGACCAGAGCGGGAGGAAATTCTACGACCCCACGGCCAAGAGCTGCACGCGCTTCTTAGCCCGCATGCTGGCCCAGCACTTCGGGTTTGCCGTTGACCGCTTCGCCGACCTTCTGCATTGGGCAGAAATCATCGACGGCGCGCTCTTCCCCTCAGCTGCGATGGCGGTCGAGCTGCAGGAGCCCGCGCTTCGGCTGATGACGTGGGTCGAAAACAATCGCGACCGGGCGGTGGCCGAACGATTCATCGAAGACTTGGTGTCGCGCCCCCTCTCCGAGATAGCGTCCGATCCCTACGTCGCGGGCCCGCTTGCGCCCTTGCTCGATCGCCACCAGAAGAATATCGAGGCCATGCGCGGGCTGTCGAAACTGGATGGCGGCGTGGCGGTGACCAACTTGATTCCCGACGGCGTTACCTCCGTCAACAAGTTCATCGTCTACTACTTGCACCCCGACGCTCGCTACTCGGTGACCATGCTTTCGACCAACGACCGCTACAAGATCTCCGTCGGCTCGAACCCGTGGCCGCGCATCCCGCGCACCCACGACATCGCCAAACTGTGCGAAAAGTACGGCGGCGGCGGCCACCCGGCGGTGGGCGCCATCTCGCTGCCCAAGACCGACCTTGCTGTCGTGGAGAAGGTCGCGGCCGAGGTGATCGCGTTCCTGCGCACGCCGTGAGGGACCGTCTAGAACGCAATATAGGGCCCATCGCCGGCCGATGTACCTTGGCCCTCGATGGCGATGTAGACGTCGCGTCCGAAGAAGAAGGGCAGGCCCCAGTCGAAAGCAGGTATGCCCAAATCCGTTCGGTAGCCTGGCATAGGACCGGCAATGTCGCTGAAGGCACAGGCCGTAGCGGAGAGCCGAGCGGGGTTGGCGACGCTGAAATCGACGCGTGGGTTGCCGCCCGAGGCGGCTGCCAAAGTCGCGCTCAAGCTTGTGGTCGCGCTCGGGCAGTAGAGGCCCCTCAGACCACCAGTACACTGAGGCAGATTCGTCGTCGCGCCATCGAGGAAGTAGAGCCCGTTGGAGCCGCTGTCGATGATGCTTGCGTAGCTTGTGCCACCCACCGGAAACGTCGTGCTCGCGAATTGATTGACATCCAGGGCGACGACGACGGCACTGCCTAGCCGATTGTTGGTCGCAGTTCCAATGCCGAAGACCATCTGACCTGGCACCGAGGCGGCACCGCTGGCCGCGATGCTGGGCAGCCGAATGATCACGCCGTTGTTGTCGACGGGGAAGGAGGCAACGGGATGAGATAGCTGCTGGTTGGTCGGAACCGCGGCGACTGCGCAGCCACCACGCGGACTGGAACAAGCATAGTACGTGCCGGGGTTTAGGAACGATTGAGCGGACATCGCGCAGGCGGCTCCACAGTCCTTGAGGGAGAGACCAACGCCCAGGATGCCGTTCGCAGCCAGGGTCGACAAGTCGTTGATGGGCGTCCCCGTGCAGCCGGTGGGCACGGCATAGGATTGTTCGCCGATGAGGTGGATGGTCAGCCCCGCAGCCTTCTCGCCCGCCAGCTGGAAATCGGCCGTCTTGAGCGGCCCCCAGGCCGTGCCGTCGACGAAAGGCGCGCACTCAGCAAGGGCTTGCCCGCTGTCGTTCTTCGCCTCGGGCAAGGACAGGGTCACCAGCGATTCGAGCACGCGCACGCCGACCGAACCGGTATCTACCAGCAGATGATCGATGGTTTGGCAGTTGTTGGTGCCGGGCTCACAGATGGTTGCCGTGGCGAAGAGCCCATTGATGTAGCCGATGTTCTGCGGACCGGAATCGACGACCACGTCGAGCACGTTGTCGCCAGCAGCCGCTTGGATGCCACCCGAGCCGCCGGGCGACACCGCTCCGCCGGCCGACACCGAGCCGCCGGCCGCGCCTCCTACCGGGTGAAGAACCATGCTCCCCTGCTGGCCGTCGCAGCCAGCGAGAAGCGCCAAGACCATCAACATCGCAGCAGATACCTTGGCCATAATCAGGTCCTCAGCGGAGATCGTCGGCCGCGACACCCTTGGGAAGCAGGTCGGTCAAGATGACCTGTCCGAAGAAGGTGCGCAGATAGCCACCCATGACAACCAGCATGCCCGGCAACTCGATGCGTACGATACCGCGTGTAGCCCGCCGGCCGCGTGTTCCGGCGATGAAACGGTCATAGTGAGCACCCATGATGTCGCGCAGGTTCGGCCGGAAACCGCCCGACCAGGACACCGCGAACACCTTGCCCGAATCACCCACGAACTCGCGAATCTTGTTCCCCGCGGGTGCGAGGAGCTCGTGGATCGCGTAGGCCTCTCGGCGGTACACTTGCAGGCTTCCCCCCAGGCGCGCTTCCTCAGCCATGACAGACGCGTCGTCGCCGAGTGCCGCTTGGGCTGAAGGCATGAATTGGAGGCTCAGGGCCAGCGCCGTGACTACGCCGATCCAGTAACGAACGCAACAAGTGAACGGAAAAGGGGGTCGCATGACGGGACGCGAGTATAACAGCTCGGCGAGCGGAATAGCAGCTCGCGAAACTGCTACTGTCGCGAAAACACTACCCTCGGCGAAGGGCCGATCATAGTATTCGGCCCCGATTGGAGATACCTCGATGAATACCCCTCTCAGTCGAACCGCTCGACGCTGGATCTTGGGCACGCTCGTGGTGGGCCTTGCGGTCATTGGAGGTCTGATTTGGGCGAGCGTCACGCACGACCGTGCTCCGCACCCAACGGTCGGCCCCGGTGAGCTCGCGCGCTCTGCTGCCGGCGAGCAAGAACAGACTCCGGCCCCCAGGGACCGAGACGTTGCAGGTCTTCGCGACGCCGGCGTAAGTCTCCCGCCTCGTCTTGTGCAGGGCCTGCCTAAACCGCAAGCCGCCGCTGGCAATCCGGCGCCCGTGCTGGGGCCTGCCGGGACCGATCTGCCGGCCATCAGAGACGAGCTCAGGATACAAGCACTGCAGCACGCTCTGGCCCCCGCTCCCGGGCGCGTACCGGTGTCGGCGGAGCAAGCACAGAAGCTCCGGGACGAGCTTAGAGCGCAGGGGACGCTGCCCCTGACCATCCGAATGCCAAGTCTCGGAGAAGTCAGACAAGCCACGCCTGGCGAGCCGCAATTTTCTTCGGGGACCAGGACGAAATAACGCCGGCGCTGCAGGGGGCAGTTACCCGTTCTCGCGCGGCTCGGTGCGATCTATAGCTTGACGCACTTCCAACTGCTTCCAGGACACTTGGTGGTGAAATCGCCATTGCAGAGGCTGCCATCACACGCCTGCATCTGGTAGCCAGTTGGGCAGCTACACCGGTTGTCTGTTGTGCAGGTTGTGTTCGAGCCACAGACGCCCGTCCCGCAAGTTACGCCGGCCCCGGTGTTGCAAAACAATGCGCTGCTGGACTCGCAGGCGCCGATCTGAGTGGTGCCGGCGTATTGTGGCGTGCTGAAGAACTCGCAGATCTTGCCGGTCGGGCAATCGGTATTAACGGCACAATATTTGACACAGGTATTGCTTGCGACGCCGCAATAGTACCCAGGCGTGCAGTCGGCGTCCGTGGTGCAAGTCGATCCTGACAACCCAGTTCCATATTGCTGTTCGCAGTCACTGGCCCCTGGGTTGGAATCCGATGAGTAGCATCCGAACCCCTCGGGACAAGCCAAAAGCGATCCACGTGGATTCTGGGGGGAGACCGGATCGCACACGCGGGCACACGTGGAAACACCCGCGATTTTGTTGCTCGTGCCGTACCAATAGGTTGCCTCGCAAGATCGGGCACCATCGACCGCAGTGCAGTCAGAATCGGACTGACAGTAATGCTTGCAGATACTTCCGAAACAGCCCGAACCGCTGGCACATCCCAGCGCATCGCAAGCCGCGCCTTCCCCCAAGCCGGCTGTTGTCGTGCAGACCAGGCCGGTAGCCTGGGTGTCGGGGTAGCACACTTGTCCGGTCGGGCATCCACAGGCCGGGAAAACATTACAGGTGCCGCCGGCCGCAGGCACCGGGCAAGTGCCGCTGCCGCCGCCGGTCCCGGATCGTCCGCCGCTGCCCCCGCTACCGGGCCCGACGGTCGTGCCACCACTGACAACCGTGCTCCCGCCCGAGCCGCCGCTACCACCCGAGGTCCTGACGCCGCCAGCGCCGCTGGTGCTGCCCGGCCCCACGGTACCCCCGGTCCGGACCGTTGTGCCGCCGGTTCCGCCGCTGCCACCGGACGAGCTGCACGCAGAATTGCAGGAGTTGTTAAGACAAGTGTTCCAGTTGTTGAACGCAGTAACCCCTGAAGGATAGGTTGTCAGGCAGCTGTTCTGGCAGGTCGTCGTGGTGCAATTGGAAATGCAGTTTACGAGACTCACGCACGCGAGGCTGCTGGAGCAGGCGTTGAGTTGCGAGCAGCAGCTTTGCTTGTCGCATTGGGTACAGGCGCTATCAGAGGAAGAGATCGGACAACCAGTCGTCGTGGTGCCTCCGCATGCGGTGCTGCAGTTGTTATTGAGGCAAATTGTCCAGGTGTCGAACGAAGCAAGTCCAGCGGCGTAGCTGCCGGCACAATTGATATCGCAGGTTGAGTCACTGCAGTTTCCGACGCAGGTCGATAGCTGCACGCATGAGGTGTTGTTGGAGCAGCTACTTAGCTGCGAACAACAATCTAGCTTGTCGCATTGGGTACACGTGCTGTCGGAGGACGAAGCCGGACACGTAACCGTGCTCCCGCCTGCGCCGCCGCTGCTCGATCCCGCGGTACCGCCGGTGTGGACCGTCGTGCCGCCGGTTCCGCCACTGCCCCCGGACGAGCTGCACGCAGAGTTGCAGGAGTTGTTAAGGCAATTGTTCCAATTGTTGAACGCAGTAACCCCCGAAGGATACGATGTCAGGCAGTTGTTCTCGCAGGTCGTGGTGGTGCAGCTGGAGATACAGTCCACGAGAGCCAGGCACCCCAGGCTCTCCATGCAAGCGCCGAATTGGGTGCAGCAGCTCTGCATATCGCACTTGGTACAATTGGTGGCGGTGGAGGAGATCGAACAGTCAACCGGACTTATTCCGCAGGCTCCTACGCAGCTGGTATCGAGACAGCCATTCCAATTGTCGAGCTGAGCGACCCCTGCGGGATAGCTGTTGGCGCAACCGATGGCGCAGCTGTTGGTAGTACAATTCAGGGTGCAGCTTACGAGATCTCCGCACGATGTACTGTTGGAGTAGGCATCAAGCTGTTGGCAGCACGTCTGCTTGTCGCACACAGTGCAGGTGCTGTCGGAAGAGAGGATCGGGCAATTTCCCGACCCAGCCTGACCTCCTGCCCCCCCGTGCCCCGCCGTGGTGCCGGTCGCGGTGATGCAAACTTGCCCTGGCCCGCACACGAAACCGGACGGGCATGTCCCGGTCACAGAGCACTTGGTCTTGCCGCTCTCGTAGCCAGGATCGCAGCTCATCCAGCAAATCAGTAGAGCCGCCAGAGCAGATCGCTTCATCGTTGTCCCCTCCT
>CAZBIU010000221.1:0-11489 GCA_964491625.1 uncultured Myxococcales bacterium
GGAAGGTCCCATAGCTCGCGGTCTACGTCAGGAGGGGGACGGGCGAGGATTTACATTTCATCTGTCACCCACATCGCACCGCGCCGCCTGCCGCTCCGTCAGCCGCGCCGCCAGCCGCGCCGCCAGCCGCCCCCTTGCCCAAGCTGGAGCTCGGCAAGCAGCAGGCGTGGATTGCGCTGAAGTAGGAGAGGGCGATGAGGAGGCATATGCGGCCACCGCACGTCCGCGCACCGGCCGGCAAGGTCGCACGCCGCTGCCGTCACGTCAGGACGGGCACGGGCGAGGACTTGCGCTCGTTCGTCCCCAACCCACTGGCGCGCGATCGACAGATCGACGAAGATGCCGCCTTGGAGAGGAGGCTTTGGATGATCGCTGTAGGAATTCTTCGATGCGCCGCGGTGGTTTGGGCCGCATCATGCATGCTCGTGTTCTCGTCGTGGGCCAAGGCGGCAGAGGTGACGAAGCCGACCGCCCACTCCCGGAAGGATCCACCGGCAAAAGCGGGGGCCGAAGTCACAGAGGCAGCCCCAGTGGGGGACCTCAGTCCCCTGCACTCCGTTCCCTACGGATATGCCTACTTCACCGATAAACAGGGCACGAAACAAAAGGTACGAGCGTTCCCGTCCCGGCAGCGAGACGTGCATGTTGAGGCTGATCCTCGCAGGTTGATTGATCCGTCGCGCATTCGTGAAGCGTGGCGTCTTTCGTTGGCGAATCCGGTGACAGATCCGAAAGCGGAGACCATTCACGTCACGAATGTTGAGCTGGTCCAAACCCGCTTCGAGTCGATCCCTACTCGCTTCATATGCGTGTGGGCGCAGAAGGGATTCAAAGAGGCTAAGGCCGTCGACGTCAGTCTCAAAGCGAATGGTGAACGATATTCGACGATGGCCAGCGGTGAAACCTTGGACCTGGCCCCAGACGAAAGTCAGCCATTTCTCGTGAAGATCACCGACGCCGACCCCGGCATCTATACCTTCCGCTTTTCCATCTCCTATCGGGTCGGCGGCGCGTCTCGGAAACTCGAAACTGAGTCGGAGTCTCTCTTTGTTCCCAATCGTAAGGCCCCCATCGGCGTTCACGTGTTGATACCGAAAACGAGGTCGACCGAGATTGCTCAACGGATCCTCCGCCTCTCTGACGATGCCTTCCAAGGCCTCGCCAAGGAGACGTTCAACGGGTCCTGGGACCTCTCGAGGGCTCCGGAGTCAGATATTGATGCTGCTTTGAAGGCGCAGAACGATGGCGAATTCATTCGATACCTTCGGCAATGGGCGGGACTGGCCATTAGGTCGGATCCCTCGCCACTCGACGAGGACGTTCAGGCGCTCGCCAGGGATTCGATGGGCGTCGGGATTACCCTCGCCCTCGTCCTCAGCGCCAAGGAGGAGACCCGTGGCGAGGCCATCAGGACTCTGACCGAGTACCGACTGGAGGTTCCCGAAGACGAAGACGCAGTGGAGATCCTCATGGGCCTCCTCGTCGATCGCCAGCGGAAACAGGAGGCTGACCGGCTTTGGGTCGAGCTGAATTCGGGGCCCCTCAAGAGATCGCTCGCCTACTACCACTCCGGAATTTCTTATGCACGCTTCGTTCAAGACAAGAGTCTCGAAGAACACCTGCTCAAGGATGGGGGACTCCGATATCCAGACGATCTCAACCTGTTTGTATCGCGCGCAGCTCACTGGGCTGAGCGTAGTGACTGGAAGGCTGTCGTCGGGGAGCTGGCTCGCTTCTGCAGATACTCCACGTTTCCGCAGGACTACCATTTCAGGGAAAAGCTGAGCAGCGTTGTAAGAAACATATCTCAGTTGTTGGCCGCTGAGCCCCTTCCAAGTGGTCGCTCGGGTCTCGAGAAGGTCGTCGAAGTATGCCCGGATACGGTGGTCTGGACACTGCGTGCCCGGCCCGAGCTGTGGCCACTTGCCCCTGTCCTCGCTTTTACTCCTGCCGGGGAGGGGCTGAAATCTCTCCGACCCAGCGCAGCCTTAGCGGCAGCGAATGCCACCGCTGCCGCCGGGCGTCTGCGGTTCGCCAACAGGATCCTCACGGATGCGGCCAGCGCACATCCGGAAGAAGCGGAGCTTTGGGAACTCTTGGGGGACGGGTTGGTTCGCGCCGGGGACTTACGGGCATCGCTGAACGCGTACGCCCGGGCTGCCAGCGCGAAGAGTGGGCGCTCGTCGATGCTCGATGAGCGCGTGGTGGCGAAGAGGATCTGGGCGCTCTGTAAGGCGAAGGATACCGTTGGCCTGGAGAGACTGCTCGAGCGCCTCGTCTCAAGGGTCCCAGGGGCGGCGCCCAGCCCCGAGTTCCGTGCACTACCTCCACGAGCTAAGGCCATTGTGCTAACCACTCAGGCACTGGTGTGGGGTGATGGCGTTGGCGTCGGCGCGAACATGAGGGATTGGATAACTCTGGATCCGGGCGACACCTTCCGCGAGGACCAAGCGACCGCCCTGCAAGGGCAGAGGGACTTGATCATTGCGTTGGATCGGGCCGGGGAAACGATTGAGTCTGTGCCCCATGGAGTCAGCCGTGTGCCAGACGTGATGCTTGATCGAATCGCGACGGCATATGTTGAATTGAGCGCTGAACGATCGACGACACCATTCCGAAGTCTTGACGAACAATGGGCCGACAAACGTGGCACCCCTTGGATGATGGCGGACCTCATGGCCCGTGTTGCAAGGCCCCCCGACTCCGAAGCGTTTCTGATCAAAAGCCGGACGACGATGGCAGCCGGCCTCTCGGACGGTAAGACCTACCACGTTATCGACGGGAGTCGAAAGCTGACGTCCGAAGAATGGGCAAGGGAGAAAGCGGTTGACTCGAAAGGGGCGATCGACGGCGTTTACCTCGTACCCCTGGCCAAGGTTCGCTTCAGGGCCGAAATGAGCCTCTTCACCGCCCGGGTGAAGGTGTTCAGCGATTATGATCTCGCCCGGGCGCTGCCGCTTGCTGCGACCGCGGCAAAGGATGATCCCCTCAACGTGGATGCGTGGCAGACGCTCGCAACCATCCACGCGGCCCGTGGGGATCTGGCGCAGTGCCGGTCCGCCGCCAAGGAAGGGCTCGCGCGTGATCCGCTCTTACCTGGACTTGGTCGTTTGCTCAAGACGTGTACCGAGCCCAGACCCGCCGAGTAGATCGCACGCCTGCGCGTGCCTGCGGCCACAAGCCGTGCTGAGGTCCTTTTCGTAGCCAGGTCGATTGCCTGAAGCCAGATTGGCTCGTCCCCGCTGGTAGTACAAATCGCCATCCTCGGGACGCAAGGCGATAGCCTTGGTGAGCACGTCGATAGCTTCGACATACCGGCCCTGCCGGTAGAGCGATCGTGCCTGAAGCGCAAGCACGTCGGGATGAGGCCCCAGAGCCCTGCTTGCATGCTCGGTGAGAGCATCTGCGACCTCGGGACAAGATGCGGCGAGCGGCAGGGCGATGGCCAACGCCTGCTCTGCTCCGAGCGAGCTCAGGTTTGAAGGCAGGACCACCGGCGCCGCGCCTTCCTGCGCTCGACCGTTGGGGCAGAGTTGGTTGCTCCACGCGATTGCGCGCTGGCGAATGCTCGGCGTGGATACCTGCCGTACCAAGAACAGTGCGATCGCCAACGCGAAAGCGACAGCCCCGCAGGCAATCGCGATTCTTCGCCAGCCCACTGTTGTCGCTGGTGCAAAGGCGTTGGGTGCAGCCGAAAAATCTACAGGCGGTCTGGCGCGAGCAATCGGATGACGGAGGATGACCTCATGCAGACGGTTCGAAAATGCAGAGAGGACCGCCTCGTAGGCCGTCGGCTCGCGATGCAACAAGTAACGCAGCCCTCTGTCTTCTGTGTTGGGGGCAGTTGCATCACTAAACAGCTGTGTTGCGCCGATTGCGTCTGGCACCAAGCACGGCTGCCAGAGCAATGGAATACGGACCGCGGGTGGCGCGACCATTGCTCCCAGCCGAAGGGAAAAGGCAGCCCATTCTTTGCCGCAGTTCGGGCTGGCGATGTACTCGGGTGACACGAGAGCGACGAAGCATTGGCAGCAGCTGAGCTCCTCTGAGAGTCTCGCAGCCCAGGTTTCGCCGGCTTGGATATTGCTGGAGTCTATGAAGAGCGCTTCCTCTTCACTGCAGCCCAACTTCTCGGCCATCTTGCGACGGAGGTCCTGGAAGAACCTGTGCGCGGCCTTGTCCTTCGCGTCGACGCGCGTATAGCTCACAAAGATTACCGCCATGTGACCTCCGATCGTACCAAGGATGGAACTAGCAAGCGAGCTGCTTGGCCGCGGGTCTTGGACTGTACCGTCTGGTACTGGAATTCGGTCGGGTCGAATCGGAGGCATCGCCGATGGTTGGTGCACCAGGCGTGGCGGGGAACGGGGAAAACTCCAGAGGTTGGGAGAGCCGTCTACTTACCTCACGGCTTGCGCGAGTGCGGCTACGGCAATCAACGGTGGAGCGTGCTTTAGCGAAGACGGCAGCGGAACCGACACACGGCACGAATGGATACGGAGACGAAAGGAGAGCGCATGCTCGAAAGGTCTGCCGCCTCGGCAAGAGGCGGCTCTGTTATCTCGCCGAGGGCGAGCGACCGGACCTGGCGGACGAGAGCCCAGAGGCGCAGGCAAAGCTCGCAGCCTTCAAGCGAGGCATCGGGCGCGATCTCGTTCGTGGCACGTTCCGGAGCCCGGATCAACTGCAGGGACTCGTCGCGACCGACATGCATCGGGTACTCGCCGGGGAGCCCCTCGGATTTGACCGAGGCGAGGTCAGCCGGCGCTTGCAGGCTCATGCGGAAAGATTCGCCGCCAACCTCGATGTTTGCGAGCTCGAGAGCCGACCACGGCTGGTTTCCTCGCCGGCGACGCTTGCATTGCGATCGCTGTTCAAAGCGAAGCCCTGGCACGAGCAGCAGCGGACATCGCTGGAAGATTTGGCGCTGGCAGCAAAAGGGATCACGGACCTTGGCGATCTATCAGCTCGGGCCAGGGCGGCCGCGGCGAAGATGCTGTCGCCCAACTCGTATCCCGAGCTCACGAAAGAGCTGAACGAGCTGACAGGTGATCAGGCATTTTCCTGTGTCCTCGAGTGGCAGCGGCGGCGCTCGCGCCAGGTCGATCCTCTGGATGACGATCGGGCGGGACGGATACGGTCGATTCTCTCGCACCTGCAGACGGCAGCAGAACACCCCGAGTATCGGAAATGTCTCCTCGTGACCGGAAGCCTCGGCGCCGGGAAGACGCATTTCCTCGCCTCGGTGCTGGCAAACTCGAGCGATGAGCTTCAGCTGCTGATTCCGTTGGGGCCGCCGCGCAGCGGTGTGAGCATCGAGGCTGCCGCGCTTCACGCGGTCGCGCAGGCTCTCGGACACGGTCCCAACCACGGTGGGGGCTTTCGCAGCCTGTGGGAGCTGGACCAACTCCTCGGCTCGCCTGTGGTCGGGATCGAAATCCGTCCCCTTCTCCTGCTCGCTATGGATGAGCTGGAATCGTGGATTCGCTTTCATCCGAATTTTCTGGATGAGCTGAAACGTGCCATCGCCGAGCTCAGCCAGCTCAAGAGCGTGGCGTGGCTGCTCCTCATCAATCACCAAGACATCGACTGCATCGCGGGCCGAGGAAAATTCTTCGACACGTGGGGTACGCTCGGCAATAGGAAACAGGATCGTGGCGCCCAGATGAGCCGGAGAGACTGGCCGCTGCTGCCGAACATCGGCGGCTGGGTGGACCTGGATACGCTGAACACGGACGCAAAGGTAGGGCTCAGGATCATCGATGAGTCCCTCAGGAATGAGGATCCGGGCCGCGCAACGTCCATCGCCCTCGGCGAAGATCCGACCGCTGGACACCACTTCGCCTTGCCATTCACCGCATGGATGTTCGTCGAGGCTTGGCGGTTGGAGGCGCGTCAGGGTGGCGACTATCGTTTTATCGGCTTCGTCCAGACCTTCTGGAGTCGCCGGCGAGAGGCGCTGGAACGAAGCCTCGCCGACACGAGGATCCGTAAGGTTCCGGTGTTCCTCGACAATCTCGTGACCGGCATCGCCGAGCATGTGTTGCGAACGGGCGAGCTCGCGCCCCAGCGTGAAGCGCTGAGGACGGACCTTCTCGAAAGCACTTGGGCGCGGGAGCACGCCCGAGCATCTCAGGCATTGGACGACGGTCTCCGCGCGCTCGCGACCGCGGGGTTGCTGCGTGACGTGCCCATGGAACGCGACGGATACACTCTGTCTTGCCTGCGGCTGGGGTTCGAAGTCTTCTGGGAGTTCCATCTGGCCAGGCGACTGGCCACCGAGCTCCAGGCCTCCGCCGAGGACCCGGCTGTGATGCTCGCGAGGATTCAGGAACGACTGGCCGGATTTCCCGCCTCCAGCATTCGGGAAGGCGTGTTGGCCTTCCTTCTGTTGCTCCTCGACCAGAGCACCGAGGGGGATGCCTCGCATGGGCCCATTGTCGCTTTGTGGATGAAAGTTGCGCGAGAGGCGCGCTTGCCGCGGGCCTCGGTCTGGTTCGCCGGCGCACAGGCTAGCGCAGCGGTCCAGCGCTCTCTTCTTGACTTGGCGCGGGACGAGCACACGCCGCCGGATACGCACACCACGCTCGCTCTGATGTATTTCGTAAGAGGGGCTAGGGATGCCGATCTCGGCCCGGCGCAGCGCCTCAGCTTGTTGCAGCCGCACCTCCGCATGATCGCAGGGACCGGTCTAGGCCAGTATTACCGGTACGTCGCCGAGGTGGAGATAGAGAGGTGCGCGAGTCGGGATGCGGTCGTGGACTGCATGATGGCGCTTATCGGCTGCGAGCTGACGGACGAGGCCGAAGCCCTCGGACAACTATGCGCGAGAATCCTCGTTGAACGGACTCATGACGATTTCGAGTCGGCAGTCACTGCCATGTGGCGATTCCTGGCGGATTATCCGAAACGCCAACGCCCCGAACAGGCGAAGCGCGGCTACTACTTCGGCGAGCACGTTCTCGAGGGCTTCTGCGCGTGGGTCGTCGAGGCCAAGGGAGTCAGGGCACTCGAAATGCTGAGGGAGCACCGCTGGTACCACGCCTCGGCCCATGGAATCATCGGCCACATTGAAATCTGGATGTCCCGGGAGGCGAACATTGCGCTCGGTCACTGGTCTCACCGCGCTGACGATCACGAGCTTGCCGAATACTCGGAGCTGGTCGAGAGCTTGGCGAGCTCACGGTCGTCGACTGACGTGGATGCTGCGTTCTTCCTCATTCGCCACTCTGCTCCGACCTACGGAAAAGCGGCATCGCACGTCCATTCGCGCTTCCATGACATTTTGCGAGGACTCGTTCTCAGTCCGCGCCTCAGCGAAGAGTTGCTCCGTATCTACAGTCCCATGCTCGAGCTCAACCTGCCGGACTACGGCACCCTGCTCAAGCAGCGTCAGCGCCTCAGCCGTCACGGGGGCCGCGCCCGGCCGGGACGCAAGTACCGTGGCCATGCACACTAGCACCATCGGCGCAGCACATAACCTCCCCCGAGAATCGGTGCCAGAGAATCCCCCGGGGAATCCCGGGAATCGGTGCCAGAGGCTTATTGGCCCTGCTATTTCCAACCGCGCCCCGCTAGGTATCTGTGTCCGAGGGCTCGTCGGCGCCTGTTGGTCCGGCATTGGGGCCGGCATCGGTCCGAGTTTCGGTGTCAAACAAGCGAACCATTGAAACGGGGCGCGCCCGCGATACTTGGCAACGGCAGCGTTGATCTCTGCCCGGACCTTGCCCAAAATGGGTAAGGAAGTCGCGGGCGCAACGACTGAAGGTGCTGATGGTATTGGGCCGCAGCCCACGCAGTTCCACGTGCTCCTTCATTCCCTCGACGGAACTCTGGATATCGCTGATCTCGGACATGGGTACGGTGATGGCATGCGTTCGCGTGGTCACTGCGGGCAAGGCCGTTCAGAAGGTGCGGACATTCGATACGACCACACGAGGACTGTTAGCGCTGTGTGACTGGCTGTCGGAGTGCGGCTGCACGCACGCAGCGATGGAGTCGACGGGGGTGTACTGGAAGCCGGTATGGCACGTCCTGGAGGGGTCGGTCGAGCTTGTCCTGGCCAATGCGAGCCACATTCGCAATGTTCCAGGGCGTAAGACCGACGTGAGCGACGCGATGTGGATCGCCGACCTCTTGGCCCATGGCCTGATTCGCGCCAGCTTCGTGCCCCCTACAGCGGTGCAAGAGCTGCGAGATCTGACCAGAACGCGCAAGCAGCTGGTGCGCGGCCATGCCAGCATCACGACAGGGGCTACCGCCGTCATCCAACAAGTCCTATTGGCATTGACAACCATCGTGCCCGGCGTTTCGTCCAACGCGCGTTTACGTGAATGCGAACTCCGTCTTTGGCTCCACTCGACTCACGCAAACGGCTACTTCTTCTGTAAACTGCACCCACCTACACAGGCAAACGATCCTATACCCAGGTAAAGAGGACAGAGGCAGCGACGGCGTAGATAGTCTCAAGGTCGAGGCTGCGCCGGCCTGCGCGCGTTTGGCGGGCGCTCGACGAAGACGCGCTCGCCGTCGACAGACGGTCATTCGTATCTGCCCCAAAGCTGTCGCACCCTCCCGAAACGATGGTCGAGGCCCTCGTCAGCGAAGCTCCGCCGGGGGATCGAGTAGCCCAGCTTGATCGAAGCCCCAACACACGACCTTGCGAGCCGCGGAGATCGCACAGCTATGGTAGACGCCCACGCCGACCTGCTCGAAGGTTCCCGAGGGCGGGCGCGACTGGCGGCAGTCCACACCGCCTCCGCAGGTGTCGGCCGTCCCCGCGCCCCAACAGGCGAGGGTTCCGTCCTCACGAACGGCGCAGGCGTGGCTCACACTCACGGTCACGGCCCGGAACTGGCCCGCGGGCGGCACGCTCTGGCCATCCATCCATTGGGAAAGGCAGTTGGCCGCGCTCGGATCGTCGGCAGCGGTGCCCAGGCCCCAGCAGTGCAGGGTCTCATCCGTGGCAATCGCGCAGGTCGAAAAATTGCCGCTCGCGATGGACACGAAGGCTCCCGCGGGAGCATCAAGCTGGCCGGCGGGCGGCGAACACGCATTAGGGTGCTAGCGGTTGATAAACAGCATTGCCCCGGTGATATGCCGGTTCTGAACTTCGATATGCCGGAAACTGTGCCGGTTTGCTGGTTAGAGGGGGTATCGTCTGGTGCTCGGTTGTCGTCTTAAGTTCTCGATAATCCTAAGATCTGCCTACATTAGTTTCGTCTTGCCAAGGTGAACGTCGAGGGTTCAAGTCCCTTCGCCTGCACCCAGGCCCTGGCGATCCAGGCCGCGATATCGCCCCTCAAGGAGCTTGGCGGCCTCCTCCATCGACACGAAGCAACCTTGCAGCCGCTGCAGCCGCCCATCGTGCAACAGCAGAAGATCGCCAGCGCCCAACAGGTCCTCGGCGCCTGGCTCATCGAGGATGATCTGGCTATCGACGCGCTGTGGAAGGCGGAAGGAGACACGGGTGGGGAGGTTGGCCTTCACGGCGCCGGTGACGAACTCAACGCTCGGACGCTGGGTTGCAAGGACGAGAAAGATGCCAGCAGCGCGCGCACGTTGGGCAAGGCGAAGGATCTGCTTCTCGAACTCTGCCCTCTCTGCTCTGTCCAGGCTCAGGCCCAAATCAGCAAACTCATCGATGACAACCACGAGGTATGGGCTGGCAACATCCGGCCTTTGTGTCCGAAGCTCGCGGTAGTTCGAGCATCGAGCCTCCTGCAAAAGGTTCGTCCGTCTCGCCAGCTCCGGTCCGGTCAGATCTCTCAGGTGCTCGATGGCCTCCTCGGGCTCGGTGATGACGCGGCCGGTGCGTAGATGTGGTGCCGAGGCGAAGGCGCCGTAGTCGACGGCCTTCGGGTCGACGAGAAGAACCTCGAGCGCGCTCGGTGGGAGCTTCAACATGAGGCTCAGCAGGAACGCTCGTAGCCAAACACTCTTCCCGCTTCCGGTACCGCCCGCGAGCAGGATGTGTGGCAGCAGGGTGAGGTCGAGGAACACGGGCTCACCCGCCGGCGTCACGCCTACGGGGAACCACAGTGCGGCAGGGTCCCCAGCCGACGGATAGCGGTCCAACACGGAAGCGAGCGGCACGACTTGGCGATCTTTGCGTGGCAAGTCGATGGCGACATATCGGTCGCCAGGGACCTGGCTGATAAAGACCTCGCTCCCCAGCCCCCTCGCGAGATCTTCGGCGCGACGTCGCAGGTGGCGGAAACGCTCCCCGGCAGCGAGGCGTACTCGATATCGCGTCACCGAGGGTCCGACCAAAGGCACCGGATCGACGTCCTCGACACCGACGCCGACCTCTTCGATCGCCAGACGAAGTGCACGCGTCGGCTCGGCTGGCCCCTCTGTCGCCGCCGCCCGCTGCCGACCGGATCTTGGTGGTCCGGAAGGCTTGAGCATCAACGGCGCGGGCTGGGCCGCGGGTGGGGCTGCCTCGTGCATGTTGCCGGTATCGTCGCCAGCATTCCCCAGGGACGAATCCGTGGCCACGCCACCGGACAGAGGTCGACGGTCTCGCACAGAGCACCCTTTCGTTCGGCCGGCGACACTGCCGGCGTCCGCCTTTCGGAGCAGCAAGAAACGTCCGTTGACCGTGTTTTGGAAGTCCAGCACTACCCCTTCCATCCGAGCGATCTGGTCGAGCGCCCGCTCGAGCTCGCGGCGGTCCCGGGTGAGTGATCGCAGCTCGCTCTCGGCGACCCATTCCCTGTTCCAAAGCGGATCGCGCAGCCCCAAGGCATCGAAAATGTCGTTCAGGAGGTCGCCACTGCTCGACGGTCGAGATCGCATCGTCCTGCCCCCAGTTGTGCAGCGCAAGTGAGCAGAATCTCTGGCATTCGGCCGCGCCCGCACGACGTGATTGGTTTGTAAGTTCCCGTGTTCCCTAGGCTATCTTGAAAATCGCACTCTAGAGGCCGACGGTTCGATCCCGTTCAGCTCCACCGCAGAATCATTTACGTTTTCGAGAGGAATGGGAAGCGCATACGGTGCGCCCGATTCTCAAGCCGGACGATCAGGGCACGGAGTTCGTCGGCGTCAGAGTCGAGGACATCCAGGAGATGGCGCGCAGCTCGTGGACGTTTTCGAAGCTGAGAATATCCTCGCGAATCAGGCCATCGAGATACTGCCGCCGCCACCGTCCCACATCGCGCGGATCCTCGGCTAGGAATGGTTCGGGGAAGCCGCCGCTCTCGAGGAACTGTTCGAGCCCGGCGGCGATACCGGCGCGGGTAGCCTCGGCCGGTGAGACCGGCTGCAGACGATGCAGGAAGTATCTGCCTGCTAAGCTGTCGCCCGATCGACGGAAAGTCTCGAGCCGTGCGCTGCCTGTGACCAAGATGCACCGCGCCGGTCCCGTGCCATCGCTCGAATCGCTGGCAGCGTTGTAGGCGCGAGCTAACGGGAGCCAGAGACCGCGACTTCAGCTTGAGCTTGCCCCGAATCCGTGGACACCTGGTTTAAGCGGCCAGCGCCCGATT
>CAZBIU010000222.1:0-11398 GCA_964491625.1 uncultured Myxococcales bacterium
CCTTGGCCTTGGCGGCCTTTTCTTCCTTCTCGGCCTTGGCCTTGGCGGCCTTTTCGGCCTTTTCTTCCTTGGCAGCCTCGGCCTTACCGGCCTTCTCAGTCTTCTCTTCCTTGTCGGCCTTCTCAGCGGCGGGCTTTTCAGCCTTCTCCGCGGGCTTGGCCGCCGCCGGAGCAGCCGCGGCATGTGGAGCCGCCGGCTTCGCAGCGGGAGCTGCTGGTGCTGGTGCCGCCGCAGGCTGCGCGAAAGCGAGACCCGACAATGGCAGCAATGCCGAAACCGAAAGAACCATGAGTAGACGCTTCATCGATTGTCCTCCACGAGTGTAACGTTGGACTGCGGGCGCATCATACAGATGTGACGGAGTATTTCCACCCTTACGCGGTGGAAATACGAAACTTAATGGCTCGCCGTGGCAGAGGGTGTTTCGCCGTCGGCGAGGTCCGAAGAGCCGGTTGAGGAAGCGGGTCGGCAAGAACGCCACGCTTGAGCGTCACTCGGGCTTCTGCGACCATAGCGGCGAAAGGACTCCGTTCCATGCGGAAAGTGAAGATAGTTTGCACGCTCGGCCCTGCCACGGCGGGGGTGCCCCGGCTGGTTGAGTTGATTGAAGCGGGCATGGATGTGGCGCGACTCAACTTCTCGCACGGTGACTACGCCGCCCACCAAAGCATGTTTTGCGATGTTCGCGCCGCGGCAAGACAGGTGGGTCGCCCCATCACCGTGTTCGCCGATCTTTGCGGACCCAAGATTCGCGTGGGCAGGATGCAGGGCGGGCAGGTGGTGCTGCAGAAGGGAAAAACGCTCGTGCTCGGCACTGGCGAATTCCTGGGAACCGCTGAGCGCGTGCCCCACACCTACCTGCCATTGGCACGTGACGTGAAACCCGGCGATCCGATCTTGCTCGACGACGGGCTGTTGCAGCTCCGGGTCGATTCGATTGCCGGCGACGATGTGGTTTGCCGAGTTGTCGACGGCGGCATGCTCAAGGACAAGAAGGGGATGAATCTTCCTGGCTCGGCACTTTCCGTCCCAGCGCTGACCGATAAGGACAAGCAGGACATCGTTTTCGGTCGCGAGCTTGGCGTCGATTGGTTCGCGCTGTCGTTCGTGCGCAATCCGCGGGACCTGGAGGAAGCCAAGGCACTTTCCGGGGGCATTCCCATCATCGCCAAGATCGAAAAGCCGGAGGCGGTCAGCAACCTGGACGCGATTCTCGACGCCGCCGACGCGGTCATGGTGGCGCGCGGCGACCTCGGCGTCGAGGCAGGACACGAGAAGGTGCCCCTGGTTCAGAAGCGCATCCTGCGCGAGATTAAGCTGCGCGCGAAACCGGGCATCACCGCGACCCAGATGCTCGATTCCATGATCAAGAACCCTCGCCCGACGCGCGCCGAGGTGTCGGATGTCGCCAACGCGGTCCTCGATGGGACCGATGCCGTGATGCTGTCCGCGGAGACCTCGGTGGGCGACTATCCGGTCGAGGCGGTCAAGACCCTGGGCAGGATCATCGACGAGATCGAGCAACACGAGAACTACATGACAGAGGGGAAGGATCGACCCGACGTGCGCGAACGGACCTTTTCAAGCTCGATTGCCGAAGCTGCCGCGGAGATCGCCGAGGATCTGCGCCTGGCCGCCATCGCAGTCTACACGGAAAGCGGGCACTCGGCGAGCTTGCTGTCGGCGCAGCGCCCCTTGGCCAACATCGTTGCGTTCTCGCGACACGAGAAGATCCTCGGCCGGCTCGGCCTGCTGTGGGGCGTGCGGCCTCTGTTCGGTGAGTGGGTCGAGGGCGTGGCTGGCGTGGTCAACCAGACCGAACAGGAGCTTGTGCGCCATGGCCTCGCTCAAGTGGGGGACGACATCCTCATCACCTTCGGTATGGTTCTCGGAGCTGAGCCCTTCCAGACCAACCTGCTCAAGCTGCACAAGGTGAAAGCACCGTAAGTCGGGTCTTTCGCGGCCCGGTTCAGGCTCTGGCTTCGCCGTCACGCCTTACGGGTTAGGCTGGCGGCCAGAATCTCCAGGCCGGACGCCTTGCCGGCCGCGGTGAGCGCGAAGGTCGGCCGCGGTTGGCCCGTGCGTTTGTCAGGCGATCCGGTGTGGCGTTCGACAAGCCCGGCGGTCTCGAGATCATGGATCGCGTCTGCAAAGGTCTGATCGTCAAGCTGGACTTGCCCATCGGTCCAGTCGCGGACCTTGCGGATGATCTCGGCCCCATCGCTTTCGCCGGTGACGAGAACCCTCAGCAGAGCGGCTTGTGGTGTGACGGCCGGTTCCCGACTCATGCGATGCCTTGCGCGCAGCTAGGACTTGTCGTCATCGTCGTCTTCTTCAGTCGACTGACGGCGAAGCAGCTCGAAGGTCAGGGTGCTTTCAATCGACGATTGAACGGGTACCGTGACGTCGTCGAGAATCTCGCGAGGAGCGGCCGGGCTTGGTTGCTCTTCGTCTGGCGGGTACTTGTCGGAGGTTTCACAGGCGGGAAGCTCGCGTGTCTTGTCGAGCTCTTGCAACGGCATGACGATTGGTACGCCATCGGCGGCCACGGGCACGCGCACGGTCTTCTTCATCGTCATGGATTAGCCCCCAATGCGTCAGAGAGGCGAACTGAAGACATTGTACTACGTTCGCCATGAATCGTCGCCACTCTGATGCGAGTTCTTGCGCGACGAAGCGAATGGTGCTGTGCCTTCCGGGGCTTGCGCGATGGGCGTGCATGCGATGCGCGGAACGAGTATGAAAGGGACCATGGCTGACAAGAACGAGCAGGAACAGGATTTTGCTTCCCTCTTGGCCGAATTCGAACGCCGGGAAGGGACCGGCGATCGGCGCCGCGCGGGGGTCGGTGACAACGTGCGGGCTAGGATCGTGCGCATCGGGCACGACGCGGCCGTGGTCGAGATCCTGGGCAGCAGGGCAGAGGGCATGATCGATCTCGAACAGCTTCGCGATACCGACGGCAATCTTGCCGCGAAAGTCGGAGACGAAATCGAAGCGCGCGTGGTGGAGGACATGGGGAAGGCGGGGTGTGTTGTTCTGCGCAAGGCGATGGCCCGTGGTCCCGAGGCGAAGGCGGAGCTGGCCCAAGCGGCCGAGCTCGGCCTGTCGGTGGAAGGCACGGTGACCGCGGTGAACAAGGGTGGCGTGGAAGTCATGGTCGCCGGGGTACGCGGCTTCTGCCCGATCTCACAACTCGAAGCGCGCCACGTGGCTGACGCCAACGAATACGTGGGGCGCAAATTCCAATTCCGAGTGACCCGCTACGAAGCCGACCGGCGCGGCATGAACCTGGTGGTGTCTCGCCGGGCGTTGCTGGAAGAGGAAGCCCGCGGACGTGCGGAAAAGCTGCGCGCCAAGTTGACGGTCGGCAGGGTTCTACCCGGCGTGGTCTCCAGTATCAGGGACTTCGGCGCCTTTATCGACCTCGGCGGAATCGAAGGCATGCTCCACGTGTCCGAGCTGAGCTTTTCGCGCAATCAACGCCCGAGCGAAGTGCTGGCGGTCGGGCAGCAGCTCGAGGTGCAGGTGCTGAAGATCGAGAAGACCGACGATCCCAAGCGACCCGAGCGGATTTCGCTGTCTTTGAAGTCGATGCAGCGCGATCCGTGGGATGACGTGAGCGCTAGCTACCCCGCTGGCACCCAGGTGGTCGGTAAAGTGGTTCGGGTCGAGCAGTTCGGCGCCTTCGTTGAATTGGGGCCGGGCGTGGAGGGGCTGGTGCATGCCTCCGAGCTGGCTTCGGGCAAGCAGGTTCGCCACGCGCGCGAAATCTGCAAAGTGGGCGACAACCTTACGGTGACGGTCCTGGCTCTGGATCACGAACGGCGTCGCATCTCGCTCGGGCTTGGCGAGCGCGGTGACGTTGTCTCCGAGGAAGACAGGGCCGCGGCACGAGTCGCAGGTGGCTCAGGTGGCTTTGGCACGCTGGGCGATCTGCTGCGTTCCAAGAAGAGCTAGCTGCTGCCGGAGCCGGTGCTCGGAGCTGGCCGACCGCGTCGCCTGGGCAATCGGCGCCGATGAGGTAGAATAGTGGGGTCGCACGCTCCGTGCGACGCGGCCCGAGCGCAGAGAAGATCGATGCTCTCAGTGCATGACCAGCGACCCGCCCACATCACGGTGGAAGGCCACCTGACTCTCTCTGCCACCATCAACTGGCATCTGGCCGCGCGGAAGGTCGACCTGCGGGCGCTCTTGAGGGTGATCCTCGGGCCCGCCAAGGTTACGAACCAGGACACCTTGCTGGAGGCGCTCAATTACCTGCACCATGCGTATGGCGACCGCCGCCGCAAGAATGGGCCTGCAGCGGTGCTGCACTGCCTGCGGATTGCCGCGGTGCTGGCCAGGATTATGCCAGCGCCGACCACTCTGGATTTGCTTGGGGCGTTGCTGCACGACAAGGAAGAGGATCTGACGCGGGAAGAGCTGGGCGCCGCGGAATGGGATCGTTTGCAGGCAGAGTTCTCTCGCGTGCTCGACAAGATCGATTCTAACCATCGCTGGTTCTTGGGAGAACGCATTGCCCTCTTGTGGAGACAAACCTCGCAGTCGTACTACCAGTATCTCGGCGTGATTCTTTCAAAGGCGCGCGCCATGCCGGATCTCTTGCGCTGCAAGCTTGCCGATCGCCTGGATAACACCTTAGACATCGCCGTGCAGCGCGCACCGATTGAGCAGAACGCGTTCTTCGAGCTAGCATTCCGCACGATGTTCCTGGCCGGTTACCAGCCGGTGAGCGATGACGGCGGGGTGGCGCCGGATATGGAGGCCTGCGTCCTGCTCGTGTCTCAGCTGTTCAAGAACGTGGTGCTGATGAGCATGCTTCGCCAGCACCACCTCGACACACTTGACGAGACGACCGATCGGCTGTTCCGTGCCCTGGCCACCACGAGCAGCGAACAAGCGCAGTGGGTGGTGGCGGCGTTGCTTTCCGTCCCGGCGTTGTCCTGGCAAGAACGGCGAAACCTGTTGCGGGAAATGATGGACTACTGCGCGGGGGGCGGCATGGCCGCGGTGTATCGCAAAGACAAGGGTGGGCTGCTCGACGGAAGCTTCTTGGAACACTTTGCTCACCCCGATGACAAGATCCGAAAGCAGCAGATCGAGTCGCTTTACCACGACCAGCGTCAGTTCATCCGCCTGCTGATCCTGTACATCGGGATGTTCAGCAGTTTCCTCTCCGACCCGGGTTACTACCTGCATGGCATCGACCACACCGGTCTGCACCCGGTGGGGTAGGCGGTCCCGGCTAACCGCGTCCCAGCCGTCGCAGAAACTCGACCTCGTCGATGACCTCCACGCCCAGCTCTTGCGCCTTGGTCAACTTCGACCCGGCATCGGCGCCGGCCACGAGGAAATTGGTCTTTTTCGACACGCTCGACGTGACGCGCGCCCCGGCGGTTTCCGCGGCCTGGCCCGCCTCCTCGCGTGAGAAGCGCGAAAGGGTGCCGGTGATGACGACGATCTTGCCTCGCAGTGGCTGTTCTCCGAGCGACGCGCTGGTGTCTTCGTCGCGCATGCGCACCCCGCTCTGGCGGAGCTTTTCCAAGAGCGCGAGGTTCTCCGGGGTGTGGAACCATTCGTGAATGGCCGATGATATCTCGGGGCCGATTCCTTCGGCGTTTTCCAGATCCTCCAGGCCCGCGGCGGCGATGGCATCCATGGATCGGTAGCGCTTGGCCAGGATCTGGGCCACGTGCGATCCCACGCGACGAATGGACAGGCCGACCAGAAGTCGCCAGATGGGGCGGTCCTTGGACGCCGCGACGGCGTCAATGAGGTTGTGCGCCGATTTCTCGCCGAAGCCGGGCAGGGTGCCCACGCGTTCCAGATCCAACGCGTACAAATCCGACGGGTCGCTCACCCAGCCGAGATCCATCAAGGTGGCGACGGTCTGCTCACCCAGGTGTTCGACGTCCATGGCGTCCGGGGATCCGAAGTGATAGAGCCAGCGCGCACCTTGCGCCGGGCAGCCCTTGCGATTCGGGCAGCGCCAGTCGACCTCGTCGCCCTTGCGCACGAGCTCCGTTTCGCACGCAGGACATTTGGCAGGGAACGGCCAAGGCCCCGAGTCCGGCGGCCTTTGCTCGAGAACGGGACCGACGATTTCCGGAATTACGTCGCCGGCGCGACGGACGATGACCAGGTCGCCCTCGCGGACGTCCTTGCGCCTGACCTCGCTTTCGTTGTGCAGGGTGGCCGACGACACGGTCACGCCGCCCACGTACACCGGTTCGAGCTCCGCGTATGGGGTCACCCGTCCGGTGCGGCCGGTGTTGACGGCAATGTGCAGGACTCGAGCGGTCTTTTCTTCGGGCGGGAACTTGAAGGCGACTGCCCATCGGGGTGCGCGGCTGGTACTGCCCAGGTCCGCGCGCTGGTCATAGCGGTCGACCTTGATCACGATACCGTCGATCTGGTAGTCGACTTGGTGGCGCTGCTTGTGCCACTTTTCGACGAAGCCAATCACCTGCCCGAGCGAGCTCGCGGCTTCGATGGTGGGATTGACCGGCAGTCCCCAGTCGCGAAGTCTCGCCAGGTCTCCGGAGTGACGGTTGGTACGCTTGCCGTCGACCGATTCTCCGGGCGTGCCCATGCCGTAGCACCACATGCGAAGGCCACGCGAAGCGGTGACTGTGGGATCCTTCTGGCGCAGGCTGCCCGCGGCGGCATTGCGCGGATTGACCAGGGCGCGCTCGCCCCGACCGGTGAGGTCGCTATTGAGGCGCGCGAAAGTCGAGAGCGGCAGATACACCTCGCCACGGATCTCCAGCACCGGTGGAAAGCCCTTGCCGGGCAGGTGCGCAGGGATTTCCGCGATGGTGCGTAGGTTGGCGGTAATGTCTTCACCGACGCGGCCGTCGCCGCGGGTCGCGCCGCGGGCGAGCCGGCCATTTTCGTAGCTGAGGGAAACCGCAAGGCCGTCGATCTTCAGCTCGCAGACGAAGTCGAGGGTGCCTTCCGAGCCCCGTTCCAACCGCTTGGCCCACGCCTCGAGATCCTCGAGCGAGAAGACGTTGTCGAGCGACAGCATGGGCGCGGCATGCGTCACTGGCGCGAATAGGGTGGTCGCCTGCCCGCCGACGCGTCGGGTGGGACTGTCAGGCGTGGCCAGCGAAGGAAAACGCTTTTCGATGGTGCGCAGCTCGCGCACGAGGGCGTCGTAATCAGCGTCGGGGATCGACGGCTGGTCCAATTCGTAGTAACGCCGATCGTGCTCGGCAATCAGCACGCGCAGCTCGTGCGCTCGGCTCCGCGCGACGGCTAGGGCGCCGCCAGCGCCGGCCTCAGTCTTTGGGGGTGGCGTTTCCATGGGACTTGCCGGCTATTCTGCCATCACGGACAGACGCGCTCGGCACGAATTAGCCCGTGAACGATCGGCTACGCTTGGCCGTCGCTCAGCGCGCGTTCCAGATCTGCCTCGACGGCCTCGCGATTCGAGGCGCGCGCCACCGACAGCTCCTGGATCACCAAGCCGCGCGCGGTGTCGAGCATGCGCCGCTCGCCAAACGAGAGCGACTTGGTTCGTTTCAGGCGATGCAGGTCCCGAAAGACTTCCGCCACCTCGAACAACGACCCGGACTTGATCTTGTCCATGAATGCCCGGTAGCGACGATTCCAAGTGTGGCGCTCGAATTGGACCACCTTCTCGCGGAGAATCTGCAACACCTCGTCGGCGTCGGCCTTGCCGGCGACCGGACGCAGGCCGACCTGTTCGGCCTTGTCGATGTGCACGAGGATCTTGAGGTCGCTCGTGCTCAGGCGCAGGACATAGAATTCCTGGATCTTGCCGCCTATTTCCTTCTTCTCTATGTCCACCACCTCCGCGATGCCGCGAGATGGGTACACAGCTTTTTGACCAATCGTCAGGGTCAATGCCAAGTGCAAGCTCCTTGGTTGACGGCCCTCGGGCCGGTTGTGCGTTTGGCGAAACTCTAGCGCATTACTGGCCAAACGATCTACGGATTCTCAAGAGAGTAGATGATCGTTCGATGTGAACTGTTACTCCGTCACGGATGTGGCGCGTCATATGCGAGATGCCGAGAATCTCACAGCCGTCACGAATCGCCGTAGATCGCTATTGCGGCGAGGCTTACAATTCGAACGAGGGTAAGATGCGGAAATCAAGCAGCGGCGGCATGAGCCTTATCGAGTTGATGGTCGTGGTGGTCATCATCGGAATCCTAGCCGCTATCTCCGTGGTGAGCTATCGCAGATACATCGCCAAAGCGCGCTCAAGCGAGGCCACCGCAATGCTGGCCGAGTTCGCCGCCAAAGAGCAGCTCTATTTCATGGACAGCGGTGGATACCTGGAGGCGCACCGAGATACCGCCCAGGGCGCGAGCACCGATGAGAACTCCTCTGAGTTCTTCCCGGTAGACCCAAACGTTCCGACTTTCGACTCGGTCCGAACCCCGACCGACCTCGGGACGCTGCCCAACTCGTGGTTGATTCTCGGGATACGACCCCGTTGGAAGCAGCTCTTCTGCACCTACATGGTCAACTCCGGGGTGGCCGGGGCGGCCCCGTTGGGGGTCATTGGTCCAACGATATGGACGACTCCCCCCAATGTGCCGTGGTTCTACGCTCTAGGTGCGTGCAATCTGGGCGGCGACGCCGGTTGGCCCAACAACGTCACCGTTTTCATTCTGACCCACGATTCACCCAGCCTTCGCACCAAGGACGAGATCGAATAGGCGTGCCGCCACCTCCGTGGCCTGTCGATTAAGTCCAGCGAGAATCGACCGCTTGGTGCCAATTTACGTCAGTGTGGGCCTCGCGGTTGCACGTCAGGGCGGGCCCGAGAGCGTCCAGGTCAAAATCCCGATGGATTTCGCCGGACTGAGCCCGGCGACGTCAGTCGCCGAATCGTGCTTTCTGCGTTTCAGCGTGCAAGACCCTGGATCAAGTGCACTTTCAATCCATTTTTTATGTATGCCAGATTGCGATCAATTAGATGAGCTCCGGCCGATGATTGTCACATCTTGGTGTGGTCAGACATTGCAGCCGATCTAGGCAGCCCAATAAAACACTGTAATTCAAACGTCTTGCATTCATACGATGGTTGTGACCTGGGATGGCACGCCGGCTGCATTATCGCCGGCCAGGAGGCAATCCAATGACGAAAGCGCGCAAGAAGAGCGGAGGTTTCACCCTGGTCGAATTGATGATCGTCGTGGCGATCATCGGCATTCTGGCAGCCGTGGCTATCCCGGCGTTCACGCGATACGTGAAGAAGTCGCGGACCGCCGAAGCCGCCGGGCACCTGAACAAGGAGTGGGCCGGTTCGCTCACCTACTATGAATCGGACCACATCACGGCCGGTGGCGGTTCGCTGCCGAAGCAATTCCCCGGCCCGACGGCTGCGTGGGCCTACGACACCGAGTGCGGCTGCCAGAACGGCTCCCGCTGCCCGGGCAACTCTCCCAAGTGGAAGTCGGACGGCGTGTGGCAGGCGCTCAACTTCTCGCTGCCTGATGGTCACAACTACACGCCGGGCTACAGCGGAAACGGCACCGGCGTCGGGGCCCAGTTCACCGCCTACGCCAAGGGCGACCTGAACTGCGATACTGTCCTCGCGCAGTTCTCGCGCCAGGGCGGTATCAACAGCAACGGCGATGTGACGGGTAGCTATCAGCCCGTCATCGTCAACGAGCTGGAATAGCGCCTCGCTCTACGCGAGAGACAGAAACCCCGGTGGGCAACTATCGGGGTTTCGTCGTTCTTGAGGGGGCCGGCTGCTACACCGAGGGTCCGTCGCCGCGTGCAACGAGTGTGTCCCTGGCCAGCCTCGCGTCGTGCTCCGGGTGGTCGAGGTTGAAGTGCAGCCCGCGGCTCTCGGGGCGCTTGCGGGCGCTCTGGATGATGAGGTCGGCGACCAGCGCGATGTTGCGCAACTCGAGCAGATCACCGCTGACTTGGAAGTTCCAGTAGTACTCGCGGATCTCTTCGCGAATCATCTGCATGCGCCGAGATGCCCGCTCCAGTCGCTTATCCGAACGCACGATCCCAACGTAGTTCCACATCAGGCGGCGGATCTCGTCCCAGGTGTGACTGATGACGACCGCCTCGTCGGAAACCGTGGCATCGCCGGCGTACCAGGGGGCGACCTGCACGGGGCGGCTCACGCTCACGTCGCGAACATCGTCTGCGGCCCGCGCCGCGTACACCAGGGCCTCCAGCAACGAGTTCGAGGCCAGGCGGCAGGCGCCGTGAAGGCCCGTCATCGATGCTTCACCGATGGCGTACAGATTCCTGACGTTGGTCCGGCCATGGCTGTCCACTTGGATGCCGCCACAGCTATAGTGCGCTGCCGGCACAACCGGGATCGGCGTGGTGCGCATGTCGATCCCGAGCTCAAGGCAGCGTCGGTGGATGTTGGGGAAGCGTTCGACCAGAAAATCGGGGGGCAAGTGCGTCATGTCGAGCGTGACGTGATCGTCGCCGGTCCGCTTCATCTCTGCATCGATGGCGCGTGCGACCACATCGCGGGACGCCAGATCCTTCATCTCGTGGTAGCGACCCATGAATGCGGTGCCATCTCGCAATCGCAGCACACCGCCCTCGCCGCGCAACGCCTCGCTGATGAGGAATGACTTCGCGGCAGGGTGGTACAGAATGGTCGGGTGGAATTGAAAGAATTCCATGTTGGCCACGCGCGCGCCGACCCGGTACGCCATCGCGACGCCGTCGCCGGTCGCGACATCCGGATTGGAGGTGTAGAGGTAGACCTTGCCGGCACCGCCCGTGGCCAGGATCACGGCGCGAGCGGCGATCGTCTTCACCTCGCCGGACGACTGATCGTAGACGTAGGCTCCGAACACGGCATTGGGTCCGCCGTACTTCGCCGTCGTAAGCAGGTCCACCGCCATGTGGTTGGGCAACAGTGTGATGCTGTCGGCGTAGCCGCGTACGGTTTCCAGCAAGGCGGTGTGAATGGCCGCACCGGTCATGTCGCGGGCATGCACGATTCGCCTCGCCGAGTGACCTCCCTCGCGACCCATGATGAAGTCGCCGTTCTCGTCGCGATCGAAGGCGACGCCGATTTGGTTCGCCAGATACAGAATGTGCTCGGGCCCCTGGCGAACGCACATGTCGACGGCCTCGCGCGAGCACAAGCCATCCCCGACGCGCAAGGTGTCATCGATGTGCTGCTCGGCCGAGTCGTTGGCGCCGAGCACGCCCGCGACGCCCCCCTGCGCGTGCTGCGTGTTGTTGTCGGTAAGCTCGCGCTTTGAGACCAGAACGACGCGGCCATGCGCGCAGGCGCGAAGCGCAAAATAGAGGCCCGCGAGGCCCGATCCGATGACGAGATAGTCAGCTTCCAAGATACGCGGAATCTAGCACCTCCAGGGCGTGCCGCTCAGAGATCGACCTTGGGTGCTCGCGCCGGGGCTGT
>CAZBIU010000223.1:0-11370 GCA_964491625.1 uncultured Myxococcales bacterium
CTCCATCTCCCAGCGCCTCGCCTCAAGCTTGGCCAGCTCGGCGCTGTACTCTTTGCGAACCACATTGAAGAAGTCGACCACCTCGGGCGGATCGAGCAGGGGGTCGAAGTGATAGTCCGGCGCGAGTTGCAGCAGCTTTCTGAATTCGGCCTTGGCCTGGCCTTCCTGTCGCTCGAACAGATAGGCGACACCCAGAATCCGGTGCGCGAGGGTGATCTGACCATCCGACTGCAGACGGATGTCCGGAGAGAGCAATGGCTGGATGATCTCCACCGCGCGGCCGAATTCGCCGCGGTCGTAGGCATTCTTGCCCCGCTGCAATTCTTCGTTGGCCGTCGGCAGCTGCGGCGCCTGGAACAGGATGGTGAGAAGGAGGAGACCGGCGCTCAAACTATTCGTCCACGTGCAACGTGACAGGACGAGTCTCGCCCGCGGTGATCGTCACCTGATTGGTCGTCGTCTTGTCGCCCTTGAAAGCAACCACCTCAAGACTCTTGCGCATCTCGTCTCCCGCGTCAAAGGGAACGGGAATTTTTTCTCCCGGCAGGGCTCGGGCGTGCCAGGGCTTGCTCTTGGCATCGTTGACTTCGCGAATGAGAAGAGAGGCCCCGGGGACGGGTGGATCGAAGGAGACGACTAGGCGGGCCGGCTTGGGATCGAGGTTGACGAACAGGTGATCCCCAGGCGGACGATAGACCTGAGGCCCCACCATCACTTGCTTCCGGTTGCAGCAACTGTCGTTGCGGAATTCGAGGCGGTGGGGATGGTCCCAGGGAACCGTGATGCGGTTCTGCTGGGGACCGTAGTCGAAGGCTTTCTGGCCGTCCATCCACACCTCGACCCTGGCCGGGGTGAATCCCAACGCCAGGGTGATGGTCGGGACTTCGGCGGGCTCGACGGCGGCGGCTTTTTCGGTCCCGCCCGAAATCTCCGATTCGTCGGCGCGAGCGGACGGCCTCTCAGCGGCGCCGGCTCCGCGCCTCGGCTCGCGACCCGGATGGGACGGCGCCAGGGCAGGGGTACGCGTCGGTGCCGGCTGCGCTTTTGCAGTTCCGGCGAGGGCTCTTTCCTTGAGTTGCCCATCCAGCCGACGCGGGTTGGACTTGTTGTCGGTGGGGCCGCTGGCGTGCGCAACCGCGACAACAGTCTTCCGCTCGCTCAGCGCTCTGCGGGCCAAGCACAGGGCGCCAGTCGCCATCGCCGCCAGGACCGCCGCCGCGCTCGCACCGATCGCCCAGCGGCGCAGTCGTTCGCCTCTCTCCAGGCGTCGCAGCTCGGTCAGAACGGCTTGGTTGTCGGGCTCGAAAGCCAAGGCGCGATTCCACAACTCCAGGGCACGCGCCCGGCGCTTGGCGGTCTGTTCCCGCACGCCGGACTGCACTAGCGCAGCCACCATCCGGGGCACCAGCGTCTTTTCGTAGCCCTCGGACTCGGTCAAGTATTGCTTGAGCTCCTCGCGCGGTTTCGCGAGCCCGGCATCGCCGGCGTAGCTGCGCAGCTCCTCGACCATCGCCGCGATGGTCGGGTAGCGATCCTCGGGCTTGCGGGCCAGGCTGCGCGCGATCACCCGCGCAAGCTGGTCGGAGATCAGCCGATTGACCGTGCGAGGGTCGGCGAATTTCCCCTCGGAAACGCGCCGTAGGACCTCGTGTGGGTTCTTGCCGGAAAAAGGCAGTATGCCGGTGGAAAGCTGGTACAGCATCACGCCCACCGAAAACACGTCGCTGCGAAAATCCAGCGTGCGGCCGTCGAGAACCTCGGGCGCCATGTACGCGGGCGAGCCGAGGATCTGCCCGGTCACCGTCATGCGCTCCAGATCGACAACCTGCGCCACGCCGAAGTCCATCAACTTGAGCATCCCGTCGATGCGCACCATCACATTCTCCGGCTTCACGTCGCGATGGATGATGCCTAGCGAGTGCGCGTGCATCAGCGCCTCGCCGAGCTCGATGATGATGAGCGCCGCGAGCTCGGGCACCGGCACCTTGCGATTGGCCAGGAACTGCTTGAGGGTCTGCCCTTCGATGAACTCCGTGACGATGTACGACGACGCCGCCTCTTCGCCGGAGTAGTCAAAAACCTGAAGGATTCCGTCGTGGTTCAACTTGGCGACGGCACGAGCCTCGCGTTCCAAGCGGGCCTTCGATTCTGGCTCGGCCAAGAGGTGAGCGTGCAGGACCTTGACTGCCACCTCACGGCGCAACTTCTCGTCGCGGGCACGGTAGACCACAGCCATGCCGCCTTGGCCGACTTCTTCGATGATGCGATACCGTGCTGGCAGGGGTGTCGAAAGCATCGTCCCTGGGTTTCGTGGATGTCGCGAACCGGAAGACCAAGCTACGGGCCGCATCTTACGAGACGATACCCCTTTGTACAACCCAGACAGGTCGCTTTGCGCGACGTGCGTCACAAGGCATTTCGTGCATTCCACACGCCACGTCTTGATCTGGGGTGCTGGCGAGATCACTATCTCGTCCCATGCCGGTTCGCGAAAGCGGCGCCAACCAGCCGCTGGCTCGGAGTGCAAATGTCATTTGGCGTACGCGGGTGCAAGCCTTCGCAGAGCGCCCGGCCTTTCGTTTTCGCAAAGAGGGCACCTGGAAAAGCCTGACCTGGCAGCAGGCGGACCGTGTGGCGCGCGAGATTGCGGCCGGACTGTGCTCGCTGGGGCTTGCCTCCGGGGCGCGGGTTGCGCTGCTTTGCGAGACCCGGCTCGAATGGGTGCTTTGCGACGTGGCCATCGCCATGGCCGGTCTGGTGTCGGTGCCCATTTACCCGTCGAACACCGCCGAGCAGTGCGTGTTCGTTGCCGCAGACAGCGGCGCAAGCGCCGCCATCGTCGAAAACCGCCAGCAGGCCGAGAAGCTGTCTTCTCTGCGCGACCGTCCCGGCTTCAAGGTGATTTGCATCGACGAAGTCGCTGATTCGGACACCGGTGCGGCCGGAGAAGCACAGACGCTGGCCGCGCTTCGCGAACAGGGAAAGGCCTGGATGGCTGCCAACCCGGGTGAGATCGATCGGCGCTCCGACAGGGTCAAGCCGGAGGACCGTTTCACCATCATCTACACCTCCGGCACCACCGGGCAGCCCAAGGGTGTGGTCCTGTCGCACCTGAACCTGGTTTCATCGTGCGAAAGCGCGATTCGGGCCTTCGATCTGCGGCCATCAGATGTGCAGTACTTGTTTCTTCCGCTGGCGCATGTGCTCGGCCGCGAAGTGGAATGGGCACCCATCATCATCGGGTCGGAAGTTGCGTTTGCCGAAAACCTGGGCCGCATCAAGTACGACTTGGCGGAGGTACGCCCGACCTTCATGGCGGGCGTGCCGCGCATCTTCGAAAAACTGTACGCGGCGGTCCAGGCCGGGACAGAGCAGGGCGGAAAGCTGAAACGGTCCGTTGTCGGTTGGGCCTTTGGCGTGGCGGCCCGCCACTCGGCCGCGGTCCGCAAGGATGGCAAATCGCCCATCGGGCTGCGCTTGTCCTACGCGCTCGCCGACGAGATCGTGCTGTCCAAGCTGCGCCGCCGATTAGGGCTTGACCGCTGTCGCTTCTTGATTTCGGGCGGGGCGCCCTTGGCTGAGGAAATTGCGGAATTCTTCCACGGCGCTGGGCTCCTGATCCTGGAAGGTTACGGCCTCACGGAGACTACCGCCGCCGCGTTCGTCAATCGCTGGAACCGGCACCGATTCGGCACTGTGGGGCCGGCCATCGACATCATCGATTTCCGCATCGCTACCGACGGGGAGATCCTCCTGCGCGGCCCGTCGGTATTTGCCTCGTACCACAACAATACCGAGGCAACCGCCGAGGCCTTCGATGGCGATGGATGGTTTCATACCGGCGACATCGGTGTCATCGAAGACGGCTTTTTGCGCATTGTCGATCGCAAGAAGGACATCATCATCACGGCCGGCGGTAAGAACGTGGCGCCACAGAAGCTTGAAAACGCCATCAAGGCGCATTCGCCGCTGGTCAGTCAGGTCGTCGTATTCGGCGACAAGCGATCCTTTTGCGTGGCGCTGGTCACGCCGTCGGAGCCTGCGGTTAAGCACTATGGCGGCGATATCGCGAAGGCGGCCCAGGCACCCGAGTTGCGCCAGGCCATCGAAAAGGCCGTCGCTGCCGTTAACGCGACTCTAGCCGGCTACGAGACGGTGAAGAGCTTCGCCATTCTGCCGACGGACTTCAGCGAAGCCACCGGCGAGCTGACTCCGAGCCTGAAGGTGAAGCGCGAGGTCGTGGCGGCGAAGTTTGCGTCCGTGATCGCAGGGCTCTACGGCAAGTAGAGCGGTAGGCGCGGCGCGATTCGTGGGGTAGGTTAGGCGAGCGATGAGCAGAACCCTCTTTATCGTCGACGCCCTGAATTACCTGTTTCGCGCGTTTCACGCCCTGCCACCGCTCACCACCAAGGCAGGCCAACCCACCGGGGCCGTGTACGGTTTTTGCCAGATGCTTCTGCGCATCGAGCGCGAGCACCAGCCTAGCCACATGTGCGTGGTTTTCGATGCCCCGGGGCCGACCTTCCGCGACCAGCTCTACCGGGACTACAAGGCCACCCGGTCGCCGACGCCCCCCGAGCTGATCGCTCAGATCGACCTGGCCCACCAAGTGGCAAATGCCTTCGGGTATGCGGTGCTGGCAGTGGCGGGCGTGGAGGCGGACGATGTGATTGCGACTCTGGTTCGTTCAGCGCGGACCGACGGGCTGGCTGTGGTGATCGGGTCGTCCGACAAGGACCTGATGCAGCTCTGCTCGGACGAGGTGAAGCTGCTCGATGCGGTGAAAAACCGCTTGCTGGGACCGGCCGAGGTGCAGGAAAAGTGGTTCGTTCCGCCCGAGAAGCTGGGTGACGTGCTGGCTCTCATGGGCGACAGCGTGGACAACGTCCCTGGCGTTCCAGGAATCGGCCCGAAGACTGCGGCCGAGCTCATCAATACCTACGGGTCGCTCGACGGGGTACTGGCAAACGCTGCGAAGATCAAGGGCAAGAAAGGGCAGGCGATTGCCGACTCGCGCGAGCTCTTGGCCATGTCCCGGGCGCTGGTTCGGCTGCGCGACGACGTCGACCTACCCGCGACGCTTCCGGAGCTGATGCGAGCTCCACCGTCGGCCGAAAAGCTGCGCGACCTCTTCACACGCCTCGAATTCGGCCGGCTGCTGTCGCAGCTCGCGCCGGTACCGCCCTCGTCCGAGGCTGCGAACGAGCCTCTTGCGCCGGCCCCGGCGAGCACGGTGCCCCCTGGTGAAGGGCCGGCGCCCAAGGTCGTCGTCGACAAGCAAGCGCTCGCCGAGATGGTTGCCGCCATCGGGCAGGCCGGCGAGGTCGCCATCTCGCCACTCTTCGACGGCGAATCGCCGGTGCGGGCGAGACTTCGGGCGATCGCCTTCGCGACCCGCGCTGGTCAATGCTACGTCGTGCCGGTGAAGCAGGGTCTGCTCGAAACCATGGCCGGCCTGTCGGAATCGGACGCGGTCGACGCGCTCGCCCCGATGCTGGCCGATCCCAAGGCCGCCAAGCACCTTCACAACTGCAAGGCCTTGGACGTGTTCTTGCGCGTGCGTGGCAAAACCCTCGCCGGGGTCAAGAGCGACACCATGCTCGCGGCGTACGTGCTCGACGCCGCCCGTGCCGACTACGACCTCGCCGGTCTCGTGAGCGATGATCTGGGCAGGACCATCGATTCTCGTGCGGCGTGGGCCAAGGCCGGGCGCGGCGGCACCGAGGTGCCCATCGACGACGCCGCGGTTCGATATCTGGCCGCCGAGGCCATCGCCATCGCGGATCTCGCCGCTCGCCAGGAATCTCGTCTGGCAGCAGCGAACCAGCAATCCCTCTACCGCGACGTGGAGCTGGCCCTGGCGCCGGTGCTAGCAGCCATGGAGTGCTGGGGCATCCGCCTCGACGGCGAGTACCTGCGCGCGCTGGGCGGCGAGGTCAGCGCCAGCGCCAAAGCCCTGGAATCCGAGATCCACGGCCTCGCGGGAGGCGAATTCAACATCGCCTCGCCCAAGCAGCTCGCCGAGGTCCTTTTTGGCAAGCTCGGCCTTCCCGTCATCAAGAAGACCAAGACCGGCGCCTCGACCGACGCCGACGTGCTGGAGGAATTGGCGACCCTACATCCCATGCCGGCCAAAATCCTGGAGTATCGGACCCTGACCAAGCTGAAGGGGACGTACATCGATGCGCTGCCGGCGCTGGTCAACCCGCGCACCCGACGCCTGCACACGACGTACCAGCAGGCGGTGGCGGCCACGGGACGGCTTTCGTCGAGCGACCCCAATCTTCAGAACATTCCCATCCGGTCGGAGATTGGGCGCAAGATTCGCCACGCCTTCGTCGCGGATCCCGGGTACCAAATCGTTTCGGCCGACTATTCGCAGATCGAGCTGCGCGTGCTGGCGCATTTCTGCGAGGATCCCGCGTTTCTGGATGCGTTCCGCACCGGCGCGGACATTCACCGCCGGACTGCCGCCGAGGTGTTTAGCATCGCCGAGTCGGCGGTGAGCGACGAGCAGCGCCGAATCGCCAAGGCTATCAACTTCGGCTTGGTGTTCGGCCAGACAGACTTCGGTTTGGCGCAAGTGCTCCGCATCCCACGGGCCGAGGCGCACAAGTACATTCAAAGCTACTTCGAGCGCTACGCCCGCGTGCGAGGTCACATGGACGCCATGATCGCCGAGGCACGCCGCACCCAGGTGGTTAGGACCTTGCTCGGAAGAACCCGCGCCCTGCCCGAGATCAACGCCAAGCGCCCGCAAGAGCGCAACTACGCCGAGCGCATTGCACGCAACACGCCCATTCAGGGCTCGGCCGCCGACATCCTGAAGCTGGCCATGCTGCGGGTTGCACGGGGTCTACCGAGGTTCCCGCAGATACGCCTGCTTCTGACCGTGCACGACGAGTTGGTCTTCGAGGTTCCGACCGCCGATGTCGAAGCTTTCTGTCCGTGGGTCAAAGCCGAGATGGAAGCCGCCTATGCGTTGCGCGTGCCTTTGGTGGTGGAAGTGCGCGCAGGCAGAACCTGGGGCGACGCCCACTGAGCGCGCAAGGGAGGATCCCCGTCTGTCAGGGCGCCAGCGAAACGTAGGGCGTCGCTGCCCGCGGATCGGGATACCGCCACGCGCCCTGGGCGTCGTGCACCTCGACCGCAAACAGCGCCCCCAACCCGTTGCCCCTGATGGTCGCCAAGTAGCTGCCGTCGCCCGTCGGCGATGCGTCGACCGAGGTCCAATCGGAGTCGTTGTCAAACGGCTTCCACAGAACGTTTACCTTTGCGTCCGAGGAAGGCGATGCCTCGAAGCGGGCGGTCACGGTCCAACTCTGCGCCGTGGCGACCATGGGCGAGATCGAGAGGTCGCGCAAACCAGGCCCCGCAATGCTCGGCGACGCCAGCCAGACCGCCGGGTCCGGGAGCGATCCCGAGAACGACGGCGGCGAGGCGTTCACCGCCGCGGCCACGTTGTCGATCGACTTTCCGTCGGCGTCCAACGCCGGAATCTCGACCTTCCAGTGAAAAGGATCATAGCCAAGCTCGCGGCCCAGGCGCAGTTGCTCGTGGAAGGGCAGGATGTATGCGGTGTCGTTCGCGAGCGTTCGCCATGCGTTGTCGGCGGTCGTGGTCTCGTCGCGCGCAGCGGCCAGCCAACTGGCGATCCCCGTGCCTTGGTACACACCAAGCGCAGTCGCGCCGCGCAGCTTGTGCGCGAAGTAGCGCCCCAAATCCGCAAGCGCCAAAGACTCGTGCGCGATGTCGCGGGCCACGGGATTGTCCCGAATCGCCGTCGTATCGGCCGCGGCTAGCCCCTCCGTCACGACCTGGACGTCATTGAGCACTGCCGCCGCCACATCGACCGGCGACAAGCGGCTGGTGGGGGTGCCGGCCACCAAATCGGAAGCAGCCTCCGCAGGCGAGGCGATTGCAAAGCTGTCGAACGGCGTCGCTTCGAGGTCGCACTTGCCGTCGTTGCCAGGCTTGAAGGGCTGGGACCAGGCGGCGACGTTGCCGCCCAGCTCCAACTCGGGCGCGAACGCGCGTTGATCGGCGCCGCAGGTGTGTCCAGCGATGATCGAGGGCACGATATCGCTCGCCGCCTGGAGCACGGGCCACAGACTATCGGTCCCCACCTCGTGTGCGACGATGTCGCGGAAGGTTGTCTCCGGCGTCGTCGGATCGTAGCCCAGCCTTCCCCACAAAAGGTACATCAAGTCGTCGCGGAAGAACGCCCAGGACGAGAATTGGTCCTTGGGATCGGCATGATAGAAATCACGTTGAGGCGTGTACGCGGTCGGCAGCTCGACCGTGAAGCCGCGAATCCGTGGCGACATCCCGAGCGAGGCGAGGGTCCGCTGCGTGCGCACAAAGGAAAACTCACGGAAGATCCGGTGCGTCCCGCCCGCGCGAACCTGAAACACGAACTGCCAGGGCGCCGGCGGGCTCAAGTAGCTCTGGTAGCTGTAGCCGGGCCATGCGGTGGCCATCACGCCCCCAGCGATGGCATAGGGCGGCCCCCATTGCTCACCGTTGAATTTCACTTCCAGCACCATGTCGGATCCGATCGTCGACGCCAGCGAAGCCATGTCCGACTTACCCACCCCCCACGAGCGCGCATAGATCCCCACGTCCGTATGCGCCTGCTGGACGGCAGAGACGACGGTGTCATTAAACCAGGCGGCGTCGTGCCCGCTCTCGCCAATGCGGAAGCCGAGCATCGCCAGCCCTGGGGCACGTGTCACAAGATCGCTGGTTGCCTCGCGCGTGTAGGTCTTCAGATCGTCGCCCTCAAGCTTCGCCGGCGGGTAGTCGTCGACGCCACCCGAGTAGGTCATGAGGGCCACGCGAATCCCGCGCGCGTGGGCCATGGCAATCACCCGGTTGAGCATGGCGAGGTTTCGCTCGCGGTCGGCCGATGGTACGCCGACGTCGGGAAACGACGGAGAGGTTGCGATCTGCGGCAGCGCATTGGGAAATCCGGTCGATTGCAGGCTGTACATCCCGTGAATGTCCAGCAAATCCAGGCGTGCGTGCGCGAGCAGATCCAGGTAATCGCGCCAGAAGGTCTCGTCGAGGAACCACCAATGGGTCTCGGGCTGATCGCTGTCGGGCAGGATCCAGAACAGGTTCGCGGCCCGCAGGGAAATCGCGGGCGTCCCGCGCAAGGTCGCAACCGGCGGCACCGCGCTGCCGCCGTGCAGGCGCAGCCGCTCCGCCAGCTCTAGCGCACCATACATGGCGCCGACCTCGTCGCGGCCGACCACCCACGTGGTGCCTTCCACCTCGGCCACGACGTACGATTCGGGGCGGGCGTCGACCGGGGACGCCAGACCGGCGGCCGCAGGAATGCCAGCCGCGTCCGTCACAGTGGTGATGCCGACGGTTCGAGTTGCGCCGGCTTCAGCGAGCGCTTGATCGAGCGCACAGCGACCGTATTCGATCGGCGTCGTCGGGTCGTGCCCGTCGGGACACCTGACCATCCACGTCCAGGCGGGAAAGGTCGCCGGGCTCGGGCCGTCGACTGCTCCGGCGGCCACGCCGTCTTGGCCACCACCATCGGCCGCCTGACGAGATGCGGCGCGATCGCCGCATGCAGCAGTTAGTCCACACAGCCAGGCCATCGTCAACGCACGCCGGGACACCCATGAATGCTAGCACGACCAAGACGAGCCGGAGCCTGCGTCCTGTACACGAGGCCCTAGACGCTGCTACCTTGGGCCGGTCATGAAAGTGCCGCCCCGCTTCCTGGGTCTGCTGTTGGTCGCTTCGACGACCGCGACCTTCCTCGCATACCACTGGATCTTCGAGCTGCTTCACCGCTTCGATTGGGGCCAGCCGTTCATAAAATTGGCGTGCTTCGAGGCCTTTTCCGTCCTGATCCTTTTGCAGTTCTACTGGCGCAAGAACAAGACCGCGGCGTCCACCGAGAAGGTGGCCATCGTAGAAATGACCGCCGCAATTGCGTTGGTCGTCTGGGAGCTCGTGCGCATGGTGGTGCTGCTTCGCTCGGGGTTGCATGGCGGTATGAACGATCTCGGCTACACCGACGAGAACGCGGTCCGCGCGCTCGTGCTCGACCACGCGAACCCCTATCTGCTCGAGATCGCAAAGAACGGAAACAATCCCTTGTACTGGGGTTTCAAGTATGCGCCGGGGATGCTTCTCGGCTACCCGGCAGCCCTGTGGTGGCCGAACGGCGTGGGCCTCAAGGTCACCAACCTGATCTTCCTGCTCGTCACGGCGGGGCTCGTCGGATGGCTGGTCGCCCAAACCGACTCGTCGCCCAAACGCCATTCCTGGCAGCGCTGGTCACCTGCGATGCTGGCCGCAGCCCTGACCATGCTGCCCGAACGTCTCTATCACGAGATGTTCAACCAGGGCGCGGTCGACATCTTCCCGACTATGCTGATGATTGGCGCGCTGGTTTGCGTGCGTCGGCAGGCCTGGCTGAGCGTGGGACTCCTGCTTGGGCTGTCCTTTTCCGCGAAGCTGTCGCCGGTGGCGTTCATGCTGGTTCTTTTCTTCCGCCCGCGCACCCCGCGTCGTTTTTTCGTAGGGCTTGCCCTGGGACTTCTGCCGTTTGTGCCCTTCTTGATCTGGGACGCGCCGGCACTGCTGCGCAACGTCTTCATCTTCCACTCGATGAAGGACTACGATTCCACGAGTCTCTACAACATCACGCCGAAAGAGCTACAATACCTGTTCTCGGCCTTCCAACTTGCCGCCGTCGCCATCGCGGTCGCCGTTAGCTTCAGGCGTCCTTTTGAAGTCCGCGAGCTGGTCGTCGTCTCGACCCTGCTGCTCATAGCCATCGAGATCAGCTATCGCGAAATCCACGGCAATCACATGATAGGGTTCATGCCCCTGCTGGCCCTGATCTTCACCTGGTACCGCCACTGGCTGACGCGTCTGCTGGCACCCGAGGCAACGACACTTGCTCGATGATGATTGCCCGGTGGTCCGGCAGTCGTTTACTCTTGCGCAACCATGTGCGGTATTGCTGGTCTTTGGGATCCCACTGGGGCCGAGCTCGACCCCAACCTGATCGTTGCCATGACACGAACCCTCGCGCCGCGAGGGCCCGATGGAGAGGGCTTCTGGCGCGCGCCTGGCGTGGCTTTGGGCCATCGCCGCTTGGCGGTCATCGATCTTAGCGACGCCGGCCGGCAGCCGCTCGGCAACGAGGACGGCACCGTCCAAGTGGTCTTCAACGGCGAGATCTACGGCTTCGACCGCCTGCAATCCCTGCTCGAGTCCCGCGGCCACGTATTTCGCTCTCGCTGCGACACCGAGGTGCTCGTACACGGCTACGAAGAGTGGGGCGACGACGTGCTTTCGCACGTCGATGGCATGTTCGCCTTTTCGCTCTGGGATGCT
>CAZBIU010000224.1:0-11351 GCA_964491625.1 uncultured Myxococcales bacterium
GGCGGTGGCGGTGCTGCCGCTGGCGGCGGTGGCGCCGCAGGCGGCGATGCTGGCGCAGTCGGTGCGGGCGTGCTCGCCGCTGGAGGCGGCGGGACCGGCACCGCCGTGTCCACCTGAACGCAAGACGAGAGATCGAACAGCATGAACTCAAGGGCCTTTTCCTGAGCCGTGGGCGTCTTCGTCAGATCGCACCCGCTGGGAAACGCTTTCTTGCCAGACCCGGCGTACACGTGCAGATCGGTCATCACCACCTTGCCGCAGTAGTTGGGCGTGCCGGTCGCCGGCTGTTCCACCGGCGTACCGAAGCTGGTGTAGATCAGCCAGTCGGGGTAGCTGGTGTTGGTGGTATCCGTGCCGTATATCCAACGCGTCGATGCGCCGACAACCTTGTTCATGCTGTGCTCGCCGCCGTTGATGGCCAGCTGCCCGCGCGTCGCGGTGGCGCCGATGGCCACCAGCCAGTCCGCGAGGGCGCCGCCTTTGGCGAAGGAGGTATCGATGGTGCCGATGAATCCATCGGGAATCCCCGACAAGTTGGCGACATCGCCGCTGTCCTTCAAGGGGAAGTTGATAACCCCGGTCGGCCAGGGTGCAGGCCCATCCCAGACCCAGACGTCCTGCCAGTGCGAGCCGAAGATCTTGCCGCCCTGGTCGGCGTAGTCCTTGATGTTCTGGTGCATGCCGGCGGTCTTGAGGTCCTTGTTCGACGTGCCTTCGCACGACATGACCAACATGTCGTAGCGCTCAAGCTGGGTCAGGCTGCCCCACAACGCGTCTGCCTGGCCGTAGTTGGCGCCGCCGTTGAGGCTGGCATCGAACTGGGTGGCGGTTCCGTCCTTGGGTGTCGTGTACATATGCACCTTGCCGGTGCTCGTGGGCGGCGTGAATTCAGCGTCGGCGATTCCGATCCGGCGCAGCAGACATTCAAGCCCGTCCGAGAATCCAACCACCATGGCGATCTGGGGCATGTTTCCTTCGCTCTGCGTGCGCGGCAGGCGTAGCGTCTTGTCGGCAACCGCGGTATCCGCGCACGCGGTGACGGTCGGGACGGTGATGGTTCGCCGCCACTTGCCAAGCTGAAGCACCAAGGGGATGTTGGCGCCCGCCGGGGCACCCGTCAGCTTGAAGTGACCGCGGGCGTCGGTGAGCGTGGTCGCGATGGGGCTTCCCGATGCCGTGGCGTCGCAGGTCGTGCACGACGGCCCGCTTGGAATGGGATCCAGCGCGCCGTTCGGGACGTAAACCACCACGTTGTAGATGGGCAGCGCGCCGGCGGGGTCGTACACCACGCCGCTGATGCTGGTCTTGGTCTTGTCACCGTTGCAGTCGGGGACCTGCGCGCAAAGGCCGGTGCAGCCCCCGACCGCACCGCACACGTTCGCCATCGAGCTGCCGCAGGTCACGCCGTTCGGGCAGGTGCCGCAATCGAGCACGCCTCCGCAGCCGTCTCCGATCTTGCCGCAGTAGCGTCCCCCGCCGGCCACGTCACAGGTCACCTTGGTGCAACTCGGGCCGCCCACGCACACGCTGCTGCTGCAGGTCCAGCCGGCGGCAGGACAGGTGGCCGGGCAATCGAGGGAGCCTCCGCAACCGTCGCCGATGGTGCCGCAGTAGTTGCCGCCACCCACGGGCGAGCAGGTCAGCTTCGCGCAGCTCGGGCCGCCCACGCACACGTTGCTGCTGCAGGACCAGCCGGCCGTGGAGCAGGTGGTCGGGCAATCGAGAGAGCCGCCGCAGCCGTCGCCGATGGTACCGCAGTAGTTGCCACCGCCCGCGGGCGAACAGGTCAGCTTCGTGCAACTCGACCCACCCATGCAGAGGTGGTTGTTGCAGGTCCAACCGGACTTGGGGCAGGTGACCGGACAATCGAGGGTGCCGCCGCAGCCATCGCCTACCGTTCCGCAGTAGTTCCCGCCCGCAGGTGAACAGGTCAGCTTGGCGCACGAGCTGCCGCCCACGCAGACGTTGTTGCTACAAGTCCAGCCCGACCTGGGGCAGGTGGTGCCGCAGTCGAGGGAGCCGCCGCACCCGTCGCCCACGGTGCCGCAGTAGCGCCCGCCTTCGGGCGCGTCGCATGAGACCTTGGTGCACGAGGCACCGCCGACGCAGACGTTGTCGGCGCACGACCAGCCCGCCTTGGGACAGGTGGTGCCGCAGTCGATCCCGCCTCCGCAGCCGTCGCCGATAGAGCCGCAGTATCGCCCACCGTCACTGGTGTCGCAGGCGACCGGCGAACATGCGGGCGCCGCGCCCTTGCAGAGGTTGTCCACGCATGACCAGCCCGCCTTGGGACACGTCGAACCGCAATCGAGCCCGTGCCCGCACCCGTCGCTTATCTGGCCGCAGTAGCGTCCGCCTCCGTCGGTGTCGCAGGTAATCGGCGTGCATACTGACCCCGGTCCCACGCAGACGTTGCTCTCGCATTCCCAACCGGCGAGGGGGCAGGCGTCACCGCAGTCGAGCGGATGGCTGCAGCCGTCGCCAATCTTCCCGCAGTACGAGCCGCCGGTAAAGTTGCAGGTGAATTTCGGGGTGCAATTGGCGCCGCCGCCGCAGATGCTGGGGCCCCCGGCGCCGCACACCTCGTCGCCGGGACAATCGCCGCATTCCCTTGTGTGCCCGCACCCGTCGCCGATGGTCCCGCAGTATTGCCCCGCAGTTGAGGAGCATTCGATGGGGACGCAGACCGGCACGTCGGTCTTGCCCGCGTCTTGCGACAAGATGATCACGCCCGCATCCTTGTTCGCTGGCGCGGCGTCGGTGGAAGTTGCCGTCGAGGTCTTCGGGTTGGCTTTTTCCTGATCGATCGCGCCGCCCGACGAGCACGCGCCTAGCAGGACGCTAAAGACGACCGCAAACGTCCGCAATCCGCCCGGACGAAAACAAAGCTTGGGTGTGCCGATCTTGTCAGACCCGACGTTCCGCATGGACAACCCTCCGTGCGTGAAGAAACTGGAGACAGTTCTAGGCGCAGTGGCGACAGAGGCACGGCGCGGGTCAGGTCACCGATGGTTGGTGGACGATGCGTAAGGACATGGGCCGATCGCTTGCGATCGATCACTCTCGCAGACTGGCTACTTCAGGAATCCCTCGGCGTCACTGAGAACGCTGTGCGCATCGGAGCCGAGCTTGAACCAGCCGAGGGTCTGTTCGCTTCGGGCCAACAGGATGTCCTTCGCCCCATCTTTCCCGCTCGTCACGGCGGCGACCTTGCCAATTTCCACAAATCCCAACGTCCGACCTCGCAAACTGTACTCGATGCGAAGGTCGACCTGCGGCGCTCCGTCGGCCGGTGTCTCATCCTTGCCGAGTACGTCCACTGGCCACAGGCCAAATGCGCGATCGCCCCAGGCCTTGAGGGCGCTGTCGGGCTTGTCGGGCGATTTCAGCGGCGCCACGCGAACACCATCCTCGCCGCGCGTGACGACGAATTCCTTTTTGGTGCTCCCGCGCTGAAGCATCAGTCGGTCGGCCTCGTCGATTTTGAAGCCGTGCAGGTGCCGTTCCACGAGCATCGAGGATGCCCCCTGGAAGTCGGACAGCAGCGACCTTGACACCAGGAAGACCTGACCGCTGGCCTCGTCGCGCAGGTAGGGTTCGCTGCCGCCGGGTGGTGCAGGCGCGATGGCAAAGCTGCGCTTGCCGTTGCGCAGGCTAAGCGTGACGGGCTTCTGGGTGGCATCGAGCCCCAGGTCCTTCAGCCGAGCACGGTCGAGAACACCGAGCGAACGCGAGGCTCGCAGCGGGGCAAAGCTGCCGAGCAATTTTTCGGCGGCATCGGAGCCGCGCACCAGGCGCTCAGGGATCTTCGTCGCAGGCTGATCCTTGCCGGTGGCCGGTTTTTCTTGGGCAGAGAGGCGCACGAAAGTGAAGCTCCCGCCTTCGTCCGCCATCTTGCCGAGCTCGACCCAGGTGGATTTCTCATTGTCGTCGAAGCGAACGGCAACCACGTCGTTCTTCCCCGCGTCAACCACAAGCACCTCGTCGGGCGCTAGCTCGGCACCGCGTTGCCAGGTGAAGTAGGCGGCGCAAAGCCCGGCCAGCGCCAGGGTTCCCTGCAATGCAACTTGACGGTAGGTCACGATTTCACCTCCCGCTTGCGTCGCTTTCTGGTGGCGACGAACCCGACCGCGAGAACCAGGGATGGAACAAGGAATACCGAGGCGTAGAACCAGAACACGTCCTGCTTGCGGGTGTGGCGAACCGGAACGTCCTCCTCGCTGCTGACCGGACCTGCGACCTCGGGCTCGCCCAGCAGCCAGCGCAGGATATCGACGGCGAAGACAGCGTTTGCGCGATTGAGGATCATGAGGTTCGAGAACACGTCGGAATCGCCGATCACGAAGGCTCGACCGTCGGCCTCCGGTTTGCTGGCCGCCTTGTCGGCCTTGGCCGCCGGTTTCAACGTAACCGCCGCACCGACCGTGTACACCTTGCGAATCTCGCTCTGCTTGTCGAATTCGAAGTCGCCGTTTTTGTCCTCCCAGGTCGAAGCGTCGGTTCTGACTACCAAGTCCACGGTGGGCGCGGGGCTCGGCGCGACCTTGGCTTTGCTCAAATTGCCGGCGCCGAGGAAGACCACGGGAAGCTGGGCGCCGAACTGGGCCATGGTCGGCAGGGCAGGGTGGCTGGAATAGGTTGCCGCCGCGATGCCGGTTCGGTCGGATTTCTGGTGGGTGCGCGCCCAGAACATCCGGTCGTTGGCCAGGGTTGCAGACGAGAGCTCGAGGTCGAGGCCGGCCAGGAGTGGCGCAACCGCTGTCGCCGCGTCCGGATCCACGGCGACCAGCAGGCGTCCGCCGCCCTGGAAGTAGCGCAGCAGCGCCGAGGTTTCTTCCGCCAGCATCGCCTGTTGGGTACCGATCACCATCACCAGCGCGGCGTCGGACGGGACTTCGTTGCCCAGTCCCTGCGCGATGCTGAGGTCGCGGGTTTCCAGGTTCTGCGTGCCGAGCATCTCCTTGAGGTGTGAGAGCGAGAGGTTGGGATCGCCGTCGCGAGGCGTGTTGAATGCGCGCTCGCCGTGGCCCTCGACCAGGTAGATGCTTCGCTTTCCGCGCGAGAGCATCAGGATGCGCTTGTACACATCCTGATCCAAGCTGCGCAGCTTGCCGCGGGCGCTTTCCAGCTTCATCGGGATCTGGATCTGTTCGTGCTGGCCGCCGCGCGCGAAGGCCACCGCGCCGTTGCTCGACACGCCCAGGGCTTTGCCTCGCGCGGGCTCGACCGCCTCGTCGACGCGCGACACGGTCAGCTTGCTTCCCACGCGAGTCAAGTCGGCGAAATAGCCGCTGAGCTCTTCTGCGACTTCGTTGCCGGGCGGATAGAACAGGATGACCTCGATGGGCTGGTCGAGGGCGGAGATCAATTGCCTGGTCGCCGCGCTGGCTCGTGCCGTGCGGAAGAAGCTGAGGTCCGCCTTGTGGTTGCGCTCGGCCGCGACGTAGGAAATCGCGAAGCAGAAGACCAATGCGAACGAGATGCCAAGCCCGGCGCACATCGCCCTTTGCACCCGGCGTGCGTCGACCACAGGAACCCTTGCCATGCCGGCGTAGGAGAATTCGACCAGCAGCACCGACAGCACGCTGGCCAACAGCGTAGCGGGCCAGAGCGCGACCAGCGCCCCGTCGAGCTTCGGCATGCTGGTTTCAAGCGCGCGATGCCCGAAAAGCCCGGGCACCGTGGTGCGCAGGAAATAGAGCGCCAGCGCGAGCAGGCCCAGGCCAAACAGGGTGGGCAAGATCCGTCCCGCGGGCCGGCCCTTGCCCTGGCGCACGGCGAGCGCGAGCGCTGCCAGAATCACGGCGAGCCCAGCTAGCGTCACCACGGTGGCGGCGTGCCCGGGCAACATTACCCGCTCGCCGGCATAGACCGCGGCGAGGCCAAACGCGAAGCCGACGGACGGCGTCTTGCTGTGAGCTAGCGCCATCGCCGGGCCTCCAGAGCGCGAATCGCGATGAACAGGGCGAAGTAGGTGACCGCCACGTAGTACACGACGTCGCGCAGGTTGATGAGCCCCGACTGGAAGGGCGGGAAGTGCCGGTGCCAAAGACCCATCGCTAACATGATGTCGTTCAGGGGCCGCTCGGTCAGGCTGCCAAGCGGAAAGAGCAGGATCATGCCGGCGATCATTCCTCCCGAGATGATGACCGCCAGCAGCTGGGTCCGCGCCAGGGCCGAGCCTAGCGTGCCGATGGCCAGGCACGCGCTGCCAAGCAGGAACAGCCCGAGATACCCGGTGGCGACGTGGCCCAGGGAGAGCTTGCCGTTCACCAGGACGAGCAGAGGCATGAAGACGCTGGGCAAGGTGATAAGGATGAGAAAGATGAGCGATGAGAAGAACTTCCCCAGCACGATCTCGTACTCGCGAACCGGCGAGGAGGCGAGTAGCACGATGGTGCCGGTCTGCCGCTCTTCGGCGAGGAGTCGCATGGACAGAAGCACCGAGACCACGATCATGGTGCCGCTATAGACCCAGAAGAACTGGCTGAGCACTTCGGTCGACAGGCGATTCTGATCGGGGCCGAGGGCCAAGGCGTTGAAGAGAATGCCCTGCACGAAAAGCGCGGACGCTGCGATGACGTAGCCGCTCATGCTACGCAGGAAGCCTGCAAGCTCGCGGCGGGCTATGAGCCAGGTGGCGGTCATTGTGGACCTCCGGGGGAGGCTTGCGTGAGGTTCATGAAGATGGACTCGAGGCGCCTTTCGTTTTGCTCCAGACGCAGAAGGTCGTGGCCAGCCGTGACGACCGTGCGTGCGACCTGGGCGCGGACATCGCGGTTGGCGGTGAGCTCCCAGGTGGTGGCGCTTTCCGATGTGGAAACCACGCGGGTCTTGGCCACGCCCGGGATTGCGGCCAACCCCGCGGCGAGGTCGTTCGGCTGCCCCTTCACCTCCACCTCAATCAGCGAGCTTCCCCGTCCCATCGCCATCGCCAGCTCGTCCTCGCTGCCCTGGCCGACCAGCTCGCCGGCCTGAATGACGAGTAGGCGATCGCAGGTTTGGCTGATCTCGGTCAGGAAGTGGCTGGAGATCAGCACGGTGTGCGCGCCGCGCAGGCCGCGCAGCATGTTGCGCATCTCGACGATTTGGGCCGGGTCGAGCCCGGCGGACGGCTCGTCGAGGATCAGGAGGGCGGGCTTGTGCACGATGGCCTGTGCCACACCCACCCGCTGACGGAAGCCGTGCGATAGCTCGCCGATGACTTCGCCGTGCACCTCGCGCAGCGCGGTCTTCTCTTCCGCGTAGGCCACTGCGGCCGCGACGTTCTGCCGGGGAACCTTGCGCAGGCGGGCCGCGAATGCCAAGTACGCGCCGACCGTCATCTCGGGGTAAAGCGGCGGCATGTCGGGCAGAAAGCCGATGTTGCGGCGGATTTCGTATGGGTTTTGTGTGACTTCGAGCCCGTCCACACGGACGGTGCCCGAGCTTGGTAGGAGCAGGCAGCCCAGGATGCGCAAGGTGGTGGTCTTTCCGGCGCCGTTAAGTCCGAGAAAACCGATCACCTCGCCCCTGGCGATGGAGAAGGAGAGGTCGCGAATGGCTGCTCGCTCGCCGAAGTACTTGGTGAGCTTGTCCACTTCGATCATGGCTGGCAGGTAGGAGTACTAGGCTTTGCTCCGCCAAGCAAGAGGAGGAAAAGCCGAGCCGAACCGGGTAGACTAAGAGTCGGTGAGCGCCATCCGAACAAGTCTTGTCGCCCTTGTCATTTTCGGCGGGCTGGGCTGCGCCGGCGTTGACGACTCGGCCACACCAGTGGGCGGGCGGGACGCTGCGGCAGGTGTCATGTCGGAGGTTAGGAAGGCGGCCGAGCAGCCTCCGTGCCACGCCAGCAACCTCATCGATCTCGACCCGCGCCCGACCGACATGCTCATCTTGCTCGATCGCTCCGGTTCCATGGAGACCGCATTCGGAAGCGGCTCGCGCTACCAAGCGCTGGCGACCCTGCTCGGTGATCTGGTCACCACCTACCAGCAGCATATCCGCTTCGGGTACATGGAAATGCCAGGCAGATCCGGGTGTGAGGGGCAGGCGGTCGGCTGCTGCGCTTCCCCGCCTTCGGTGGAGCTGGCGCCGGACAATGCCCCGGCGGTTCTGGCGGCCATCGCGAACGCGGCGCCGGTGGAAGGCAACACGCCCACGGCGTCTGCTCTGCTGCAAGCGAAGACCTACTACGACGCCCTCGACGACGGGGTCAACAACCGCTTTGTCCTTCTGGCCACCGATGGCGTACCCGACTGCACGTTGTCGGGGACGCTTTCCCAGGGTGCGGGTGACGTTTCTTCCGCGTGTCTCGACGCTTTGGCCGAAGTTCAGGGGCTGGTCGCGGCGGGCGCGAAAGTGATCGTTTTGTCGGTTGCCGACGAAGGTGCCGCTTCCACGGGCGGAACCAACTGCCTCGACACCTTGGCGCACGCTGGCGGCGCCGCGATTTCGCCCGGCAGCCCCGGTTATTACTCGGTTGCTACGCCCGAACAACTTCGGACCGCTATCGAACAGAGCTTCGGTGCCGAGGATCAGCCGTCGTGTGTGGTCAAACTGCCGTCGGTGGACACGAGCAGGCCGGTTATCGTCGAATTGGACGGCAACGCCATCCCGAACGATCTTTACCGGGGCTGGCACTTCGACTATTCGCTGACGCAGCCGGCGATCCGAGTGACGGGCGAGTACTGCGACCGAATCCAGACCTTCCAGGTCTCGAGCTTCGAGGTGGAGTACTCCGGGTGCGAAATGCCGGCGCCGCCGTAGCGCGATCAGTTGTCCTGAGCGCGGCCCAAGAATGCTTGCAGGTCGGCTGAGGCCTTTTCCCAATCCGCCATACGCTTGGCCAGAAGCTCGTCGAGCTCGCGCTCCTTGTCGGCCAGCTCGTGCAGCTTCTGCCAATTCCCGCCGTGATCCGCGCTCAGCTTGGCCCGCAGAGCGACGAGCTCGCCTTCTACGCGTACGATCTCTTCCTCCAGCGAGGCCACCAGGCGTTCGAGCTTGCGTTGTTGCCGTTCGCGGTCTTTCTTCGCGCTCCGGATTGCCTCGGCCGAAGACTGGGTAAGGCGTACCGGCGTTTCGGGCGCGGGTGCGGGAGCCGCTTCCGCCTGCTTGCGGCGCTGCTCGCGCCAGTCGGAATAGTTGCCGAGATGACTTTCAAGACCGCCTTCGTCGGTGAACACAAGCAGCCGCTGACAGATGCGATCGAGGAAATAGCGGTCGTGGCTGATGACGACCAGCGTGCCCTCGAACCCGTCGAGGGCCTGTTCGAGCGTCTCGCGCGCAGGGATGTCGAGGTGGTTGGTGGGCTCGTCCATCACCAGCACGTTGCGTGGGAAGAGCAGCATCTTAGCCAGGGCGAGCCTGCTGCGCTCGCCGCCGGAAAAGCCGCGCACGATGCGGAACGGGTCGTCGCCGAAGAAGCGGAACTTGGCCAAGTAGGAACGGACAACCTCGGGCGACAGGTCGTCGCGCACCGACTGAATCTCTTCGATGGCGGTGCGGTCCTCGGACAGCGAGCTGAGCTTCTGGTCGAAATAGCCAAGCCGCACGGCCGAGCCGCGCTCGATGGTGCCGCCGAGCGGCTGCAACTCGCCAACCAAGGTCTTGATGAGGGTGCTCTTGCCACACCCGTTCGGACCGACGACGCCGACGCGGTCGCCGCGGTAGATGTTGACCGTGACGTCTTTGAGAATCGGCTTGCCCGGATACCCGACGGTGATGGCCGGGGCGCGGATGATTTCCTTGCCGCCCAGATCGCCGCCGGGGGAAAAGCGCAGGGCGATCTTGCCGGCGAGCTGCCAGTTGTCCTCGGGGCGGGCCAGGCGTTCGAGCTTCTCCAACATGCGCCGCCGGCTTTGCGCCTGCTTGGTCTTCTGGCCGGCCAGGTTGCGGCGGATGAAGTCTTCGGTCTTCTCGACGTGTTCCTTTTGCCTCTCGTATTCGATTCGGGCGCGTTCCAGGCGGGCGTCGCGCTCGACCACGTATTGGTCGTAGGGATAGGCGTAGCGAACGAAATCACCATCCTCCAGCTCGATGATTTCGCGGCAGGTCCGCTGGATGAAGGCGCGGTCGTGCGAGACGATCATGAATGCGCCGGGATAGTCACAAAGGTGCGCTTCTAGGCGCTCGATGGCCGCCAGGTCGAGGTGGTTGGTGGGCTCGTCGAGCAGGAGCAGGTCGGGCTGGCGCGCGAGCACCTTGGCCAACTCCAAGCGGCCGCGTTCTCCGCCCGACAGGGTGGTGACCGACCGGCTCAAGTCGGTCTTGGCGAGCCCGACTTCCTCGACCAACTCGCGCACACGGCTTTCAATGTCGTAGCCGCCCTCGGCCCGGTAGCGTTCCTGCAGTTCGCCGTAGCGTTTGAGATCCGCCGGATCTCCCCCTCCGAGCCGGCCCTCCAGCGTGACCATCTCGTCGTGCATCTCGTGCAGGTGCGCGAACGGCTCAAGCAGGGCGTCGAGCACGGAGCCTTCGCCGGCCTGCTGCTGCGACTGCTGCAGATACCCGACCGTGAATCGTCCGAGCACGCGCACGTCGCCCGAATCGGCCGCCAGCTCGCCCGCGAGCAACTTCAGCACGGTGGACTTGCCCGTCCCGTTGGGTCCCAAGAGGGCCAATCGGTCTCCCGGGCGGATGAGCAAGGAGGCCCCTTCGAGGATCTCTTTGCCGGGAAAGCCGAAGTGAGCGTCTGCGAACTGCGCTAGCGACATGAACGGCGGTGCTAGCCGTTCTTGGCCGCAAACTCTTTCATGTGCTTCGCCAGGAGCTGGCAGCCTTCCACGGGCATGCCGTTGTAGACCGACGCGCGGATGCCACCCACGGTGCGGTAGCCCTTGAGTGCCACCATGTCCTTGGCTACCGCCTCCTTGATGAACTTCTCCGTCAGCTCCTCGCTCGGCAGCTTGAAGGTGATGTTCATGTGGCTGCGCACCGCCTTGTCGCTGACGGTTCCCTTGTAGAAGCCGTTCGACTCGTCGATGGCGTCATAGATGGCCTTGGCCTTTTCACCGTTCCTCTTCTCGATCGCGGCAAGCCCGCCCTGTCGCTCCATCCAGCGGAAGGTTTCCAAGAGGACGTAGACACCGAAGGTGGGCGGCGTGTTGAGGCAGCTCTTGGCGTCGGCGTGCGCCTTGTAGCTCAGGATCTTGGGCACGTTCTTCGGAATGCGGTCGTACAGATCCTTGCGCACGATCATCAGCACCACGCCCGACGGACCAAGGTTCTTCTGCGCGCCGGCGTAGATGATGGCAGTGCGAGCCACCGGGTGGGGTCGCGACATGATTTCCGAGCTGGCGTCCACCACCAGGGTTGGGTGGGACGGCCACTCGACGAAGCGGTTGCCGTGCACGGTCTCATTCGAGCAGATG
>CAZBIU010000225.1:0-11339 GCA_964491625.1 uncultured Myxococcales bacterium
CCACGACCGCGTCTCGACCGCAAATTATCGACAAGTCATGACGGCTCGCTCTTAGCGTTGGACGGTGCGGGCAGCCTTTACGTCGCCGATAGCGGCAATCACACCATCCGCAAGATCACACCCGCTGGCGAGGTGAGCACACTGGCCGGAACCGCGCGTTTGTCGGGAGGCGTGGACGGCACAGGGGCCGCCGCTCGCTTCTACTTCCCCGTCGGGGTGGCGGTGGACGGAGCTGGCAACGTCTACGTCGCCGATAACAACAACTCTATCCGGAGAATAGCAGGCTCGGGTGTGGTGACCACCGTCGTGGGGGTCACGGCGCCGAGGATCGTGGGCACTCTGCCTGGTCCGCTCCCCGCATCCCTGGCCGCTCCGGCGGGCGTGGCCACTGATCTATCGCGCGGCAGGCTCTACATCACCCTCCAGGATGCCGTGATGGTTGCGCCCATACCCAACTAGTGACCCCGAAGAGCCGGCCAGGATGGGACAGGCGAGGGCTTGAACGTCGATGCTTGAAGACCGCGTAAGGTGAGGGATATGGCTCAGCGATGGGCAGGGGAAGGGAGCTTCGGGCTGGCTCTGCCACCGACCAGACGGATGGTGATCGCTATGGGGTCTTGGCGAGCCTCAATGATGGTTCACCGCCGCGGCGGTAGCTTCGAGGCGATCCAGTACACGGCCTCGTCGTAGTCGTCGGTCGCCAAGGTCAGCAGACCCCGGCTGTTCAAAGCCGGCTCGACGAACTTCTCGGGCAAGAGGTCGCGCGCCTGCAAGAGCAAGGACAACCGTTCCACCGACCCGACGAAGGCGCCCGCGATCATCTTCACCAGCCCGTGCATGTCCGAGATGCTCAGTTGAACCGTGCAGTCGCGCAGATCGACCAGCACCCGCTTCGCCTTGGCCGCGAGCACGTTCGCGCCGGCCTGCTCGAAGAGGCCCGGCATCGAGCTCTCGTCGATCACGCCCGACATGCGCAACAGAAGGTACGGGACGGGAGCCTCGACTCTTTCGGCGACGACTGCCTCGCGCTCGGCCGGCTTTGGCATGGCGACCTTGGGCTTGGCGACTTTCGCCTTGCCGACCTTGGGCTTCTTTCGTTTCATGGCCCTAGCCAAGTCCGCACTGTCCGCGCTGGCGCAGGAAGTGATCGGCAAGCACCAGCGCCATCATGGCCTCGACCATGGGCACCGCGCGGGGCAAGACGCACGGATCGTGTCGGCCGCGCGCCTCGATCGTGGTGTCCTTTCCCTCGACGTCCACGGTCTCTTGCGGCATCAGAACCGTGGCCGTGGGCTTGAAGGCAGCCCGCACCACGATGTCCTCGCCGTTGGAAATGCCGCCCTGGATGCCGCCCGAGCGGTTGGTCCGCGTGCGCACCTTGCCCTCGGCCGCGTAGAAGGCGTCGTTGTGCTGCGATCCGCGCAGGCGCGTGCCAGCGAAGCCGCTGCCGCTCTCGAAGCCCTTGCACGCCGGCAGCGAGAGCAGTGCCTTGCCCAGGTCGGCTTCCAGGCGATCGAAGACCGGCTCGCCGAGGCCAGCCGGAACCTTGCGCGCCACTGCTTCGATCACACCGCCCACCGAATCGCCCGCCTTCCGCACCGCATCGATGAGGTCGATCATGGCCTGGGCCACCTTGCCGTCCGGGCAGCGGACGATGTTGGACTCGACCTCCCTGCTGGTGACGGTGGCGCTGTCGACCTCGGCCGTGATGTCAGAGACCTGTTTCACGTACGCAACGATCTCGATGCCCGCGGCCTGGGCCAGCATCTTACGCGCGATGGCGCCGGCAGCCACCCGACCGATGGTCTCGCGCGCGCTGGCGCGACCGCCGCCTTCCACCGCCCGGATCCCGTATTTCGCCTGGTACGTGTAGTCGGCGTGCGATGGGCGGAACTTTGCGCGCATCTCGGCGTAATCGCCGCCACGCGCGTCGCTGTTGCGGACCAAGAGCGCGATGGGCGTGCCCAGGGTCAGCCCGTCCTCGACGCCGGACAGGATTTCCACCTGGTCCGTCTCATTGCGGTGGCTGGTGATGCGGCTTTGCCCGGGGCGGCGGCGGTCCAGCTCAAGCTGGATCTCTTCGCGAGCGACGGGCAGGCGCGGAGGGCATCCGTCGACGACGACCCCGATGCCGGGGCCATGGGATTCGCCCCAAGTGGAGATTCTGAACAGCTCGCCGAAGGTGCTTGCCACGTTGAGAGGGAGGCTACCACAGCCCGGCCCGTGCAGGTGTCACACGGTTTTTAGTGGAATCTCACGGCGATCTTCTTCAACGTACACGCATGAGCACAACCAACGGACTTCCGCGCAAGTGGACGGTCGCGGACTCCGCAGAAACCTATGGAATCAAAGCCTGGTCGAACGGTTACTTCTCGATCAACGAGGTCGGGCACGTGGTCAGCCATCCGCAGGGGATCGAGACCGGCTGCATCGATCTCAAAGAGCTGGTCGACGAGGTGGTGCGGCGTGGAATCGGTCTGCCCCTCTTGATTCGCTTTTCCGACATCCTCAAAAGCCGCGTGGTGGATCTGCACGAGGCCTTTCTCCGCGCCATGACGGAATATGGCTACAAGGGCGACTACCGCGGCGTGTATCCCATCAAGGTGAACCAGCACCGCTACGTGGTTGAGGAGATCACCCAGTTCGGCCGCCCCTACCACTACGGCCTTGAAGCGGGCTCGAAGCCGGAGCTGCTCGCGGTGATGGGCATTCTCGACGACGAGGACGCCCTCATCATCTGCAACGGGTACAAGGACGAGGAATACATCGAGACCGCGCTCATGTGCTCGAAGCTCGGGCGCAAGGTGATGATCGTGGTCGAGAAGTTCTCCGAGCTGGAGCTGATCGCGAAGACCGCGAACAAGATCGGGGTCAAGCCCCGCATCGGCATGCGCATCAAGCTGGCGTCGAAGGGCTCGGGGCGTTGGGAGGGCTCGGGCGGCGACCGGTCGAAGTTCGGCCTTTCCACCCGCGAGGTGGTGGAAGCCGTCCGCTACCTGCGCGAGGCGGACATGCTGTCGTGCTTCGAGCTGATCCATTTCCACCTGGGCAGCCAGATCTCCGCCATCCGCGCGGTCAAGAACGCCATGCGCGAGGCGGGCCGCTACTTCGTGGAAATCGTAAAGCTGGGGGCGCCGCTGAAATACTTCGACGCGGGCGGCGGCCTGGGCGTCGATTACGACGGCTCGCAGACCAATTTCGCATCGTCGATGAACTACACCTTGCAGGAATACGCCAACGACCTGGTGTTCGGCCTGCAGGAGATCTGCGACGCCGCCGGGGTTGCGCCCCCGACCATCGTCACCGAATCGGGACGCGCGGTGGTCGCCCACCATTCGATGCTGGTGGTGGACGCGCTGGGCGTGGGCGAGTTCGACGTGGGCAAGGCGCCCGAGAAATTGGCCGACGATGCTTCGCGCGTGGTGCGCAACCTGTTCGACACTTGGCGCGACACTTCGACCAAGAACGTGCGCGAGGCCTACCACGATGCACTCGAATACCGCGAGGAAGTGCTGTCGCTGTATTCGCTCGGCAGCCTGTCGCTGACCGAGCGCGTGGTGGCGGAGGACATTTTCTGGGCCATCTGCCAGAAGATCCTCAAGCTGGTGCGTGAAATGCGCGAAGTGCCCGAGGAGTTCGAGGGCCTCGAGCGAACCCTGTCGGACACGTATTTCTGCAATTTCTCGATGTTCCAGTCGCTGCCGGACATCTGGGCCATCGACCAGCTGTTCCCGATCATGCCGATCCACCGGCTGACCGAAGAGCCCACCCGCCGGGCCGTGCTGGCCGACATCACCTGCGACTCCGACGGGAAGATCGACCATTTCATCGACCGGCGCGACGTGAAGAGTGTGCTGGAGCTGCACCCGCTGGTCCCGGGCGACGAATACTACCTGGGCGTATTTCTGGCGGGCGCGTACCAGGAAATTCTTGGCGATTTGCACAACCTGTTCGGCAACACCAACACGGTGCACGTCTCGCTCGCCCCGGGCGGCGGCTACCAAATCGAGCACGTGGTCACCGGCGACACCGTGACCGATGTGCTCAAGTACGTCAGCTACGCTCGCGAAGACCTGGTGGCGCGCGTGCGGCGCTTCGCCGAACAGGCGGTGCGCGCAAGCGGAATGAGCCTGGAAGAGACCCGTTCGCTACTGCGCATGTACGAAGAGGGACTGTCGGGCTACACGTACCTGGAGCGGACGTAGAGGAACCGACATCCGATTCGTCGCGCTCGAGAAAACCCGATGAGCGAATGGTTTGCCGAGATGTTCGACGGGCGCTACCTCGAATTCTACGAGGGTCTGCTTGACCCATCCTTGGCCGAAGAAGACGTGAGCTTCGTCGAGCGCGCGCTCGCCCTCGCGACGGGAAGCAGGATACTGGATCTGGGCTGCGGCTTTGGCCGCCACGCCATCGGCCTCGCGGGCCGCGGATACCGGGTCACTGGCCTCGATCTATCTGCCCCAATGCTCGAGCTTGCGCGCGAGATGGCTGCCAGTGCGCGTGTGACGGTCGAATGGCTCGAGCGAGACATGCGCGATTTGCGGGGGCTTGGTCCATTCGATGCCTGCGCTTGCCTTTATACGGCCTTCGGCTTCTTTGCCGATGACGAGAATCGCCTCGTGCTGGAACAGGTGCGCGAGGCGTTGCGGTCCGGCGGCTACTTCATGCTCGACGTCTCCAATCCCTTGGCCCTCATGCGCGGCTGGCCCGGGCGGTCGTGGCGCGAAGGCGAGAACGGGGTAAAGATCGAAGCAAGCCACTACGATCCGCTCACCGGCCGCGTGGTCTCGCAACGCGCGTTGTTTCGCCGGAACGGAACGCGCGTCGACCTGCCGGAGGCCTCGGTGCGCATGTATCCGCCGCACGAGCTGGCCAATCTGTTGCGCGCCACCGGTTTCGACATCGAGCAAGTCTATGGCGATCTGCGCGACGAGCCCCTGGTATGGAAGAGATCCATTCGCCAGGTTTGGGTGGTGCGACGAAGATAGAACCGCAGATCGACCGACGTCAGCAGATCCCGCCCGCGGGTAGCACGACCGGGCAGACACCGCCGACCGGGAGGTAGGCATCCTCGGCGTCGGACTGGTCGGCGTCCACCGCCTGGCCGCCAGCGTCGCCGCCGTCTGCGTTGCTGGGCAGGATGTCATCGAGAGGGACCGCGTCCGGGTTCAGTTGCACGGCGCAAATGCCGCCGCCGATGCCGACATCGCGGGTCTGGTTCGCGTCGCTCGCATCCGGCCGCGCCTGCAGTGGCGTGCTTTGCTGACACGCGGCCAGGCCGGTAACCGCGGTAGCCACGACGGCCGCCCTTGCCCACGGGGATGACCCAGACTTTGCACGCGCCTGTCCCGGCACCGCGGCGCAGAGTTGACGAACCGCTGCGACCTGCGCTTCCATCAAGCGGCACACGGTCTCGGGCACCCGCAGCGCAAGTTGCAGCGCTCGGTGAGGGTGAGAACAGTGCCACGCAGTCGCTTCTTCGTCTCGCGCATCGGTTCCTCCCCAGACGAGTGTACCAGGTCGTACAGGTTTCAGAGCCCGGACCTGTCGTTGTCAAAACCGGCGACCGTGCTTCAGAGCACGCGGTTCAGGATTTCGGCGGCCGACTTCACGAGCTGGTAGCACTTGGTCTCGAAGAGCTTGGCCGCCTGGGCCTTGGCCATGTTCTCCGGGATGCCGATGTTCATGCCGAGGAGCTCCGCGCACACGCACGAGCCGTTTCGCTGCGCAAATTCGTCCATGAGCTGCCGGCCGAGCTGGTAGGTCTTGTTCTTTGCGTCGACGGATCCGAGGTCGCCCCGGCCGTGCTTCATGGAAATGGCCAGCAAGCCCCCGGACACCGCTCCACAGGTTCCGCCGGTGCATGCCACGCCGGCGCCGAAAACCGTGGCCAGCTTGAGCGCCGCTTCCTCGTCGAGCCGATCCTTCTGGCGAAACGCGACGAAGATGGCTTGGCTGCAGTTGAACCTTTGCGTGAAAAGCTCCAGGGCGTGCTCGATGCGATTCATGGTTGCCTTCATGGTTGCGTTATGCCGCGACCTCCCTCGAATCTAGCATTACAGGTCGTATTCACCACAACTCCGCTCAGGTTAGCGGATGGAAAATGCTGCCGCGTCGCCATCGTGGTGGACAAAACGTGGCTTTTCCAGGTACCGTGCGCGGGAATTTTCGCACTGGCATCTTCAAAGATGTTTGAGCAACAGCGAGACCGTCCCACAAGACAATGGCTCCAGCAGAGCACTCTGCTAGTCTTTGCTTTCGTTGGTTGCCAGGAGACGCCGGAAGGGAACGAGCCATGAGTAACATCGGGGCAAGTGTCGCTCCGTCGGGAATCGGAAAGTCGGTCGTCGTCGGCGGGCGTATCGTTGTCGCATTCATCTGCGAGAACGCGGGCCGCGCCGGGTTTGTTCCGTCGTCGGGAATTCGCCGTCGGCCTGCCACGCCGGACTTCGCTTGGCCGATTCCGGTCAAGGAAGTTGTCGTGCCGTGCGGGGGACGCCTGCAGCCCGAGCATTTTCTCAAGGCGTTCGAGGATGGCGCGGACGCCATCGCCGTGATCTGCTGCGAGGAGGGCAATTGCCATCACCTGGAAGGCAATCGTCGCTGCGCGCGTCGGCTCGCACACGTGGATGAAATGCTCGGGCAGATTGGCCTTGGCCGCGGGCGGCTGAAGATCTTCCACCTGCCAGGATCGGCCAGGGAAGACATGGCGCTCGGGCTGAATCCGAACCCGGTGACGCCGTTGGCTCCGACGACGGGCCACAAGATCGCGGCGGTGCGTGATGACTTCGTCGCGCACGTTGCAACCGTTTCGCCAAACCCCATGCGCAGAGGCGCCTTGCCGGAAGAATCACCCTACGAACTGGACGATAGCGATGAAAGCGATGAATAGGCTGAGCGAGAAGTTGAAGAGCGGGAAGTCGGCTCTCCTGGCCGGCTGTCTGCCTCCCCATGATTCCGATGCGGCGTCGGTGAAGAAGCTGGCGGCATGCTTTCCGGCGGCTCTCGACGGCGTGGTGGTCGCCGACAACCCCAGTAAGGTGCGCGGTTCGGCGCTCGCGTGCGCGGCGCTCTTGGCCGCGGAAAAGCTCGAGCCGATGCTCTCGCTCATCACCCGCGACCGCAATCGCGTGGCCATCGAGTCCGACGTACTGGGGGCGACCGCGCTCGGGGTGAAGAGCTTTCTCTGCCTGACCGGCGCGCACCAGAGTCTGGGCGCGGCGCCGGCGGCAGCGGGCGCGTTCGACATCGATTCGACCCAGCTTTGCAAGGCGCTGTCGCAGATGACCTCCGAGGGCGTGGATTTCGACGGCAACAAGCTGCCCACGGCGCCGTCGTTCGGCATCGGGGCGGCCGTGCACCCGTATTTGAAGCCGATCGAGCTTTCGATTTTGCAGATGAAGAAGAAGATCGCGGCGGGCGCACAGGTGCTGTTCACCGACCCGATCTTCGACCTGGCCGGCTTCGAGGCTTGGCTGAAGGCAGTGCGCGCGGCGGGCCTCGACCAGAAGGTCTCCATCATCGCCAGCGTGATGCCGCTGACCAGCGTCGCGCAGGCCGAATTCCTGAAGGTGCGTTCGGGCTTCGCGCCCATCGGCGACGACGTGATCGCCAAGCTGAAGGGCACGGCTGACCCTGCTCGGGCCGGCATCGCCATCGTGGCCGAGGTGGCCGGCAAGGTGAAGGCCATGCCGGGGGTGCGCGGCATTCACATCCTGAGCGACGGTTGCGAGACGCTGGTTCCCAAGATCATAGAGGAGGCGCGTCTGGCGTAAGCCGGGCGAAAGCTGCCATGCCCGAGAAGTATCACATCAAAGCTGCGGCGATGCCCGGGCGCTTCCGGCGCGTGGGCAAGTTCGGCAGCGTGGACTGGCGCGAAGACTGTTCGCGCTGTACGAACTGCGTGAAGCCCCGTTGCGTGTACGACACCTATAAGAAGGAAGCCGCCTACAATCGTGACCCGTCCACGTCGGTGGTTCCCCTTTACGAGTGCCGCGGCTGTCTTTCGTGCGTGCAGGGCTGCACCAAGGGGCTGCTCGGAATTTCGCTCAATCCCGAGTACATGGCGCTCGGCGACGAGTATTGGCGGCCGGAGATCCTGGCCACCACCTGGAATCAGGCCGACAGCGGGCGCATTCCGGTCTCGGGCGCGGGCTATCGCGGGCGGTTCAACGGCCCGGGATTCGACGGCATCTGGACCGACATGTCCGAGATCGTTCGCCCCACCCGCGACGGCATCCACGGCCGCGAGTACATCAGCACCAGCGTCGATATCGGCGCCAAGCCGATGCGCCTGTCGTTCACGTCCGACGGTCACATGACGGGCGAAACCACCGTACTGTTTGACGTGCCGATTCCGCTGATTCTGGACGTCCCGCCCTGGACCATAGGCGGACAGGCTCTGACCAAGGCACGCCTCGCTGCGGCCAAGGCGCTCGGAACCCTGGCCGTTGTGCCCGCTGCCGAGGCTGCCGGCGCGCCCGTCGAGCAACTGCCTCACGTCGTTCCTTTGATTGGCAGCGACGGGCTCGCGCAGGCGGAGCTGTTGTTGTCCAAGGTGCGCATGGCCGAATTCGTCGACTCGGCGATGGCGCTTGACCTGGCCGGCAAGGCGAAGGCCAAGAATCCGAAGCTGATCTGTGCGCTTCGCTTGCCGATGCAGGCGGGCGCAGTCGACCGGATTTTGGCCGCAAGCAAGGCCGGGCTGAAGGTGTTCCACCTGGTCGCGGATCTACATGGTCGCGAAATCGGGGCCGAGAACCCGCGCCACATTAAGGATGCGCTGCGGGAGATTCACACGGGCCTCGTCAAGGCGGGCATGCGCGACGAGGTCACCCTGATTGTCTCGGGCGGCATCGCGCTGGCCGAGCACATGGCAAAGACCATTATCTGCGGCGCGGATTTGGTTGCGGTCGACACCGCACTCTTGGTCGCGTTAGGTTGCCGCGTGTGTCGAGGCGCGACGGTGCACACCCACGTCGACGCCTGTGCGGCCGAGGCGAATGACCTGGATCCCGCGTACGCAGCGCAACGCATGGTGAATCTGATGGGCGCGTGGCAATCGCAACTGATTGAAGTGCTCGGCGCCATGGGCATCCGCGAAGTTCGCCGTTTGCGCGGTGAGGTCGGACGCGCCATTTTCATGGAAGACATTGAACGGGAGGCCTTCGGTGACCTTGCCTGCAAGTAATCTGCAAACCGTGGCCGAGCCCATTCTTTCGCCGGGCGGCGAGCCGCAAGTGAATGTCGAACGGGTCGTGCGGCCGGCGCCCGAGCGCTATCACAACGCCCTTGGCAAGTACAAGATCAACCGCTCGGCCGACTGTGCGGGCTGCGGCGACTGCGCGAGGCTCTGCCCCGAAGGCGTGCACGTCAAACCCGACGGCTACACTTTTTCCCTGCGTCCACGCGACCACCTGTGCATTGGTCCCGAATGCGCGAAGACAGATCATTACTGTGTCGCCAAGTGCACCAAGCAGGCACTGTCCATGGCGCGCAACCCGACCGTCGACGGCATGGGCGACCCGCGCTGGCCGTCGGACATGATTCTGTCCACCTGGCACATGGCCGAAACCGGGCATGCGCCCAAGGCCGGGCTTGAGCATCGGGTCGGCGAATCAGGTGGTGGATTCGATCGCATTCACTTCGATTTTCCAGTCGCGCCGCCGAGACAGGTCGACCCCGCGAAAGTGGACACCGGGCTCGACCTCAATCGTAGGGGCGATGGACGGCCGCAGCTACACATCGACCTGCCGGTGTACGGCGGCGGCATGTCGTTCGGTTCGGTCAGTATCCACACCATCCTAGGCAAGGCGCGCGCCGCCACTGCTTGGAACACCTTCACCTGCACGGGCGAGGGCGGTTTCCATGACCGGCTCAAGCCCTACGACAACCACGTCATCACCCAGGTCGCGACGGGCCTCTTCGGCGTGCGCGAAGACACCATCCAGCGCGTGCCCATCGTGGAATTCAAGTACGCCCAGGGCGCCAAGCCCGGCCTCGGCGGACATCTGTTGGGCGACAAGAACACCCCGGCGGTCGCGCGCATGCGTGAGGCAGTCGCGGGCAACGCCTTGTTCTCGCCGTTCCCGTTCCACAGCGTGTATTCCGTCGAGGATCACAAGAAGCACCTCGACTGGATCAAGGAAGTCAATCCGCGCGCCTTGGTGTCGGTGAAGGTGTCAACCCCAACCGATGTGGACATGGTGGCGGTCGGCAGCTACTACGCCGGCGCGCACATCATTCACTTGGACGGCAGCTACGGCGGCACCGGCGCGGCGCCGGACATTGCCAAGAAGAACATCGCGATGCCCATCGAGTACGCCATCGCGAAGGTGCACAAGTTCCTGGTCGCCGAAGGGATTCGCGACGCGGTCACCTTGATCGTCAGTGGCGGCGCCCGCAACGCCTGGGACGTGATGAAGGCCATCGCGCTCGGTGCCGACGGCGTCGTCATCGGCACGGCCGAAATGGTCGCGCTCGGGTGCGTGCGTTGCGCGTGCTGCGAGAGCGGCCGCGGCTGTCCGCGCGGCATCGCCAGCACCGATCCGGAATTGATGATGCTGATGAGCCTGGACTGGGCCAGCCAGCGCCTCATCAACCTGCTCAACGCCTGGCGCGAGCAGATGGTGGAAATCCTGGTCAAGCTCGGCATCCCCAGCACCAAAGAGCTGCGCGGACGCAGCGACGTTCTCTACTACGCGAAGGAGGCCCGGTAAATGAGCGACTTGGCGGAAAAGCTACTCGCCTCGCGCTCGGAGGCCTATCGCGACGCCGAGCCCAACGACGCCGAAGGCAATGCCCGCGCGGAGGAAGGTGGCTGTGGGGTCACCGGCTTCGCCTGCAACATCCCGGTGCGTGGCAAGTTCATCCACGAGCCGTCGATCCAGATGCAGAATCGCGGCAACGGCAAGGGCGGGGGTATCGCGGCGGCGGGGCTGGTGCCCGAGCAGATCGGCGTTTCGCGCGAGATCCTCGATTCGCATTACCTGCTGCAGATCGCGCTGCTGGATCCCGCGGCCGAAAACGAAGTGGAGCAGAAGTTCGTCACGGCGAGCTTCGACATCGCGCTTTCCACCAAGCAGCCGCACATCGACAACTTCAAGGACATTCCCGGCCTCGAGGTTCGTCCCCCGGACATTCACCGTTATGTCGTGCGCGTGAAGCCCGCGGTGCTGAAGGCCTTCGCCGAATCGAACGGTCTTTCGACGATGGCCCCGCGCGAGCTGGAAGACGAGTTTGTGTGGCGCAATTCCTATCGCCTGAACGACACCATGTACGCATCGCTGGGTGAAAAGCGCGCCTTCGTGCTGTCGCACGGCCGCGACCAGTTGGTG
>CAZBIU010000226.1:0-11336 GCA_964491625.1 uncultured Myxococcales bacterium
CGAGCTTGTCGCGCAGGCGCTTGATGTGGGTATCGACGGTGCGGCTTGCGACATCGGGATGGTACCCCCACACCTCGGTCAGCAGATCTCGGCGGGTACGCATCTGTCCCGGCGCCCGAAACAGGAAGATGAGCAGCTTCATCTCCAGAGGGCTGACGTGGACTTCCTGATCGTCCACGAACAGACGGTGGGCTGCGCCGTCCACCTTCAAGTTGCGCAGCGCAAAGTGCTCCTGCGGGCTATCAGGCTTGGCATCCGCGGAGGCAGGCGAACCCGCACCGAGGAGCGCCCGACGGGTCTTGACTCGGGCATCGACCCGCAACATGAGCTCGCGCACGCTGAAGGGCTTTACCACGTAGTCGTCGGCGCCGATCTCCAGCCCGACCACGCGATCGATCTCCTGTGCTCGCGCGGAAACGATGATCACCGCCGGTTGGTTGGCGCTGGTGGCCTTGCGCAGTTGCCGGCAAACCTCCAAGCCCGAAATGTCCGGCAGCATGAGATCAAGCAGAACCAAGTCTGGCTGAAAAGTCTCGATCGTCTCGAGGGCTGTCGATCCCCGGTCGGCAACCCGTGCTTCGTAGCCTTGTGCCCTCAGCGCGTACGCCAGCGAGCTGCTGAGGTCGGCCTCGTCCTCAACCACAAGGATGCGTTCCTTGGACCGCGATTCTGGGGTCATTGGGGGCGAAGTATTCCCGTTCTTGGTGGCAACTAGGTGACACTCAAGTGACGCCTTCGCGACCGATACCAAATTGAGACTGAGCTGCTCCTGCCCGGTTGGAAACCCGCGGTTGACGCTGACTCACGGCAACCTTGGACAAGGTTTCGTTAGCCCTATACCACCGCTCGCCAGATATCCCCTGAGTAGAGCGCGTTAGGAACCACCTCGCATTCGGCCCAGCATCCAGCGCAAGCATCGACCCAGGTTCGGGCGCGCCGTACTGCGGCGCTAGACCAAACTTCCGTGAAGGGCTGGCGCAAAAGGTTGCCGACAGTCTCGGTGTTGAACTGGCACACGGGCACGCGGCCGTCGGGAAGAATCCGCAGGTGACTGCGTAGGGCGACGCAGCGCGGACGTAACCTTGCAGGACGCACACCTGAGATTCGTTCGCGCAATCCTCGTAGGTAGTAGCGCTTGCCCACGCGAAGGTGCATTCCGCGGAGACGGCCTATTTCATTGAGTTGCCCTCGGAGAAACCTGGCGCACTCTTCTGCATCCAGGGCCGGATGCAAGGGATAGCGGTCAGCCAGCACAAGATCTTCAGCGCGGGTACCCCGCCGGCCTGCGTCGTACATGGCGGAGCCGGCATACGCCAGGACCCAATGGACGTCGATGTCCATCGCCTCAATCCTTTTCCGCAGTCCCTCGTGATCTCGCAAGGAGGCAGCGGAGACAATGGTGTGGTTCACGCTGACGCGCAGCCCCCGCGACCTCAGCGAGGCAAGGCGCTCGACCGTGTCCAAAGCACTTGCAAAACAAGATGCGCGGCCGCGGTTTCGGTCATGCTCCGTCGCCAGGCCGTCCAGCGACACCATGATGTGCAGGCGGCGAGGATGCGAGTGCTGGGCCGCAAAACGCTCCACCCGGTGGGGCAGCGATCCGTTGGTGGTGACGTGCAGAACCCTTGGCCGCGACGAAGCGAAGATCTCCTCCGCGAGCGCACCCAGGTCCTCGCGCAAGAAGGGCTCCCCTCCGGTCAATCGGACGACGTCGAGTCGGCCGATGCGCGCGAAGATGGCTCCCGCCGCGTCGGGCGACATCTCTTCGCCCCGCGGGAGTTGCCACGAATCGCACATGCCGCACCGGGCGTTGCAGCGATCGCAGACCTGGAAAGTGCAAAACGATGGACAGGGGACGAACCCCAGTCGATTCTGCAGCACCCGCAGGGGATAGCCGAGCACGCTCAAGCAGGAACCTCGTCGAGCATTCGGATTTCGGCCTTCTCGGCCATGATCCCGGCGAACCACGTTTCCAGGGTTCTTAGTGCTTGCTCGCGGCCGTCGTTCACGTTGCGCGCGATCTTCTCGACATATTGGTCGACCCGGTCGAGAAACGCCGCCAAGGACTGCTCGGTGAATCCCCGCGCGGCCAGCGCCTCTCCGACGCCAAGTCGCACGATAGCGGCGGCATTCATGCGCTGCTCGACCGACCGTTCGGGCATCACCAAGAGCGGCTTGCCGAAGTAGAGCGCCTCTCCGACGAGCTGGTTGCCGGCGGTACCGACCACCGCGCGGGCGCCTGCCAAGTCTTCGAGAAAGCCGCGATCGCTGGTCGGGCGAAACCACATGTTGCCGACCCGTCCAACCCGGCCGCTGCCGTAGATGCGGATCTCACGTCCCGAGCTGCCCAGGACCTTGGCAATTCCCCGGGTGAGCTGCTCGGCGCCACGATTGAAATACACCAGCAGGTGACCTCCGTCGGAGGGCCGCACCGCCCGTACCTCGTCGCGCAGTAGCGTTCCGATCACGACCACGCGCTTCGACCGCGGCGGGGCGTCGTAGAAGCTCGAAATCAAGGCGTGGCGTGCGCGACCGAACATGGCGAGGTAGAGGGTCCGGTCGAGCAGGCTCTTAATGGAATCGAGCGAGCCGAGATCGACCCGGCAGCGGGCCAAGATGCCGAAGTGATCGAGCGAGACACGAGGAATCCCAAGCAAGCCGGCGGCGCGGGCGGTGAGTGGCTCGCAATCACACAATAAGACCTGCGGGTTGAAATCGCGCAGCGATCGCATAATGGCCTGCGTGTGGCGTCCGGCCCTTACCACGTCCGCCAGCAGGGGCAAATTGTTCCAAAGGGTGCGTGCAAGCGAAAGACGCCCTCGCTGGTAGACGTAGCCGAGATTCGGAATTTGAACCGCCCCATAGGCTCGGTGCAACGATTCGAAGGCATCTCCTCCGGCAAAGACGCGAACCTCGTGTCTGCGACCAAGCTCCGGCAGCAGAGCCAATGCTCGTGTTGCGTGGCCGCGGCCATAACCGTGAACTCCGTAGGCTATCCGCATGCCCCAATACCACCTCATCTCCGTCGCGCGAAGGTTTCGCGTGTGCGAACACTTGGCGTCTTTTTCGCAAAGGTTCGATAACCAAGCCTCGGTCCGCGCGAATACGGGTCTTCAAACCGCCTACATTGTGCTACCGCATTCAAAGTTCACACAACTGTTGTGCTCCCGCTCTAGTAGTGCCCGCGAGTCATTGATTACAATGGCCCGGCCTTGTGGCGTTCGTCAGTGCTCTCAAGAAAATACGGAAAGTCATGGACCAGGCCCACCAGCATTTCGACGTGATCGAGGGCGGAACCCCGACGGGCAGCCCGGTGGAGTCCGGTCTGGCGAAAGCATCGGATGTCGGCGATGTGGGTTCTGCCACCACAAGGCCACGTCCGGTCGACCTCAGGTACCTGATCAACAAGCTCAACTATCTCAACTTTCAAGACAAGACTGTTGTGCTCGCCTTCGAGCACGTGCGGTACGGACACCCACTGCGCGTTGAGGCCAGACCAGAACCGTGCCGCGAGAACCTCCTACGATGTACCTGGGTGGACCCTCGCGCGGCACGCGCCATCCGCAAGTACTACGTCTTCACTTCGCTGTTCGTCCCCGACGAGCAGAAGCTGCTTCAGGGGATCGGGCGGGTCACATCCGTGGACGAGGACGGGATCGTCATCGAGCTTCCCGAGGTTTGTACCGAAGTCCACTCCCGTCGAGTCGTGCGCCACCCTGCCAGAGGCATTCAGGTTCAGATCCTGAGCAGCGGGTCGTCTTTCGACGGTAGCTTGGTTGACTTTAGCCCGATTTCATTTCGCGCGCGCGTTCGCGCGACGCCGCCACAGACGTTCGGGTGGCTCGTCGCGGGCGCGCCTGTGATGGTCATTCTGTCAAAGGATAAGGAGATCCTGTTTTCGGGCAACTGCAGGATCGTCAGTCAGACCGGGGGGAAGCGAGTCCAGGAGTGCGTGCTTGAACCGGCGCAGGACCGCATCCAGCGCTTCGAAAGCAAGCAGTATCGGAGCATTCGTCACGAGTTGGTTCCAGCGCCGACCATAGTGTTCGAGCACCCGCTCACCGGCAGACTGGTGTCACTCAAAGTTCTGGACCTTTCCAGCTCTGGCCTGGCGGTCGAGGAGAACGCCCGCAACGCCGTTCTCATGCCGGGACTCATGATCCCTCGGGTCGATCTCTGCCCTACCAACAACCTGAGATTCGCGTGTCGAGTCCAGGTCGTCCATCGCCAGGTACTGGAGCCAGCGTCCGAAGACGCGCGCATCAGGTGTGGGCTGGCCTTGCTGGACATGGACGTCACGGATCACGTCCAACTTGTTGGTCTTTTGCACCAGGTTGACAATCGCCGTTCGTACGTCTGCAACCGGGTCGACATGGACGAGCTTTGGAACTTCTTCTTCGAAACCGGGTTCATCTATCCGCAGAAGTACGGGTTCATTCAAAAGAACCGGGAGCAAATCAAACAGACCTACGAGAAACTGTATGCCGAAAGTCCGAGCATTGCGCGACACTTCGTCTATCAAGACCGGGGCAAGATCCTCGGGCACATGGCCATGGTGCGGTTCTACGACAGCACATGGCTGATTCATCACCACGCGGCACGCAGCAACTACACCTACAAAGCTGGCCTGAACGTCCTCGATCAAATCACCCGCTTTGTGACCGAATCCTGCCGCTTTTCGTTCATGCATATGGACTACGTGATCTGCTTCTATCGACCAGACAACCACTTCCCGAGAAGCGTGTTCGGTGGTGTCTGCCGTCGTATCGACGACCCGAGCAAGTGCTCCGAGGATGTCTTCGCCTATTTCCATTTGCAGTGCAGCAGCAACGAGAAATGCGAGCTTGGCGGCCATTGTTGGGGGCCGGCCGACGACGACGATTTGCGCGAGTTGTCTAGCTTCAGCCGGCACGAGTCGCCTGGGCTCATGATCGGCGCGCTCGATCTCGAACCGGGCGATATCGATCACGGCGACCTCGGCGAGGAATTCGGAAAGTTGGGCCTCAAGCGAGAACGAAAGCTCTATGCACTTAGGCGAAATGACCGCTTGCAGGCGATCGCCATGGTCAACCTCGCCGACGTCGGCCTCAACCTTTCCGATCTGACCAATTGCATAACCCTATTTGTGCTGGAGGAACAGCACCTCAGCAGTGAGATCATCCGCGATGCACTGTTCGTTCTGGCGAAGAGCCTTGGCCTGGACGAGATTCCGGTCCTGATTTATCCCGAAGCCGCTGCGAAGAGCTTAAAGATACCGTTCGAGAAGCGATATGTGATGTGGTGTCTGAAGCCCTATCATTCCGACAGTTTCAACCGCTCAGTAAGCGCAATCTTTCGAGCTGGCAGAAGGAACGGGGACGCTCATGACAAGCGACGGTCGCCGTCTGTATAACAGCCGCATTATCGACAACTACATACGACTCATCGAAAGGAAGTATCCGCAGCTCCGGGTTGCGGATCTGCTGGAATACGCCGGCATGACCGCTCACGAGGTGGCCGACGAAGGGCACTGGTTCACCCAGGACCAGACTGACCGATTCTACGAGAAGCTATCATTTCTGACGAGCAACGCGTCGATAGCGCGCGAGGCCGGTCGCTATGCCGCTTCCCCGGACGCCTTGGGAGCAATGAAGCTGTTCTTCCTCGGAACAGTCGGGCCCGGTAGGGCCTACGAGCTGTTCGGAAGAGGCGCCCGGCGGTTGACCCGTTCCTCGACCTTTGCATCGCGGAGCCTGAGCTCGAACCGGGTCGAAATCACGACTACCTTCGAGCCAGGTGTGGAGGAGAAGCCCTACCAATGCGAAAACCGTATGGGCTTTCTCGAAGCAGTTTCCCTCCTGTTCGCCCGTGGCACGCCGGAAGTCGACCACTCGGAGTGCATCTTTCGAGGAGGCAAGACCTGCCGGTACATCATATCTTGGAGTCGCTCCAAAGCAGACCTGTTCAAACGAGCGCGCAACTATGCGGCGGCATTTCTTCTTCCGCTGGTGGTCTTGTCTGCGATGCACAATCCCTGGTGTGGTATCACCCAGGTGCTGCCAGGCGCGCTCGCGATGTTGGCGTTCCTCACCTCGCTTCACCTTTCGTTCGAGAAGAAGGACATGGCCGCGAGTCTGAACAGCCTGTTCGACTCGACCCAGCAGCTGGTCCACCAGATCGAGGTGAACCACAACAATGCGGTCCTAACCAGCGAGATCGGCCAGGCCATCAGCAGGCGCTTCGGGGCGGTCGATGTCCTTCCCAGCGTGGTGAAAACCTGCAAGAAATGGCTCGACTACGACCGCTGCATGATTCTCCTCGCGGACAACGGCAAAAAGCGCCTGGTCTTTGGCGCAGGATATGGCCACGACGACAGGCAGCTCCGGCTCCTTAAGCAGACCGCCTTTCATCTGGACAAACCGGGATCGCGGGGAATCTTCGTGGCCTGTTTCAAGCAACAGAAGTCGTTTCTTGTGAGCAACGTGGACGGGATCGAAAAGGATCTCTCGCTCAAGAGCATGTCCTACGCCCGGGAGCTGGGCGCGGAGTCGTTCATTTGCTGTCCGATCGTGAGCAACGGGGAATCGATCGGCGTTCTGGCAGTCGACAACGTCAAGACCAAACGGCCGCTGGTCGAGACCGACCGCAGCCTGCTTATCGGCGTTGCCGCCGTGGTCGGCATCAGTCTGCGCAACGAGGAGCTCCTGAAATCCAAGGAACGTCAGTTTCGGTCCATCCTGCGCGGACTGGCCGCGAGCATCGATGCGCGCGATCCGCTGACCCGCGGCCACTCCGAGAAGGTCACCGAGTACGCGGTCGGGATCTGCGACGAGCTCCGCCTTTCGCTGGAGCAGCGCGAGGTGATCTCGATAGCGGCGTTGCTGCACGATTACGGCAAGATCGCGGTACCGGACGCGATCCTCCGCAAGCCTGGACGCTTGAACCCACGTGAACAGGAGCAGGTGAAGATTCACGCCGAGCAGACCGAGAAGATCCTTCGCCGAATCAGCTTCGAGGGAATCTACCGACAGATCCCGGCCATTGCCGGCGCCCACCATGAAAAGCTGGACGGCAGCGGCTATCCGCGTGGGCTCAGCGGAGAGGCGATACCGCTGGGTGCACGGATCATCGCGGTGGCCGACTTCTTCGAAGCCATTACCGCCAAGCGCCACTACCGCGAGCCCATGCGCAGGGACGAGGCCATCGCGCTTCTGAGGAGCGAGGCGGGCAGGAGCTTCGAGCCTCGGCTCGTGGACGCCTTCCTTTGCTATTACGCGCGAGCCAATCCGGCCCAGCTCGAGCTAACCGGACCCGTGCTCGTGCGACCCGTCGAGGAGACCCCACTGCCCGACGCGCCGGTCTCACTGAAGACCGCCTGATCACTCCTGAACGTTCGACTTCTTTCCCTTGCACATGATGAGGGGGGTGTAGATGAACCGTCTCGGGTGCTCGAGGAAGGCGACCAGCTCGCGGCGGAACTCTCCGTACCCGCCCGGATAGTCCGCGAAGAGCCCCGCAACATTACGGGTCGCCTCGGCCTTGGATAGCCAGTTGAAGCGGTCGGTCTCGGACAGCTTGCCGTAGATGAGGTGATGTGCCGACATCCGCACCTCGATGTCGACGCATCCCAGGTCGTAGAGGTAGGCGTAGAGCTTGCGGCCGACAAAGGGATCGAAACCGTGTTGCTTCTGTATGGCTAGCACCATGTTCTGCATAGTTCCTTCTAACCGTCCGCACGCGCCGAAGTGCCCCAAGCAGTTTTGATCGAGATCAATCAAGCAGAGGGTGCCGCCCGGTTCGAGGATCTGATAAGCGTTCTTGGCGATGGCGAACGCCTTGTCAGCGAAGTACTCGAGCAGGAACCGGGTCCACACAAGGTCGATGCGACCTAGATCGGCAAGCGGGGCGCAGACATCACTTTGCACGTACGTGATCCCGCTTGCGGAATAGTTCTCCCTGGCGTACGCGATCCGGCGCGGAGAGTAGTCGATCCCAAACGCTTGCCCTCCCGGTTGGGCCAGGCGGTGCAGAATGTGGGTGGTCTTTCCGGCGCCGCAGCCCAAATCGAGAACCCGCATGCCCGGAGCAACCCCGGCCCACCGGGCTTGGTCCTCGACGGCCTCGGGGTCGGTCTTGAGGTCCAGCCGGAGGGACTCGTCATCACTTTCCATGAAATAGTCGGGAGCGCCTGCCTGCAACATGACTTTGTCTTAACTTTCGCGGCGGCAGCGCCGCCGTTCGAAGAGAAATTTGCTATTGCCACTTTGAGCGGTCATCTCCTTGACCTTGCGCTTAAGCGAGGCTGCCATTTGCGCCAGCGCCGCGGGGTGGTCTGGGGTTTGCACAGCCTCGACCGGCACCACCGCCACGCTGAGGGTGACAAGCGGAATGACCACCTCTTGGCCCCGCCGGTCCATGGTGCGAAAGCTGCCGCGCTCGATATCCTGCGGGCTGAACAACGCCAACTTGGCCTCATCGAATCGGCGACACAAGGCCTCGACCTCCTGCGGTTCGACCGCGCAAGGCGACACAATGACGAAGTCATCGCCACCGATGTGGCCCAGGCGTGCCTCGGGCGCAAGACCCGACAACACGCGCGACAGCACGCGCGCCAGGCAGCGGATCATCTCGTCGCCCTGCAGAAACCCGTAGCAATCGTTGAACTCTTTGAATCGGTCGAGATCCGCGTACAGCACACACGCATCGGCGTGCTCGAACGCGTCGAGGATCCAGCGCTCGATACTCCGGTTGCCGGGCAACCCGGTCAGCGGGCTCGACCCCTGTGCCCATTGAACTTCGAGCGCGTTCGAGCGCACGATCAATTGCCGAATCGTGACCGTCCCGAGCAAGCGCCCGCTTCCGTTCACCACGACGACCGGGTCGTACAGCTCGTCGGATGAGCGGTCCATGGCCAGGCGGGCGAGGGCGGTGACGCTGATGGAATCCTCCACGATGAGCGGGCTGTTTCGAGCGAGTTGCTCCGCCGGTTTCCACTGAAACAGGGGATACCCCACCGGCCCGCCGGTGTGCGTGTAGTAGTGTTGTCGAGTGATGAGACCCACCGGCTCCTCACCCCGCAGCACCACGAGGTGGTCGAGCGATGGATCGGACCGGAACATGCGCTGAACGTCCTCACCCCGCTTGGCGCCCTCGGGGATGGACGCGCAGCGAATGACCAGCGGCCCCACGGCTTCGTTGAGATCGGATTCTCGATAGTTGAACTGCCGCATGACCCTACGGATCTCTTTGCGGGACTCTTCGGAGATCTCGCGTGGCACACGGCCGGGCCGTGCAAAGAGGAACCCCTGCGCGTAGCGCACCCCCAAGCGCGCCACGGTCTCAAGCTCGTCCCAGGTCTCGACACCCTCCGCGATCAGCGCCGCATCCACGCTGGCCGCAAATGCGATGAGCGACTTGACCAGGTGCTGTTTGTACGAGTGACGTTGGATGTCTCTTGCCAGGGTGATGTCGAGCTTCAGGAAGTGCGGCGAGCACGTCACCAAGGTCACCAGGCCCGAATGCCCGGCCCCAACATCGTCGAGAGCGATGCGGAATCCCTGCTCGACGAAGCGGCGGATGTGGCGTTCAAAGGCCTGGTAGTCCGCGATGGTCTCCCGCTCGGTAATTTCGATGACCACGCTTCGTTGGTCGAGGCCAAAGCTGGCCAGCTCGGCCTTGACCTGCCCTTCGCTGAGCGTCGGATCGCCGATGGCGTTGGGGCTTACGTTGATGAAGAACGGATGCGAACGAGTTGCCGCCGGCAGGTTGGCGATGGATTGCAGCGCGAGGGTTCGGCAGATCAGCTCAAGCCGCGCAGACAGGCCCAGCTTTTCCGCCGCGGCAAAGATCTCCTTGGGCGAAGACAGGGGCTCGGGCCCGCGCGACAGCACCTCCCAGGCGAAAACCGCCCCGTGGTGGAGATCGACGATGGGCTGGAAATGCGGCGTGATGAGTCGGCGCTCGATGATTTCGCGAGCCCTCTCCTCGTAGGGTTGGCTGGTCTCCTGTGCCAAGAGGTGATCTCCCGAAAGCATCTAGTTGTCCACCTCGCCCAATAGTACTTTCGCCGGAGCAGCGCGATTGCGACAGAATCGTGAATCAGTGCGCAGGTCCGGTGTGCTGAGATTGACGACACCGACGTAGTCGGGCGACTGCGATCAACGCTGGCCCACGGCGGCGAATACGCCAAGAATGCACAACCTTGCGTAGCGATCTTTGAAGGCGGGAAGGTCTGCGTCCGGGCCGGCAGGCTCGCTCGCTACGGTGTCCATGATTCGTCCTTCCGGCAGTCGGCGGTAAGCAGATCCTTGGTCATGCGTGCGTTCGGCAAACTGATGCCACCCACAATGATGGTTTTGTGCTCAAGAACCCGAAAGCCAAAGCGTTCGAAGAATGGCTGCGCAGTCCGACTTACATCGGAGAAGAGTCGTCCGAGCTTCAGCTCCCCTGCGCGAGCGTGAATGCGATCCATGAGAGCGCGGCCAACGCCCCGGCGTGCGCGCGTCCCGGAAACATAGAAGTGGTCGAGGTAGCCGCTGACCTGCAAGTCGGCATACCCGACGATGCGGCCATCATCCTCGACGACAAACGGTCGAATGACGCGCATCCGCGCCGTCCATTGCTCCATGTCAGGCCGGTCGGGCGCCCAGGCGTCGAGCTGCGCAGGTGTGTAGTCACCGGCGGCGATCGTGTGGACCGCTGAGTGGAAGACGGTCTGCAACGAGGTCTCGTCCCCAAAGGTGAAATCGCGCACAGTCATGGCGAGAGGCCGTAGATGACAGTCGATAGTACCACTACCGGGGTTGGGCGGCACCGAGTGCCAGGCTCAGGCAGATGGGCTATGATTGCGACACAGCACATGGGCCAATCAATCGTCGTCGTGGATGCCTTTGCGACTCAGCCCTTCACGGGCAACCCGGCAGCAGTGTGCGTCTTGGACTGCCCAAGGGACGAGCGGTGGATGCAGCTTGTCGCGCGCGAGATGAACCTGTCGGAGACGGCCTTCTTGCTCTCCGAGGGTGACGTCTTTCGCTTGCGATGGTTCACGCCCACCGTCGAGGTCGACCTCTGCGGACACGCGACACTGGCGAGCGCGCACGTTCTTTGGGAGTCAGGCCGACTGCGCGAGACAGAGGAGGCTCGATTCCACACGCGGAGCGGCCTGCTCACAGCCCGGCGCAAGGGTGACCGGATCGTGATGGATTTCCCTGCCGCTTATGCGCAACCTTGCGAGGCGCCACCGGGACTTGCGGAGGCTATCGGGGCGCCGCTCGGCTACACGGCCAAGAATGCGTTCGATTACCTAGGGCCTGTCCCCAAAATCAGGCCAGCCATACTCGCACCGCAGCGAAGAGAAC